>JBEBXJ010000022.1:0-25703 GCA_040391685.1 Paenimyroides baculatum
AAAACATTTGAATACTTGAGAATACAAAGATTCCTGCTAAACTTGAACATACAAAAAGTACCGGATGCGTGACTACAAAAAACAGTAACAATACCAATAAAGGATAAGCCATTATTACTTTAATCCACTGCATGGTTAGTAAAATACGCGAACCTGCGGTTGACTCTTTTCTGAATTTTGTAAAAGCAAATTTACTCATCATGATGTTTTCACGAACATTGCTTCGTTCCCAACGAACAAACATTTTATACAGACTTTTATATTTTTCAGGGATATTAGTATATACATACGCATTTTTCTGGAAAAGCACATGCAATCCTTGTTTTAAAATCATGTTGGTCATGGCGCGATCTTCACCGATATCACTAGGCTGTCCTCTAAAAGTCTGGTTCATCCAATCTTCTAAACAGTTCATTACGGCATCTTTGCGGTAAGCAGCCAACGCCCCGGGTGTACATAAAACCGAGCCAATGGCACTTTGTGCCGATCGAACAAATTCAAAACTAAAAACAAAACTTACGTTCAGCATTTTAGGAATCAGCCCTTTTGCTTTGTTTAACACACGAACATTTCCTGCAACGGCACCACATTTTTCATTTACAGCAAACGGGCTTACCAAGTTGCGCAACGTATCTTCTTTAACAATAGAATCACTATCTACTGTTACAAAAACCTCACCGGTACCTTCCTTAAACCCACGGTAAAGCGCATGGCGTTTTCCCATATTTTTCGGTTGCTGGTAAATAGTCAATCGATCGCCTAGTTTATCTTTTGCCTTCAACATCCATTGCCATGTATCGTCTTTACTACCGTCGTCAATAGATAAAATCTGTAATTTTTCTGCCGGAAAATCACTGTGGGCTAAACTTAATAAGGTTTCATAAACCAGCTTTCCTTCGTTGTAAGCAGGTACAATAACCGTACACGTAGGCAGCTTATCGTTAGAAACTGCTTTTACGGACTTATATTTTATGTAAAGTACAATTAAATAGGTTATAAAACTTAGCTGCAAAACCAGCAAAGTTAATGCTATGTAGTTTATCGATGCACCCCACCACGTACTCATTCGTTCAAAGTGCAGTTTTTCTATATCGGTCTGAAAATTAATAAAAGCAGCAACTGACAGCACCATTAAAAATAAGGTGGCACCTACTACTAAATAATCTTTGTTTTTTAAAGAGTTTAAAGAAAGTTGGTCTAAAAATTCAGAACGGTCAGCTTTTTGTTTTAAGGTATCGTCTCTAACTACTTTAAGATGATTTTTTTCATTCTGATATCGCTGGTTTACTAATGTGTCGTTTTTTAAACACTGATTGGCGGGTGTGGGCATATACTTTTATTTTAAGAAATAAAGGTGTTCGATTTTTATTGGTTAGATTAAAATGATCAAACACTTTTGGTTTTGTCGTGAATAAAGTTTTCAAGTACTATGCCATTTAGTTTTTTAACAAAAACAGAGTTAATTTTAAGAAAAAACAATACTATAGTGTGGAACTCGTGCCACACATTGGGTACACCACTACCCTATACCCCAATTGTTAAACTGTTGATTTTAGCCGTTATTTTATCCATGTTGATTATGTAATTGAATCATTACGACTTTAATTTAGATTCTAAAACATGCTTACAGAATGACGAACAGGATGAAATATTAGCTACATATTTATTTCTGCGGGAAACGTAAAAACATATTTTAATAAAAAATCCGTTATCAAATGACAACGGATTTTGAAATTACTTTTTATAGTTTACAAAGAATTCATGCAGTGCACGGATTCCGGTTCCGGTTCCCCCTAAACCTTTATAGTTTTCGGTAGCACTTGTAAATGCAGGTCCGGCAATATCAATATGTACAAACGGAGCCTTTGCAAAATGTTCTAAAAATACACCAGCTGTAATGGTTCCTGCCGTACTACCGCCAATGTTTTTTAAATCGGCACACGTAGATTTCAACTGCTCTTTATAATCATCCCACAAAGGTAAATGTACCATACGTTCATAAACTTTTGTACCTGCACTTAATAAAGCGTTATTTACTTCAACGGCAGCATTACTCATGAAACAAGCAGCACGCGTACCAACAGCAACTAAAGCAGCACCTGTTAATGTTGCCGAATTAATAATAAGTTCCGGAGTGTATTTTGTGGCATAACTAATAGCATCGGCTAAAATCATGCGTCCTTCTGCATCGGTATTCAACACTTCAACCGTTGTGCCGTCCATCATGGTAACAATATCACCCGGAGCATACGCATCACCACCGGGGCGGTTGTCTGTTGCAGGAATTAATCCGATGATGTGAACATTCAATTTGTTTAATGCCGCTGCATAAACGGTTCCCGCCATCATTGCTGCACCGCCCATATCCGATTTCATTAAATCCATAGAGTTTGGCGTTGGTTTTAACGACAAACCTCCTGTATCGTAAACAACACCTTTACCTACCAAGACAATTGGTTTTTCGTTGATAGGGTTTGCAGGTTTGTATTCCATTACCGTAAAAGTTGGTGGTTGAATAGAACCTTTATTTACAGCAAGCAATCCTCCCATTTTTAGGGCTTCGATTTCTGATTTACGGAAAACTTCTACATGAAACTGTGCTTCGTCTCCAATTTCCTGAATTTCCTTTGCCAACTGATTTGCCGTTAAGAACGAATTTGGTTCGTTAACCATATCGCGTGCCCAGAAAACAGCTTTTATCACGTTGTTCATTCGGTTGATTTCTTCTGCAGAAATATCGCCCAGCATAAAAATATTCTCTAAGGTATATTCGCGGTCGTCGGCATCTTTAAAGTATTTTAAAAACTGATAGTTCGATAGTGCCAAACCTTCAACCAACGCCAACGTTGTTTCACCTGAGCCGATGATGGTAATGTCGGTTGCTTTTTTATCTAATTTTTGTCGGATATTAAAACCTGCCACACGCATTTTTTCCAAATCTTCATTCTCTTTTACGAAAAAGTAGAACTGGCTGCCTATTTTTAAAAAATCTTCTTTTGTTTCTGCGGTTTGAAAGGTTTTAAAAGCCTCGGCAACGTAATCAGGGGTTTGAGTATTTAAAGTAGTTTGCTCGTTTACAACATAAACAAAAGCTGTTCCTTTAATTTCTTGAGTTAATTGTAACATTGTTTGTTTTATTTTGATTTCAAAAGTACGAAAATGAGTCATATTTTCTATTGGATTACGTATTTTTTGATCGATATTGTAATCTTTTAGGTATATAATCGCCCCAAATAACATAAGAGAATAATCCATTCACCAATAAGTATAAATAGACATACACATTGTTTGCTGTAAGTTTATATCTACTATATCCAGTATTCTTGGCTTCGTAATCTTTCATGAAATCATATCCATAAAAATGATAGAGCAGTAACAAAGTAACCAAGACAACAAAACCGAATATCGAGCTTGCTATTAATTTTCGGGTGTTAATTTTAGAATTTAAACCCAAATCTTTCACATTAATAAGAATAAAATAACCAGCTACAAGGCTAGAAAAAGTAGCTCCCATACTTAATACGTACTTTTTCGAATGTAATTTTGGGAGGTGATTATTTTCTGGAGTATCTGGCACAGAATAATCATCATTATATTCTTGGAAATTTCTTAAATTATCCTGCTCTTTTAGATTTATTACTTCATCGATTTTTAGTTTTTCATCTTCAGAAAAAACAAACTTTCTTTCTTTTTCCAATATATCAAAAGCTAATAATACCGCTTCAATAGTATATGGTGTATTTGGTTTTAAGTAGCTTAAAAGTTCTTTGTCTGATAATTTTCTGATTTTACTTATATCAATACTCATATTGTTTTTTTGTGTTTGGCAAAAATAATCTTTTATCTTTGATTCAATCTAAATTCTCACCATGCAAAAATCGCTATTTATAAAACTGTTTGTGCTGTTTGTTACTGTTAACATGTGTTGCTTTTCTACATCAATATACGCACAGAAAAAACCAACCACGATATCAACCGAAAACAAAATAACTGAAAAAGTTTTACAGGATATTTTAGATCAGAACAAACATTACGCTTCACAAGGCAAGGTTGCCGATTATATTCCCGAATTAGGCAAAATGAGTGCCGCTGCCATTGCTTTTTCAGTGGTTGATGCTAAAGGAAAAGTCATCAATGTGGGCGATACTGACAAGAAATTCACTATGCAGAGCATTTCTAAGATTATTGCATTGATGGTCGCTGTTCAGGAAAATGGAGAAGAAGCTGTTTTCAAAAACATGGGCTACTTTGGATCAGACAAACCTTTTAATCATTTTGGAAATTTAGAAATTACGGGAAAACCATTGAATCCAATGATGAATGCCGGAGCAATTTTAACGGTTTCGATGATTGAAAGACAAGGCGACACTGCTTTTCAGAAGGTTTTAAAAATGGTTCGTTTCATTACCAAAAACAACAACATTAATTATAGCGAAGTTGTTTATCTGTCTGAAAAAGAAACCGGACACCGTAACCGAGGAATGTTCCATATTATGAAAAACAGCGGACTTATTACGGGTACCGAAGATCAGCTGGACAATTATTTTAAGCAGTGTTCTATTGAAGTTACTGCCGAAGATCTGGCTAAAATAGGCTATTTTTTCGCAAACGAGTGTGTAAGGTTTGACGGTGATGCTACTTATAAAAATGCCGATTTGTCTAAACTAATCCAATCGCAAATGCTGGTTGCGGGTATGTACGAATTCAGTGGTGAATACACCCGCAGAATTGGTTTACCAAGCAAATCGGGTGTTGGCGGCGGAATTACCGTAAGTGTTCCCGGTAAAATGGGCATTGGTGTTTTTAGTGCCCCTTTAGACAGTCACGGAAATTCGGTTGCGGGTTATCAGATGATTTTGGAATTTTCGAAAAGATTCGGTTTGAATATTTTTCAACCTTAAAAGTGTTTGCCACAGATACATGGATAACAATATTATACGAAAACCTGTAAGTATTTAGTACTATATATTATCAAGATTTATACAACTCGTCAGTTCGAGCTTGTCGAGAACTTATATTTTCAAACTTCTCGATAGCCTGTCTTGAGCTTGCCGAAAGGCTTCACTACGTTACGTTACTCGAAGTGACGAGAATTCTGATACTTGTAAACATCAAACACCCTGCATCCGGCACAAATCATTTCATCTGCCTAAAAGTCAAACTTATTCTTGGTTCGGTTACTTTTTTTGTCGGAGCGATTCTGTGCAGCCAGTGTTTCTGCGTTTCGCCTTTCATTTCAATTAACGAACCATTTGGCAAGTCAAACCCTTTTTTCTCTGCCGACTGTTTGTGTTTAAAATCAAAACGGCGTTGTGCGCCTAAACTCAAACAGGCAATTGATCCGTTATCAACCAAATCTTTTTCACCGTCGCTGTGCCAAGCCATACCTTCTTCCCCGCTGTGATACAAATTCAACAAACACGAATTGCACATACTGTCGGTATACAATTCAGTCAATTGTTTTAATGCCAGCAATTCTTCGATCCACGGACTTGCAATACGTGTGTAACCGGAATATGTGTACGAAAAATCTTTAGATCCGTACCACGCAACTTTTCGTTTGGTAGTGATTTCTTTTCCGTAAATAACCGATTTATCGTGATACCACTCAATTTTCTGCATCAACACATTAAAAAAGTGATCGGTTTCGTTCGTATTCAACAAAATTCCATGGTAAATAACTTCGCCATCAAAAGGCAATAAATTATCGGTCGCAGCGTTGTCTGTAAATAAATCCATGTCATCAATTTGTTATACAAAGATACTTAATTTCGATTTTTTGTATCTTCATAAAATTACATCATTAACCTATTCAATTAAAATTTAAACTTATGAAAAAACTTATTTTATTATTTGCATTTATTAGTTTGTTTTCATGCACTAGTGAAGAGAATTTTAAGCGTGCTGAAATTTCTGGCGAATGGAAAATGGTTAAATATTTAGCGTATGTTGAAGAATTACCTACCATTACAAAAGGTGATGTTATTTGGAATATTGATGCTACAAATATTTCCATGACAAACAACAGTGAACATGCTTATGTTAGCCAAGAAGGAACTTTCAGTTATCTTTGGTTAAATGCTGAAACCATTTTGGTTAATTATCCTGAGTTTCCCGGATATTACAAAGTTAATTTATCAGACGGCAAATTGCGCTTAACAGTAGTTTCAAAACCAGGCGATCCTGATATAGCAGATGCTCCTATTCTGGAATTTGAAAAATAAAAGCAACTCTAATAGAGTTGCTTTTTGCATTATAATACTTCCATTTGATAATGTTCGGATATAAACGGAATGGATATTAATTCGCTGTCAAAAATCTGCACCAGACATTCTTCGTCCAAGTTTACAAAAAAATCAATTAATTGTTCGTTTGGTAAATTTTCCTGAAAAAGTTTCCCCTCCGGATTTTCGTCACAATCACACGTATCAACCACCACATCTAAATTGGTAAAAGTAGTAACAAACGTAAACTTGTTTAAATATTCTTCTTTGGTAAAAACCGACTTTAAGTAAACTTTTTCGTGTGCTTTCACAATAAATAACGCTTTTACGTTATCGCTTAAAAAAGTTGCATTCACAGCATTAAAATAATTGATAAAATTTTGACTTTCGTCTGTTGTTTTAAAATAGTTTTCGGTCATAATAGTAAATATTGTTTAGTTAATTGTTTAAATATACAGCTTAACACTTACGTACTGTCATCAAAAATGTTAATTTACAAACTTTAACACAAGACTAAAATGTAACGACAAACTACGTCATTGAAAAAAGTGAAATTTGATAAAAAAAGAAAAAACATGGTTACTTATTTTAGACACCAATACGAATTATTACAGTTGAATTTAGAGATTGTAAACTGCAATTTAGAAAAACTTACGTGGTTGGAAATTAACGACGAAACGACCATTAAAATGTATCAGGAGAAATTGAACAGTCTGGAATTTAATAAAGAAAGCTATCTGAATAATTTGCTGCAAAGCCTGACCAGAACACAAATTACCAAACAAAACATAGAAGAAGTGAAATGTTGTTACGAACTTATTGAACAATACAGCAAAAAACATTACAGCCAGCTTTTTAAAACACACTTAAGCAGAACCATTGAAAATCACCAGAAAATGTATGGCGATTTTTTAATACGTAACCAGTGGA
The DNA here is from genome assembly GCA_040391685.1 of Paenimyroides baculatum. Taxonomy (GTDB): domain Bacteria; phylum Bacteroidota; class Bacteroidia; order Flavobacteriales; family Flavobacteriaceae; genus Flavobacterium; species Flavobacterium baculatum_A. Next base: position 7,155 of record JBEBXJ010000022.1, read on the forward strand.
AAAAAGCAGTGGAAATTGAAAAAATCATTACATATTTAGAGCGCGTCATCTAAAAGTGATTAAACAAAATAATCAACAAATACCATAAAACGGGAACACTTTCTACCCAAAAAAGCGTGTAATATTTTGATCGGTTCGGGTGTACATAATAAGTAAACAACGCAATTACCATTACCAAAATCAGGTTGATAATCCATTGGTTTCCGTAATAATTCACTTTTAAAAATTCGAGAAAATAAAACGGAATCAACAACAAACCAATCAAGTACTTTGTTTTTAAAACGCCAATCGTCTGCGGAACGGTTTTAAGTCGGATATCATCATACTTTAAATCGTTAATTTCAAAAATTAGAATAAGAATCAGTGTAAGAATAAATCGCTGTAAAAACTTAAACAAAATATCATTTTCTATGCTTTGACCGGCATTTACAATCGGCAATAAAGTAGTTACACCCGCCCAACATAACGATACAATATAGATTTTTATGCCTGCATAATTACGCAGATTGGTTTTTGATTTTGCCAGCGGAATTACATACAAAACACAAAGCAATCCAAAAAAAACGGTGAGCAGTTGCGCTTTTAAATTCAGAAAGAAAAAACTAATAACCGCAATTACAAAACTTATAACGCTTAATACAATAATACTTTTTAAAAACCGTGTTAATTCTTTTTTCTTTGCAATAACCTGCGCATATTTTATAAAATTGTAGCTAAAAACGGTTCCAAAAAAAACAAGACTGGTAACAGCTGCATCAAAAGGTAAAAAGCAAAAATAAAATGTCATTTGTACTAAAACGGCTGTAGCCAGCGCCACGTGTAAACTTGCGTGCAAATACCAGTCAAAAAAACGCGTTATATTTCTATTACTTTGCTGCTGCATAACTTGTTGCTGTTCACCTTACATTATTTTAATATCCCGTAAAATTAATCAAATAATAGTTGTATTTTTGCTTTCTTTAAACACAACTATAATTTTATTAATAGCAGATGAAGACAAATGCTTTTGCTTTAAGACATATTGGTCCTAGAGCAACCGACTTACAACACATGTTTGACACAGTAGGTGTGAAAGATATGGATCAATTGTTATACGAAACTTTTCCGGACAAAATTCGTTTAGAGAAAGACCTTGTACTAGACGAAGCGATGACAGAATACGAATATTTGGCACATGCTACGGCATTAGGTGCACAAAACAAAGTGTTCAAATCAATGATTGGTCTAGGTTACAACGAAGCGATTGTTCCGGCTGTTATCCAACGTAATATTTTTGAAAATCCGGGTTGGTACACGGCTTATACTCCTTATCAGGCAGAAATTGCACAAGGACGTTTAGAGGCTCTATTAAATTTCCAGACAACGGTAATTGAATTATCGGGAATGGAAATTGCAAATGCTTCGTTATTGGACGAATCTACCGCAGCTGCCGAGGCTATGGCTTTGTTGTTTGATGTCCGTACAAGAGATCAAAAGAAAAACAATGCCAACAAATTATTTGTTTCAGAAGAAATTTTACCACAGACTTTATCGGTTTTATTAACACGTTCTACACCAATTGGTATTGAAGTGGTTGTAGGTAACCATGAAGCATTTGAGTTTACAGATGATTTCTTTGCTGCAATTTTACAATATCCCGGTAAATACGGTCAGGTTCACGATTATGAAGATTTCATCAATCAGGCACATTCAAAAGACATAAAAGTAGCAGTAGCTGCCGATATTTTATCATTAGCCCGTTTAAAATCACCAGGTGAAATGGGTGTCGATGTTGTTGTAGGAACTACACAACGTTTTGGTATTCCTTTAGGATTCGGTGGACCACACGCTGGTTTCTTTGCTACAAAAGAAGAGTACAAACGTTCTATGCCGGGTCGTATCATTGGGGTTTCTCAGGATGCGAACGGAAACCGTGCATTACGTATGGCATTACAAACGCGTGAGCAACACATTAAGCGAGAAAAAGCAACATCGAACATTTGTACTGCACAGGTTTTATTGGCAGTTATGGCGGGTATGTATGCGGTTTATCACGGACCAAAAGGTTTACGCCGTATTGCAAACGAAGCACACGCAAAAGCTGTTACTATTGAAACCGAATTAACTAAATTAGGTTTTGAGCAATTGAACGATGCTTATTTCGATACCATTTTAGTAAAAGCCGATGCTGCTAAAGTAAAAGCGGTTGCCGAAGCTAAAGAATTCAACTTTTATTATGTTGATGCAAATACGGTTTCAATTTCTGTAAACGAAACTATTTCATTAAACGATATTAATACGGTAATCGGTATTTTTGCCGAAGTTGCCGGAAAATCATTCAATGCCGTTACCGAACTTTCTCAAGAAGCATTGGTTCCTGTAAAATTAGAAAGAACATCAACGTTTTTAGAGCATGATGTTTTCAACACGTATCATTCAGAATCTCAGTTGATGCGTTATATTAAAAAGTTAGAGCGTAAAGATTTAGCATTAAACCATTCTATGATTTCTTTAGGATCTTGTACAATGAAATTGAATGCAGCAGCAGAAATGTTGCCTTTAAGCAACCCTAACTGGAACAACATCCACCCATTTGCTCCGGCAGATCAGTCGCAAGGATATTTAACCATGTTGCATAAGTTAGAGCAGCAATTAAATGTAATTACCGGTTTTGCAGGTACTACATTACAACCAAACTCTGGCGCGCAAGGTGAATATGCCGGTTTAATGGTTATTCGCGCATATCACGAATCTCGAGGCGAAGGTCACAGAAACATTGCATTGATTCCTGCATCGGCTCACGGAACAAACCCTGCATCGGCTGCAATGGCTGGTATGAAAGTGGTTGTTACCAAAACAACCGAAGAAGGAAATATCGATGTGGAAGATTTAAGAGCAAAAGCAGAATTACACAAAGACAATTTATCTTGTGTAATGATTACTTACCCTTCTACGCACGGTGTTTACGAATCATCGATCATTGAAATTACTGATTTGATCCACGCAAACGGCGGACAGGTTTATATGGATGGTGCCAATATGAACGCTCAGGTTGGATTGACAAATCCTGCGAGAATTGGTGCCGATGTTTGTCACTTAAACTTACACAAAACCTTTGCAATTCCTCACGGTGGTGGTGGTCCTGGTGTTGGTCCAATCTGTGTGGCTCAACATTTAGTACCGTTTTTACCTACAAACCCTGTTATAAAAGTTGGTGGCGATCACGCGATCACGGCAATTTCTGCAGCTCCGTACGGTTCGGCTTTGGTTTGTTTGATTTCTTACGGATATATTTCGATGTTAGGTGCCGATGGTTTGAAACAATCTACCATGACAGCTATCTTGAATGCCAACTACATGAAAGCGCGTTTAAGCGAAGGTTACGAAGTATTGTATTCTGGAGAACGCGGACGTGCAGCTCACGAAATGATTATTGACTGCCGTATGTTTAAAGCAAAAGGTATTGAAGTGACCGATATTGCAAAACGTTTAATGGATTATGGTTTCCACGCACCAACGGTTTCTTTCCCGGTTGCAGGAACGTTAATGATTGAACCAACAGAATCGGAAGACGTAGCAGAATTAGACCGTTTTTGTGATGCTATGCTTTCAATTCGTAAAGAAATTGAAGCTGTTACTGCAGAAGACACCAACAACGTATTGAAAAACGCACCGCATACATTGGCTATGTTAACTGCCGAAACATGGGAACAACCATATTCTCGTGAAAAAGCAGCATATCCTTTAGAATATGTTTCAGAAAACAAATTCTGGCCAAGCGTACGCAGAGTTGATGATGCTTATGGCGACAGAAACCTTGTTTGTTCTTGTGCTCCTATTGAAGCTTATATTGAAGCGTAATTGCTTTTCAGTTATAAAACTAAAAACTCCCGAATTTCTTCGGGAGTTTTTTATTAAATATATGATAGATCTTTTTTAGTACCAATCTGCATGGTGGTTTCTATTTCCTAAATAAAACACAAAACCTGCATTTGCCGTTAAAAAGAAACCACTTTGCGCTTTGTAATCAGCATTAAGAAGATCTCCCCCATAAGAATAATGCTGCATTAAATTTAACACAGGTGTTACATCCAGATAAAACGCAACCTGATTACTAATTTTTACCATGGGAGTAATACCTAATTGCAGATTTCCAATTTTTTCATAATCGTAACTCTCCTTCGGTTTTAGGAACGAAATTCCGGCACCACCATGTAGCAGCAAAGTAAACCTTTCTTGAAAAGCATAATTAAAATTAAGTGCATTCCCCAAATTATAAACAGTCTCCAAAGTAACTTTGTGCATTGCTGATTTATTTAAATGATTTTCTTTGTCTTGAAAATAAAAGTAGGCATACTGCCCCTTCAATCCAATTTTTTCGTTGAACATATAACGTCCCGAAACCTGAAACTGTTTCATTGAAATGTAATTAGAAAGACTGGTTTGATCTTTTGAATGTTTTGGATTGAAAGGAAAATGAGCTCCCCCGCCTACCTCTAATGATAAATTATTAAATTGTTGTGCCTGTGCAGCATTGAATTGTAAGAAAAACAGGAGTAAAATGATGATAAAACGCATATAGTTATTTTTTATAAATATTGTAAGTTTTAAAAGAATTACAAGAACCAAGCCCTACCCACACTAATAAAGCCGTTAACACATCTATAGAATAATAAAAATGAAGTTATTATACGCCACAAACCTGTTATGCTATCAAAGGTTAGTAGCTACTACAAAAAGTATATAAAAAATATTTATAAATATTTTAAGGTAAGTTACCTAAAGCTATAGCTGTAGAAAAATTACTCAAAAGCAACAATTTTAACCTGTAAAAAGAACTAGATAGCTTTTCTCTATAAAAACAAAACCTCCCGAATTTTTTTGGGAGGTTTTGTTTTTATAGAGGTTTCAAATAGAAAGTACTTCGTGTAATTATTCTATTCTACAAATTTTCTTTTCCAGAATTTGAAAGTATATTAAAAAAAGATTTTCTAATTCGCTCAATCTCTTTCTGAGAAATATTACTTACCCTAATACTAAAATGACGACTCTGCTGTTGTTCATTCACATTCTTGACTTCAAAATATAGAATATTACAAAACATTTTTCGTTGACTTGTAAATGCAATTAAACTTTTTGTAGGAATTTGGATCTTAGGAGAAACAATATATTTGTTACTAAGCGGGTGAAATTGTTTTATAAAAAAAATACTTCCAGTATTTTCGAATATAAAAATTTTCATTGTTATGTACAAATATAGGATATAACTAACAGTAATTAAACAAAATACATAAATAACCGTTAATATCTGAGGGTTTATAAAAGCTTTAAAAAAAGTCCCAAGCAATACGACCAAGCCACAACCTAAAAAAGACAATGAAAAAAACTTCACTTTCTTCATTGTCTTTTTTATAGTATTTACTTTTACCATAGTAATAATTATAAATAGATTTTCATGTTAGTAAAAAACTCTTTTTCCAGTTCATAACTGTATTTCTACTTAGTTTGAAATGAAGTGCCAACTGGGTGTTATTAAGACAATGTTCCCGTTGGTATTCTAGCATTTTTAGAATAGCAGACTTACCATAAGATTTATGTCTTTGATTAAACACTTCAGTTTTTTTATTCTTTACTCCAAATATGATTCTATTGAGTTCAATAATATCCAGCTCTGTAAGAGATTCTTTTTGTAAAAGTAAACAACATGCATCCTTCTTCTGTGGATACTTAATATCTAGTATATCACAAAAAATCTTTCTGTAATCAGGAGACACTTTATTCTTTTTCATTTATTTCATTTTTATATTTATTCAACCATTTATATAGAGTTGTTTTAGGGATTTTATACTCTTCTATAATCTGAGTAGTCGTCTTTTCTTTATTATTTATTCGTTCAAGTATAAAAAAAATTATCTCTTTGGTATAGAGGCTTTTTCGAAACCTAGGTAAAGAGTTTTTTTCACTCTCTTTTATATTATATTCAATACTACTTTGTGGCGCATATAATATCAAATGGTGTGAGTATATTCTAAAAAAATCATATTTCATTAATTTACTCCACCGAAGTATAATTCCCGAATCCAACGTTTCTTTGGTAATCAACTCTTCTATTTCTTCTTCTGTACATTTTAAAAAATTACAGGCGCGTGACTTTTCCATTCCACTTTCAACAAAGTGTTTATAAATAAGTCTGCCTAAATGAATATTTTTAAAGTCAATCGATTCACCTTTCATATAAATTAAAAACTAGGTTAGACTTAGTAGTCTATTTCAGACTTGTAATTTTTACTTTGTTACTAAGGTTCAGGATAATAAAAACTGCTAAATTCATAATGCCTTAATATGAATTAAATTTTTCTAAAATGACTGCGTTTTACAAACTCCTATCATTCAAATAAATGGTTTGTTTAATTTTAAAAATAATACTAACTTAGCCTTGCTAATTGTAGTCTGAAATAGACTATTTATCATCTTTATTTACTTTATTTACAAATAAATAGTTAAATATTCAAATGATGATCTTCAATTTTGTCCTAAAACAAAACCTCAATATTGGAAAAATAACCATTCAATTAAGAGATGAACAAGAAAAAGTTCATTACTTGGACACATCCCTTACAATCACCCCCGGAATGTGGGATGAAATAAAGCAACGTCCTAAAAACATTTATCTTAAGCAATTTAAAAAATTGAATATTCGATTAGATAGAATAAAAATCATGATAGCCAGCTATCTGAAAAATATAACACTAAAAAAAGTAAAACTATCATTATCTGCATTATCCAGAAAGATAAAAAAAATAATTTCTGTTCAAGAAATCCATTATATAGATGGAAGCCTACTAGGCTATATGGATAAATATATCCATTCAAGAGAACATCTTATTTCTAAAACAACATATAAACGATACATGGTATTTTTTCGATTACTAGAACGTTTTGATGGAGATCAAATGAAACACCTTATGATAGAAAATGTTAATGGAAAATTTGTTAAAAACTTTTTAATATTTGGAAAAAAAGAAGAATATAGCCCTAGTACAATCTATCGCACTATACATTTTGTCCGCACTATTCTAAACTTCCTTGAAAAACGTGGAATCCGTACTTTTGTATATGAATTGGAATTACCTAAAGTAAAAAAACATAAAGAAAATTTTGTTACATTAACAGAAGATGAATTAATAACCATAAATAAAATAGAAGTACCAACCTATCTTAAACCTGCGAGAGATTGGCTGATTATCAGTTGCTATTCGGGTCAACGTGTTTCTGATTTTATGAATTTCAATATGGATATGATGGAGATTATTCATGATAAACAATGCTTATCCTTTATACAGCAAAAAACCCAGAAAAGCATTTTATTACCACTTCATCCTGCGGCACTTTTCATAATGTCTAAAAACAGAGGTTTTCCAATAAAATTGTCTCCACAGAAATATAACGAGCAAATAAAAGAAGTAGTAAAATTAGCTGGTATCACCAAATTGGTAAAAGTTAGAAAAAGAAGCGGATTTAGATCCAATATTGTTATGGTTCCTAAATGGGAAGCTGTTACAAGCCATATTGGAAGAAGAAGTTTTGCTTCAAATTTCTACGGAAAAATACCAACCCCGTTACTAATGGAAGCAACAGGGCATTGTTCAGAACAAATGTTTCAGCGCTATATAAGTAGTGCGGATACGGAACGGACAATATGTTTAAGTAGATATTTCGAAGAAACATATAAGAACAAATTTCTAGTAGCTTAAAATTAATTAAATAAATACTAATATCAGTACTCTTAATTTAGTACTGACAGATATTGTATTCTATAAACCTATAACTTATTAATAAATTTAATCGCTTTATATTTTATTGATAGATTGTTTATTCTCTCATATCTACTTTTTACTCTCGTTTAACAAACGTTTCATAATTGCCCATTGTTTTAGTGTGTCACGGGCCTCTAACGCCGGGTATCCCAACATGGTTTTGCCGGCTTCTACATCACCTGTTACACCAGAACCTGCACCAATAACGGCACGGTCGCCAATGGTTGTATGATCTTTAATAGAGGCGCTGCCACCAATAATTACGCCATTGCCTAGTTTAACCGATCCTGCCAAACCACTGTTTCCTGCCATGATACAAAACATTCCCAGTTCACTGTTGTGACCAATTTGCACCAGATTGTCAATTTTACAGCCATCTCCAATAATGGTTGAGCTGAATTTACCGCGATCTACACAGGCATTTGCGCCGATTTCTACCTGATTGCCAATCACTACATCACCGATTTGAGGAATTTTAACCAAACCACGTTCGGCACACGGACGAAATCCAAAACCATCAGCCCCAATAGTTGCGTTTGGATGTATGATACACTGATGACCAATTTTACTACGCTCACGAATTACAACACCCGACCAAATAATGGTTTGTTTGCCAATAATACAGTCGTCTAAAACGGTTACATTGGGGTACAAAATAGTTCCGTCGCCAATTTCGGTACGCGGTCCAACATAACAACCGGCTCCGATTTTTACTCCGTTACCAATTTTTGCAGAATCGTCGATCACAGCAGTCGGATGAATACCAACAGCAAATTCAGGCATTGGCGAAGCAAACAGTTCCAATATTTGCGACATTGCCAAATCTGCATCGGGTACTTGAATAAATGCTCGGTTTTCACCTGGTTCTATCGAAATATCTTTATTTACAACAGCTATACTGGCTTTAGATGTTCCCCAGCTTTTTTCGTATTTTTTATTTCCAATAAAAGATATGTGGTTAATTTGTGCTTTACTTAATTGTTCGGTACCATTAACTTGCTGATTGGTACTTCCTACAATTGTGCCGTTTAAAACAGTGTTTATTTCGTTAACCGAGTAAGATTTCATTAAATAGGTTCTATTAGATTTTAGTTGAACAAATAAAATACAATCCGTTTTAAATTCCTAATTTTGAAAAGAATATGTATTTATTTAAATAACGTTTTTTTAAGACAATTAGTACATCTCTCCAAAAACTAAAGTGCAAATTTACATTGACTGCATACATTAAAACATATTTCTGTAAAATAAAAAACAGGTTGCTTTAAAGCAACCTGTTTTGTTAAACTAGTTTTTATTTTCAGTATTGATATCATCAATATCGGTATGTATATTAACTTCGGATTCTGCTCCAGAAACATCAATTATTTTTATACTTACTGTCTCTGCTTCTGTAGATTCTTCAATCATTATTTCCTTTAAAACCTTTTGCTTTTTTATATACAGGGCAATAAAGCTTAAAATAAATCCTATTAAAATAATAATGCTTAAATTTTGAATGTAAGGATATGTTAGTTCAAGCGATCCGTTTTCAATAATTAATATACGAAATGCAGGCAAGAAATGTGTTAACGGAATAACCTGTGCTATCATTTGAACCCATTCTGGTGTTTGACTTAAAGGCCATGTAAACCCTGACAGCATAAAACTTGGCGTAGCAATAACCATTAAAATTTCGGTTGCTTTTAGTTGATTTGGTATTAAAATACTCACCAGAATACCTATAAAACAAACTGCCAATATAAAGAAACCCGCAACTAAAGTTAAAGCACCCAAGTTTTCGTAAAACGGAATATTGAACCACCAGGTAAAGCCCCAATACATTAACCATACCACAAAACTCATTAATAAATAGGGAATTATTTTAACCATCATTAAAGAGAAAGTAGATCGTGTTTGCTTAACCAGGTTTTTAAAAGTTCCGTTTTCAAATTCTGATGCAAATGATAACGCCAGCCCTAACAACAAAACCTGCTGCAAAACAGTAGCTAAAACCCCAGGCCATAAAAAGTACATATAATTGGTACTACGGTTATTTTTTTTAATAAAAGTTGTTTTAAAAGGCTCGTACTGATTCATTAATAACTTTTCGGGTGTACCTTGTTTCCGCAATGTTTCTAACTGTGTACCGACTTTCATTGTGCCCAAAACCAGTTGTATAGAACTTGATGCGTAATTTGCTGTTAGTATGTTTGCCGTGTTTACTATGGTTGTTATTTCCGGATACCGTTTGGTAAGCACATCTTTTTCAAAATCTTTAGGGATTATCACTACACAGGCAGCTTCTTTTTCAATCATTAAATTATTAATATTATGCGTATCAAACTGTAAAGAAGCTATATGCAACACTTCATTATCCTGCATCATTTCAATAACTTTGGCACTCATGGTGCTTCTATCTTCATCAACTACAATAATTGGTAAATCGGTCACCTTTCCTTTGCTGTAAATATATCCTATTAAAATTCCGTAAAGTAAAGGTGCGCCAAAGAACAAAATCTTTAGTACTTTATTACTCCAGAACAACCGGAATTCTCTTTTAAGTAAATTCAAAAAAGATTTCATACGCTATCGTTTTAAAGTTACTGTTGACTTTGTAAGAATATCCTGCGCTTCGGTACTGTTTGAAGGCTTTATGACCAATTCGTACAATGGCTCCTGCATATCGTAATCCGGGTAAGCAGTTGCGATATTTGCATACGCACCTATTTGTTTGATATTTTGTACCACACCAGCAATAGCCGCTTTTTTATAAGGAACCTCAACTGTTACCGTTTTGCCTTTTTCGTAATTTTTCACTTCACTTTCCGGAATAGTGAAACGAAAATAAGTTGTTGCTTGTAGCGACCCTTTAAACAAAGTATAACCCGGCAAAGCCAATTCGCCCAACTTTAAGGTAACGGTTTCAATCTGCATATCTTGTGGTGCAATGATATAGCGTTCCTTTTCGGCTACTTTTACTTCTTGCAGGGCGCCTAATGCTCTATCTTGCTGTCCTAACGCCATTGTTTGTTGCTCTAAACGAACACCGTTCTTAACATCGGCTATTTCGGCATCAATGGTAATTAGCTGTGCTTGTGCACCCTGGTATTTTGCAAAAACCTCATCGTATTGCTGTTGCGGTATTAAAGAATCTTTTACCATAGCATCTAAACGCTGTAACGATTTACGTGCAAATTGATACTGTTCGTTCAACGCCGTTTTTTTTGCATTTAATTGTTTTAACTGGTTAGCGGTAGCACCGTGAACACTCATATTATACTGCGCTTCGGCAGATTTTACCGCTCCTTGTGCCTGCGTTTTTTTTGCTTCAACTTCAGGAATGTCTAAAATAGCTAACGTATCGCCTTTCTTAACAAAATCACCTTCGTGAACCAAAATTTGATCTATTCTTCCGGCTATTTTTCCAACAACAGCAATCTCATCACGTTCAACTTTTCCTTGAATCACCTGTGCTACTTCCGATTTATTATTACAAGCAACCAAACTTAATGTAATTCCTAATAAACAGATTATTTTTTTCATATTGTTAGTGTATTGTGATAAACGACGTTAAACTTCCTGCCGACTGATAGGTTTCAATTGCTGCCTGACGTTGTTTAATAATGGTTTCTATTTTATTTAATGACTCTTTGTAAATATCGTTTTCGGCAGTTAAGCGTTCGGTAACACCAATTAATCCGGCTTTATACTGTTTTTCTGCCATTTCGTTATTGTTTTGTGCAATTATTTCACGTTGCTTGGTAATGCTTATTTGCTGTAACATGCTCTCGTATTCTATCTTATTTTTCTTTAATTGAAGGTTGAGTTTTTCTTTAGCATCAGTTAGCTTATTTTCTACTTGTAAAGCGTTTAACTCGGCTTCTTCTATCTTATGCTTGCGTTCAAATCCGCTAAAAAGCTCCCATTTTAAAGCTACACCCACCATCCATGTAGGGTTAAACGTTAATTCGTTTATTTTTAAATGAGCTGTTTGATTGATGGTTTGCAAAGGAATTTCGGTTTCGGCGTTGAACAAAGAAGTGTAACTGTATCCGCCAAATGCACCAAGTGTTGGCAACAAACTACCTTTTTCTTTTTTAACGACTAAGTTTGATGCTTTTTGAAAAGATTCTAATGCTTTAATTTCGTTCTTATTTTCAGTTGACAACTCTTCAAAAATAACAATTGGTTCTACCGAATGATCCATTTCAAGAATGACTTCCGGAGCAATACCTGTAGCTTGATTGATTTTCAAAGCCAATAGTTCTTGCTTGTGTTGCACATCGGTTTTCTTGGATTCTAATTCTAAACCGGCTAGTTTTATTTTATCGCGATCGTACGGAATTGCCAAACCTAACGCAATGGCTTTTTCTACCCTTTCGGTTTCTTTTTTAAGGCGTTTTTCGCTATCATTAATCAATTTTTCGGCAACTTTTAGCATTTGTAATTGATCAAAACTTAAAATAATATCTTTTATAACAACATCGTTCTGCAAATCCATCATATAGCCTGTTGCTTCATTTTTATATGCTAATGCTTTTGCACCATTATAAATTTGCCCACCACTAAACAATACTGCTTTTGCCATAATCCCACCATGAAAAACCTGTCCTTTTGTTGAAAAATCCGACGCCCCATTGAATAAAGGATATCCCGTTATTGGCAACGTAAATGTTGGTAAATCTAACGAACCTTCACTGTTTAAGTAACCATACAAAGCGGTCGCCTCAACTTTAGGAATGTATTTACTTAAAACACTTTTACGTTCAAGTTCTAACTTTTGCTTTTCAATTGTTTGGTTAACCAAAGTAACATCTTTTGTTAAAGCAGCGTCTAAGGCTTGCTTTACATCGTTACCGACTTGAATTTGACCAAAAGCCGATCCACAAACTAAACTAATAATTGCAAAACCTAACTTTTTCATTTTTCATATCTTTTAATATTATCGTAAATCAATTGAAAAGCATCGCGAATAATCAATGTTTGTTCCTGAGTTAAACCTTCGGTAGATTGATCAATTGTTTCATTTACCACATTCATAACGCTTTGCTCAATATTTTTCCCTTTCTCGGTAAGATAAATTAAGTTGGTACGGCGATCGGTTTTATGATGCTCTCTTTTTACAAAACCTTCTTTAACCAAATTATCTATTAACCGTGTAATGCTTGGTTTATCGCGATTTGTTGCATCGGCAATTTTTTGCTGCGAACAACCATCTTCTTTCCATAAAATTGCCAAAACCGACCATTGTTCACGAGTTAAGCCAATACCACCTAATTTAAACTTCTGTAATAAAAATCTATTTAAGAGCAAAGGAACGCGTCCTGCCAGTAAATCATATTTATTTTCACTGGTTAATACATCTGCTGTTTTCATAATATAGTTGTTTAGACAACTACAAAGTTACAAAAACAATAGTTAACCAAACAACTATTATTTGAATTATTTAATGGTCTGGAAATAATAGCTTATTCTATACAAGAAAATCACAAAATTATTAGCGATAATAATTCTTTAAAAAGAAATTGACTGTTATTAACTTTACACCAAGATATGTTTAGGCTCGTCACTTCGTTACGCTATTCGAAGTGACGCCTTTCGCAATTGTCACATCAAAAGAAGTCGAGATGTCAAGACAGGTTTCGAGAAGTCTTTGAATTATAAGTTCTCAACAAGCTCAAACTGACGAAAATTTTAATTATATTCTGATTTGGTATAAACTTCGTGATAATCATTAAAAAAAATTATTCGCTACCAAATTGCGCTACGAACTTATAGATAGAAGATAATAAAAAAGAGAAAGAATGAAGTTTAAAAATAAAGAATAGAACGCTTAAATTAATTAATATGCTTATACAGCGTTATCGAAAGAAATATTTATTCCAGATAAATCTTTCCTTCGATAATCTTTAAATACCCTTGTTTTTCTAAGTGTTTTATGGTTCTAATAACGGTTTCTACCCGTAATCCGGTTAAATCTGCTAACTGTTGGCGCGATAATTCAACCAGAAAAAAATCGGTTTTTGTCCCGCTTTGTTCTTTAAGATAATGCAATAACTTTAACAAGCGCTTTTCGGGATTTTGCGAAGACAATTCGGGTGCCATGATTGCTTTATAATACAAACGACGAGCAAGGCTTCGGTTTATTTCGACAGAAACTTCGGGATATTTATACAGCATTTCATCAAACAACGATTTTTTAATCTGAATAACTACCCCAGCCGAAATAGCTATTGCGTTTGCCGGATAAGGTTCATTGATAAAAAGGGGTGGTTCGCCAAAACTACGTCCTACGGTGAAAATTTCCTGAATAAATTCTTTACCGTCTTCGGTATAATTATTCATTTTTACTTTTCCTTCTACTACCTGATAATAATACGAAGGGAAATGACCTGCTTCGAAAATCACTTCGTTTTTAGAAACCTTGCGCAACGTTCCGCCACAGCTTAATATTAAATCAACATTAATCATTGCATTTTAATTGATTCACAAAGATAATGAGTTATTGCAACAATTTACTTTTTCAACACCAAGGTATAAACCGTATAAGGAAATATTTTTTTAGATATATAAAAACTGATAAACACCAAAACGCCTAACGGAAGCCAAAGCGCGTACGAATTAAAAATTCCGAAGGTTAAGAACAAGGCTGTAAATGGCGCATGGAGAGTTGCTGCAACGGTTAAGGCTACACCTAAAACAACAAAGTTAATCAATTGGGCATCGGCAAAAAAGTACTTCTGTACTATAAAGCCAACCAAAGCACCCATGATGGCACCGCCGAAAATACTTGGTGCAAATACACCGCCATCGCCACCTAACTTTAAGGTAAAACCGGTTGCAAAAGGTTTTAAAATTAATGCCCCAAGCAAAAGCCAGAAACTTACTGAAATAAACAAGTTATTATGGTGGATGATACTTTCTATTGCATGATATCCATCGCCATACAATTGGGGAACAATATACAACGAGCATCCCAACAGAATACTTCCCAAACCAATCTGTACATACGGATTAAAATCAAAAAAATTGTTTTTCTTTACTAATGTCACCACTTTAGTCATGTACACTCCGTAACAGCCAGCCAAAACGCTTAACACAACAAAAAACGGAATTGCCTGATAATGTACAATTGTTTCATGATTACCTAGATTAAAAACAGGGGTAACATTCATTAGCAAAATTATTAACGTTGCAAAACCAACGCTTACCAAGTGCGTTACCCAGAAAACTTTTGTTTTTTGTTTGCCTATGGTTTCGTACGAGAAAAACATACCTGCCAACGGACTGCAGAACAACAACGTAACGCCGCATGCAATTGCCGAGCCTATAAATTCTTTGCGGTATTTTTTAAAGATGGGATCTTTGCGCGATGCCATGTCGCCTAATGTCGCCGTTGCCACTACAGTTGAAACTTCGATACCCGTGCTGCCACCAAAGACAACCGTTAAAAATCCGTTGAAGAAATGCGAAGGCACTTTATACGCCGGCAATTTTTTGTTTTCTCGCACAGCTTCCAATACTTCGGATATTCCTTTATTCTTTTTTTTGTTGAAAACATATGTTCTTAAAAAATGAATAATTAACAAACCTACCAGCGGAAAAACAATAAAAAACAATCTGAAATTTTCTGCCTTATTAAAAAGTAAATGTTCGTACTCTTCAACCAGATTTTTAAACATTAATGTTATTAATCCAACGACAATTCCTACCAATGCAGAACAATACACAATACGGCTCCACTTTACCCACAGTATATTTTTTTTTGTTACGATACTACTATTCATATACACAAAAAGAGAAGCGTTGCTTCTCTGTTTATAAATTATTAATTTTATTAGATTGATTTGGGTCCGAACTCTTCAAAGAAAATATGGTTTTCGCTGATTTTGTTATCGGTTAGTTCTTTAACTGTTTTTTCTATAAAAGGTTTTGGTCCACAGATGTAATATTCGGCATCGGGTTCAAACTGCCACTGTTCTATTTTAGAAAAATCAAGTATTCCTTCATAAACCGATTCGTTTGCCAGTGTTTCATCAACAACTTCATAAAACTGATGTTGTTTTATTTGAGTGTTTTCTTGAGTGATCGATTCAATTCTGTTTCCAAAGGCACGAACATCGGCATTACGACACGCATGTATCCAAATTAATTCTTTGTTATCTGTTGATCTTTCTAAAGATTCTAACATAGAAACTAATGGAGTTTGCCCAATTCCGCCGCTGATAAATACTTTTTTAGGAAACAGATTCTGTAAGGTAAAGTTTCCTGCCGGTGTACTTATGGAAACAATACTTCCTTCGTGAATTTCGTCGTGTAGAAAATTACTGATCATTCCGTTAATATCCAACTTTTCGTTTCTTTCACGTTTAACCGAAATTCGCAAATATTCTTTATTCGGAGCGCAGGAAATGCTGTATTGTCTTATTTGGTTTAAATTGATATTTGGAAGAAAAACCTGAACGCTTATAAACTGACCCGGGGTGAAGTCCGGAGCTTCCGTACCATCTTCTGCAACTAAATAGAATGATGTAATTTCTTTAGATTCCTGTTCTTTACGTTGTACCACGAAGTTTTTCCAGCCAATCCATTGTCCGTTTGTTTGCTTCTTGTCTTCGTACATTTTAGTTTCATGACCAATCATCAAACCAGCTAATTGTCCGTACGCAGCTTCCCAGGCATCTAAAACGGCATCGGTAGCCAAATCCTGAAGAACTTCTTTTATTGAAGCTAGTAAGTGTGTTCCAACAATATCGTATTGTTCCGGTTGAATATTCAAACTTGTATGCTTATGCCCGATTAAATCTACCGCAGGCATTAAAACCGCCGGATTCGATATGTTTTCCGCATACGCCAGAACTGCCATAGCCAAAGCTGTTTGCTGTTTACCCGACTGCTGATTCCCCATATTAAACAGATTTTTTAATTCAGGATGGTGCGTAAACATTCTGTTGTAAAAATGTGTTGTTAAAACTACTCCGCCTTCACGTAATAAAGGCACAGTGCTTAGTATAATTTCTTTTTGTTTATCTGAAAGCATGGTTGTAAATTTTATTTTCAGCAAATTTACATACGCGTTCTACCCTGTTTTTATGATTGTAATCATAAAAACTACTTTTTAATAAGAAATATACAAAAACACTCCACTAGTCGGATTATGACTAGCGGATTATATATAAGCTTTATTAGCTGTTGGTTTATTTTGCTGGTTTCAACACAAAATTATCAATATAAACAGCTTGATGTATTCCGTTAAGTAAAACTTTCATACCTAAATGAGCATCATTTTTTAAGTTAATTGTATATGTTTTTTTAGTACCCGAAATCGTCGATGGTTTTGAAATGGAAGTATATGACTTTAGATCAGCTGTGCTGCCGATTGAGAATAATTCTAATGAAGCATCACCGGAATTCTTAGAAATATCCATAGTAAGATTATAGGTTCCTGCCTTAATTTTCGGAGTGGTCAAAATCATTCTTTCACCCGAACTCATCATAGAATAAAAAGTAACTTTTCCTTCGCTGCTGTACAGCATTGATTTACCTGATTCGGCATTCCAACATTTATCTATTTTTTTCCAAGAATCAAAATTTTCATTAATACTTGAAACGGTTGTACATTGTGCTGTTGAGGTAAAAGACACACCTAAAACCAATAATCCTGCTAAAGCTACTTGTTTCATATTTTTAATTAGATTTAATATAAACTATAAGGTAAAAGTACTTAAAAAAAGTTATTATGAGAAGAAGTTTTTTTTAATAACACTAAATAACCAAACAAGAATATCATAGTTAAACAATAGATTGTGAATTCCTTTCAAATTTTTGTAGATTTACAGTATAGAATTACAACCTCATCAAAACCCTAGAAATTTTAAGGGTTTTAGGAGTGTAACCTACAAAGAAAAAATTAAAAAAAATGCTTGATTACATATTTAAATCAAGCATTTTTTTATTTCTATTAAAACAATTCTAACTGTTGTGGCATATTCGGCAAATCGGCTTCTTTTCTTGCAAAGAAAACTTCCATTTGTCCGAACTGTTTATCGGTAACACTCAATATTCCGACTTTCCCTTCGGATGGCAAACTTTTTTTTACTCGTTTTATGTGTACCTCTGCATTTTCTTTACTGGGGCAATAGCCTCGTAATTGATTGAAACTATACAACACCTTTCCCAATTCTTCAAGAGCAATGGGCTTTTCTAATGCATTTATCCTTAATTGGTAATGTTGCAAAGAATTTAATTGCAAAGTTCCTTTTTTAATAGGAAGAAGCTCCAAATCTTGAATTTTAATAGGTTCAGGAATACCATTTTTAAACTGAAATTGTTCGGGCAGCATTCCCAATTTGTGTAGGATATACAATAGTTTATTTCTGCGAAGTTTATAACGTTTATTCATTTTACGAATAATACGCTTTGTTCTTCGGTCAGCATTTTTAGTTATCCCTACTCCTTTTTCATAATCTTGTTTATCAGTTCCCATAGGTATAATGCGGGAACCCATTCCTAAAATTTTCTTATTCTCTTTGTCCACTAAACTCCAACCTATTGAGTTGGTTCCCAAGTCTAATCCGAGTATATTTTTTGAAGCCATAAATTCAGTGTTTTATTAATTTCATAAATATATTAAGAAAAAAATTACTCTTTTTACGGGTTTCCGTAATGTTATTAAAAAATTACACTATATATTTGTATTATAAATTTGAAAGGAATTCACAATAAGGATTATTCCGTTGTGAAAACATTTAAGGCGGGGCAACTCGCCTTT
>JBEBXJ010000023.1:0-24224 GCA_040391685.1 Paenimyroides baculatum
CAAATTTTACGTGAGGAGATTGACGATCTGCAACCGAATAAACAGCAACGGTTTTAATACCCATTTTCTTTGCTGTTTTCATAACACGTAGTGCAATTTCACCACGGTTTGCTACTAATATTTTTTTCATTTTTATTCCAGATAAAAGATAAAAGACCGTTTTACTGAAAGAAGAAAGAGTTCTTGCTTCTTTTTTCTTGGTTCTTTTTTCTATTTTTTATTCAAACTCAATTAATAACTGACCTTTTTCAACAGCCTGACCTTTTTCAACAGCAATAGATTTTATAATTCCGGCACGTGGCGAATCAAAGCTGTTCTCCATTTTCATTGCCTCTAAAATCAATAAGTTGTCGTCCTCGCTCACTTCCTGACCAACTGTTACATTGATTTCTAAAATCAATCCGGGCATAGGGGCTTTAATAGCATTAACCACTTTGGTTTTTCCTACCTCAAATCCCATTTCTTTAATCAATTGATCCAAATGGTTGGCAATAGACACTACATACTCGTTGTTATTCACAACTACGGTATATGTTTTGTTGATGAAATCGGTGCTCACAACTTCAGCATGATACGAAGTATTGTTGTGTAACACATGAAAGTTTTCCTGATCTAAGCTAACTGCATCAACAGCAAGCATTTGCTCTTCTGTAAAATCAAAAGTATGTTCTTTGTTAACAGAAACTTTAAGTGTGTTGTTCATTTTTAAAAGATTGTTTCTAGACGGTAAAGTTATTTAAAAATTCGCAATTATTTAATTAAAAAAAGGCTTTAAGCCATTAATTGGAAGCTTATTGCGATATTTGAATAAAAAAAATGAAATGAATAAATATTCCGTTGTTTTTATGCCAGATGCGCAAACAATTGCGTTAGTAAAAGAGATGAAATTAAGCTTAGCTGCGAAAAGCGGAAGTTTTAAGAGTAAAAATGCATTGGCACATTTTACCATTTTTGAATTTTTTGATAAGGAGCTGAATGAATCTAAATTTTGTAAACAATTGGAACGTATTGCATCTGAAATCAATGTATTTGAAATGTATTGTAATGGTTTTGATTTTTATGAAAACGGAGCATTTTACATAAAACTAAATGAGGATTCATTTCTAAAAATGTCGTTTTTAATGAAACAAGTTTTAAAGGAAGTTACTATTGTAAAGAAAGAACATCAAACTACAACGCCGCATTTAACCATTGGCAGACAATTGAATCAGAAACAACTACAGGTTGCTAAAGGAATGTTTCAACACATCGATATTTCTTTCCCGGTTACTCATTTAACTTTGCGAAAGTATAACCCACTAATAGGTCAATACGAAGTGTACAAAGAATTTCCTTTATTAGGTAAACCAAAAGAAACACAAGGCAGTTTATTTTAAAAAAGTATATTTGCCGAAATTTTACTTATGAAACACATTTTAATTGATTTTTGGAATTTTATAAAGAAGCCTAAAGACGAACAATATGTAGGTTCTGATAAAACTTATAAATGGAAAATATTTCTTACGCTTTTTATAGCTGAATTAATGCTACTTGTAATTTATCTTCCTGTTATCTATTTAATAAATGAATACATTCCAATTGAAGATTCAACAGAATTAAATTTAAATGTTATTTTAAGTTTTTTACTACTTGTTTTACTAATTCCTTTTTTTGAAGAAGTGTTTTTTAGGTTGGGCTTACGCCGAAAAGGTTTGGTTGGAATTATTTTTAGCAAGGAACACTGGGAAAAATATTTCCCACTATTTATTTATGCTTCATCTATTATTTTTGGATTAGTACATATTAGTAATTATGTAAACTCTAGTTGGTTATTTATATTACTTTCTCCCATTTTGATATTAACACAACTAACTGGCGGATTTATACTTGCTTATTTACGTGTTCGCTTTAATTTTTGGTTAAGCTTTTTGTATCATGCTTTATGGAACTTTACAGCAATATTTTTATTAGGAAATGTAGGGATGCTTTTTGTTGACGATATTGATATAAAAACTAACGATTACGAACTGCAAGGTAAGCATCAATTGTTTGTAAGTTTAACAGATGATAAAACGATTACTTTTGATCAAACAGAGGAGGGAAAATTAAAAATGCTGAAATCGGATGAATTTACTGTAAGAGAAATTCTTGAGTTTATTGAAGTTGATTTTGATAATTATGTTCCAGAAGCAGTTATAGTGGACTTAAATTTTAGATCAAATAATGGGATTTCAAATGATAGCTTGCTCATCATATTAGAAGAAAATGAATTATTAAAAAAACGTAGATAAAAAGAAAACGCAAACTAATTAGTTTGCGTTTTCTTTTCTAAGTAATGATTCAACAAAAAGGTAGTTGAACAATCGTGTTTTTTTATTTCGTTTGCCTGCAATTCGTTTTTAATGTTGTTTGCTAACACTTTACCATATTCTACACCAAACTGGTCAAAACTGTAAATGTTCCAAATAAAACCTTGTACAAATGTTTTATGTTCGTATAATGCCAGTAAACTTCCTAGTGATTCGGGCGTAAGCTTATCAATCAAAATAGTGTTCGATGGTCGGTTACCTTTGAATTCCTTATAAACCGCATTTTTATCGGAGATTTCTTCGGTATGATAATTTCCTTCCTTGCCGTTCATTAATGCTTCGGTTTGGGCAAAAAAGTTTGCCATTAGCAAATCGTGCAACTCACTTTCGTAAAAAGGTTTTATGAACCCAATGAAATCTGTCGGGATAATTTTTGTTCCCTGATGAAACAATTGGAAAAATGCGTGTTGAGAGTTGGTTCCAACTTCGCCCCAAACAATGGTTCCTGTTTCGTAATTCACTGCATTTCCATTTCTGTCAACGCTTTTGCCATTACTTTCCATAATAACCTGCTGCAGATAAGCCGGCAGCATTTTTAACTTGTCAACGTAAGGAACAACCGCTTCGGTTTCAAAACAGAAAAAGTTGTTGTACCAAATAGAAAGCAATGCTAAAATTACGGGGATATTTTCTTTAAAAGGCGTATTGGCAAAGTGCTGATCCATTTGATTTGCTCCGTTTAAAAGTGCTTTAAAATTAGCAAACCCAATAGATAAAGCAGTACTCAAGCCAACAGCACTCCACAACGAATAGCGCCCACCGACATAATCCCACATTGGAAATATATTTTTAACCTCGATTCCATACTTTACCGCTTCAGAAATATTCGATGAAACCGCCACAATATGATCTTGTGTTTTTAAACCGTTTTGTACTAACCAATTTTTAAAAATATCAGCATTGCTAATAGTTTCTAATGTTGTAAACGATTTTGAAACCATTACAATTAAAGTAGTTTCGGCTTGCAATTTATTTTTTAAACATTCAATACTATCATTGTCAATGTTTGATATATAATGAATGTTTAAATGGTTTTTATAATCTGCCAATGCTTCGGTTACCAATTTCGGACCCAAATCTGATCCACCAATTCCGATATTGATTACATGAGTAAAAGCCTTTCCGGTTGATCCTTTTAAGTTACCGGATATAACCTCTTTTGTAAACTCCTGAATTTGTTTTAAGGCTGTTGCAACTTCTTCGGTTTGATTTTCAGATTCTTTTCTTAAATCGGTATGAAGCACTTTACGATCTTCGGTTTCATTGATGGTTGCACCGTTTAAAAGTGCCTTAATTCCTGCTTTTAAATTAACTTCTTCTGCTAATTCAACCAGTAAATCAATGGTTTTAGAAGTAATTCTGTTTTTAGAAAAATCGACTAAAAAATCATTCCAAACAATATTAAAATCGTTTACACGATTGGGATTGGTATTAAAAAGTTCCTGCATCTTTACAAACTGAACTTCGTAAAAATGTTCGCGCAATTTTTGCCACGCTTGTGTTTCCGTAGGGTTATTTTTTGGTAATGACATTAATTTTCAAATTTTTCCAGAAGTTTATCTTCTATAGCTTTTTTTACTGGTTTTATCTGGGTTAAATAAGCAGATAAATCACTTTTATCCATTGCCAACGAGGTTGGTAATTTTTGTTTTAACGGATCAACCTGTATACCGTTTTTCCAGAAACGATAGCAAACATGCGGACCTGTAGCCAAACCGGTACTGCCCACTTTACCAATTACCTGCCCCTGCGCTACGCTTTGACCACGACGTACCAATATTTTTGACATGTGCAAGTACTGCGTTGTGTACATGCTGTTGTGCTTCACTTTTACATAATTTCCGTTGCCTGATGTTCTGCCGGTTTCTACGACAACACCCGCCGCAGTTGTCATAATAGGTGTGCCGTGCGGTGCAGCATAATCGGTTCCATTGTGTGCCTTAAAACGTTTTTGAACCGGATGAAACCTATTTTTAGAGAACTTTGATGTAATTGTGAAATATTTTAATGGCGACTTTAAAAACATGGTTCGCATTTGCTTACCGTTTTCATCAAAAAACTGCGTTTCTTTTTCGCCTGGCTGTTTATACGGAAAACCATACACATCTTTACCGTTATAACTAAAATAGGCGCCTAAAATTTCCTCTGTACCAACGTAAATAGAATCGTTAATAAACTTTTCTTTAACAGACAATGCAAATTTATCACCACTTTTAAATTTAAAGAAATCTACCGTCCAGGCAAAACGTTTTGCCAAACCTGTAGCCAAACCGGGATCTAATCCTTCTTTTTGAATGGATGCCGACAAAGACCCGTCTATTTCGCCTGCAATTGTCTTTATTTTGTACGATACCGGATAATTCACGGTATATGCATGTATGGAATCGCGAAAATTAATCACCTGAAAGCCCATTTTATCGGGTTCGTAAATTAATATTTCTAAACGTGAAATAACATCTTTTGATTTTAACAGGGTAAATGTTTTGCCTGCTTTTATCTTGCGAACATCAAACGAATCTTTTACTTTACCAACAATATCATGAATTTCGGTAGCATCGTAATTATGGCGTGCCAATATCAAACTTAAATTATCTCCGCGTTCAACGGTATCACGTTCCACATGATATTCATTTAAAGAAAAACCATAAGCAAACTCCGGTTTTACTTCTTCTTTCTCTCTTATTGCTACTTCTGCAAATTCTTTTTCAACGTCCTTTTTACCGCAAGATGTTAGCACGGTAAAAACCAAAAGAGATAATATAAGCTGAACAAACTTCATTACAAAGCGTCTTTTCCCCAGTTTGCCAATTCTTCTTCACTCCATAATTCCGGGAAGAAAATTCTTCGCTGGTATTGTGGCAACATATATCTTTTCCAGTCGCTACCACCGGTTGCCTCTTGTGGACCTGCCTCGCTTTCGATATACTTTTTAGCTGCATGAAAATGCCCCATTACCCAGGTAATGTTTACTGTTCTGTCGTAATGACGCATTGCCTGACGTAAATCTTCGTTTTGCTGATCTTCTGCCGGAAGCTGCTTAAAAGTTTGCCACAAGTTTTTAGTATTGTATTTCTGCATAAAATCAATGAACTCTTTTTTGTATTTTTTTTCGAATTCATTAATTAAATACGATTTTCTACCGGTTTTATAATCCTTACCCGCAGCTTGCCAATACATGTGTTCAAAAGCATGCTCGTAAGGCGTGTTTCTGTCAATGGTTTCACGGTAACGTGCATCTATTAAATTAATCAAATCTGTCGATGCAAATTCTATCAATCGGTACTGTGCACTTTGAAAACCGCTGGCCGGTGTTAAGGTATTTCTAAATTTAAGATACTGTTCTGTTTCCATACCATCGCCCATAATGGTAAACGATGTAGTTAACATGTCAAAATAACGGGAAATTCGCCCTAAACGTTCCGTAAAAAATTTCGTGGTTAAATTTTCGGCAAAACAAACCTGCTCCATTTCCCACAAGATCATTTTAAACAACAATTCGTTTACCTGATGATACATGATGAAAACCATTTCGTCTGGCAAGGTAGAACGTTGAATTTGTAAATTCAGTAAGGCATCGGTTTGTATGTAATCCCAATAAGTTATTGGTTTTTGCCACAACATACCTTCTAAATGCGTATCTAGCTTTTGGTCTATTTTAGTGAATTTATCTTGTAAGGCTTCTATTTTTTGTTGACGTTCGTTCGAAATTTCCATTATTTTACGACTTTCAAATTGGTTTTTATATTTTTATATTGAATTAACTCTGCCTTTAATGAACCCACAAGTAAACTTGCCTGAACTTTCAAAGGAATTCTATTCTCATCGTTTGAAATCCAGACAGTTAAACTTTCTTGCTCTTTAAAAACACGCCCCGACATCACATACGGACGGAACTTCATGCTGTTAACAGTACCAAATTTAGTTTTAATTTTTTCATAACCCATAAATTTTAATTTAAATTTAAAGATTTCGTCATCAAAAAACATATCAATCTGTATGGTTTCGCCTGTCTTAATATTGTCTAACTTTTCATTATTACGCAAATAATAAAATGCCGAAATGACATCCTGAATGTTAGAACTTATATTATATGTTTTTTCTGTTTTAGCTTTATAATCTTTAAGTAAAACGGTATTTGTCTGGTAGTTTATAAAACCTTCTTGATTTTTAGTATAGCCACCTTCGTTGATTTTACGAATAAAACGATAAGGTTGCCCTGTATTTTTATCAAAATAACTTTGATAATCATCTTTTACTTTGAAAAACGTTTTAGATAAACCAGTTGTATAACCATCGCCTTTTGCATGGTACACGCTTTTGCCGTTATAAGTTGTTTCTTTAATATCCAATGTAGCAATACCTGCATTGATAAAACCATACGAAACTTGAAATTTAAAGTGTTCGCCTGACTTAAATGCCGATGACTGCCCGTGACTAACAAAGGCAATTAGTAAAACCATAAAGGTTAAAAATGTATTTTTCATATTCATCAATTTTTCAGGAAAGATACAAAACAATATCTGTTCCAAAGTTATTAAAAAACAAAAAACCCAGTTGTTACCAACTGAGTTTTTATGCTATTAACCAACCAAAAAACTATAAATTATGAAAAATTTATTACATAAATAAGGCTTTATGAGTACCTTATTTTTGTGGGTGCAAAGGTATGTTAATATTTAACATGATTTTATATAAATAATTATTTAACTAATATTTAACTTTTATAGAAAATCACTTTACAAAGTCCCTCGTTTTTCCTGTTCTCTTTCAATAGATTCAAACAATGCTTTAAAGTTTCCTGCACCAAAACCACGAGCTCCCATGCGCTGAATTACTTCAAAAAACAATGTAGGGCGGTCTTCTACCGGTTTTGTAAAGATTTGTAACAAATATCCTTCTTCATCGGCATCAATCATGATTCCTAATTGTTGCAATTCTTTGATGTCTTCTTTAAATCTATCCATGTGGTCTTTTAAACGTTCCGGAATTGCATCGTAATAAGCTTGTGGCGGAGTAGATAAAAATTCTACACCACGAGCTTTCATTTCTGATACCGTTTTAATGATATCATCTGTAGCTACAGCAATATGCTGAACACCCGGACCTTCATAAAAATCTAAATATTCCTCGATTTGTGAACGTTTTTTTCCTTCTGCCGGTTCGTTGATTGGGAATTTAATACGTCCGTTACCGTTTGCCATTACCTTAGACATTAAAGCAGAATATTCCGTTGTAATTTGCTTATCATCAAAAGAAAGGAAGTTTACGAAGCCTAAAATATCTTCAAACCACTTAACCCACACGTTCATTTGGTTCCAACCTACATTACCCACCATGTGGTCTACAAATTTTAAACCTACCGATGAAGGGTTGTAATCGCTTTCCCATTTAACATAACCCGGTAAAAATAACCCGTTATAATTTTTGCGTTCTGTAAACATGAAAACCGTTTCACCGTAAGCAAAGATTCCCGCTTGAATTACTTCACCGTTTTCGTCTGATGTAACTGTTGGTTCCATGAAAGAAACCGCACCGCGTTTAGTTGTTTCTTCGTAAGCTGAACGAGCATCTTCTACCCATAAAGCTACAACTTTTACTCCGTCACCATGTTTTTTAACATGTTCCCCAATTGGAGATTCTGAGTTTAAAGCAGTTGTAAGAATGATACGGATTTTATCTTGTTTAATTACATAAGATGCTCTGTCGCGTACGCCTGTTTCCAATCCTGAATAAGCTTCAGACTGAAAACCAAAAGCAGTTTTGTAATAATGAGCTGCCTGTTTAGCATTTCCTACATAAAATTCAACATAATCTGTACCTAAAATTGGTAAGAAATCTTGTGCTCCTTCAAATATTTTTTCTAATCCGTATTCTACAGATTTTAATTCGTTTGACATAGTTGTAGTATTTAATTTAATAATTTTTTAAATTGACTGTTACTAAGTTTATACCCAGATATGTTAGGCTCGTCACTTCGAGTAGCGTAACGAAGTGAAGCGTATCGAGAAGTCTTTGAATTATAAATTCTCGACAAGCTCTAGTTCTCGACTCCGCTCGAACTGACGAAATTTTTAACTATATTCTCGTTTAGTATAAACCTGGTGATAATCATTTTTTTTAATTAGCAGATTGATCAATTCGCGAATTAGTCAATATACGAATTCAATCATTAGCTAATCTAGTTTCTAATCTAACCAAGACTGATAATATTGTTCATCGGCTATTTTCATAGCTTCTTCCGTAACCATTAAAGGCTTAAAGGTATCAACCATTACGGCTAATTCCTGCGTGTCTACTTTACCTATGCTTCGTTCCATTGCGCCTGGGTGCGGTCCGTGTGGAATTCCGGCAGGATGTAGTGAAATATGTCCGGCTTCAATATCGTTACGGCTCATAAAATCACCGTCTACATAATATAAAACCTCATCAGAATCAATGTTACTGTGATTATATGGTGCCGGTACAGATTCCGGATGATAATCATACAAACGCGGCACGAACGAACATACTACAAACCCGGCAGATTCAAATGTTTGATGTACCGGTGGCGGTTGGTGAATTCTGCCTGTAATAGGTTCAAAATCGTGGATTGAAAATGCATACGGAAAGTTATATCCGTCGTATCCTACCACATCAAAAGGATGTGAGGCGTACACCATATCAAAAATTTCATCCTGTTTGCGAACTTTAATTAAAAAATCGCCTTTTTCATTGTAGGTTTCCAATTCTTCCGGACGGCGGATATCGCGTTCGCAAAACGGCGAATGTTCCAACAACTGACCAAACCAGTTACGGTAGCGTTTTGGTGTGTAAATTGGCTTACGCGATTCTACAATAAACAAACGGTTATCGTCTGTATCAAAATCTATTTTATAAATGATACCGCGCGGTATCAATAAATAATCACCGTATTTAAAATCTAAATTACCTAAAATGGTACGCAGTTTACCTGTTCCTTTGTGAATAAAAATCAGTTCGTCAGAATCGGTATTTTTATAAAAATAATCTTGTGTTTTATCTGTAGGTGCAGCCAAAACAATCGTTAAATCACTGTTTGTTAAAACAGCTTTACGGCTTTCTAAAAAATCTGGTGTTTTTGGCACCTGAAAACCGCGCAAACGGTATGATTGGATGTTATTTGCACGTGCAATTTTTGGTGCAACGCTGTAAGAACCTTTAATTTCTTTAACCTGCGTTGGGCGGTGTTCATGATACATGTTAGACGACATACCATCGAAACCAACCGTACCAAACAACTGCTCGTAATAAAAATCGCCGTTTGGCTTACGAAACTGTATGTGGCGTTTGTGTGGAATTTTTCCTAATTTATGATATAAAGGCATATTTCTTCGTTTTTAATTAATTATAAAAGCATAGCACTGCCTTCTTCATTCGGGATTCCGTTTAATGAAGTATTTTAATTTTGATAATAATCCTTGCCATGTTTTCATACCTAACAAATATAAAAACTATTTTTTGATTTATAAATTTTCAACCAAAATAAAAAGAACTATCACACCACGAAGATTAAAACCAAAACCCTAAACTAAACCAGGTGTAATAAATTTTTACTTCGGGTGAATATGATTGTTTTATTTCCAGCGGACCCACAACGGTTTGAAAACCATAACCTAATGCATATCCCGAATTTATAGGTAGTTCTAACCAATCGTTGTACTGAAACATAGCGTCTTTTAAATACATATAATTTGCCGTAAAATTTAAATGATGCTTTTTGTAAAAGCGGTAATCTACCCGTAAAAGTGTTTTAAGATAGGTATTTGAATTCAGGCTTAAAAAGTCATAGCCGTAAAAAGGCTTAATGTTCCATATAGATTGAAAACCGTATCCGCCCAGAAAATAATTCATGTTTGTAGACGGAACACTACCAATAGTCACACCGATATCGCCTTTAACCTCGAATGAAATCCGATCGAAAAATGTTTTTACCATTCCCAGTTCACCGTTTATCTGCGTAAAAGGCTGGAAATTATTGTTGTAATCTGATGAGAAAAAGGTGTGCTTAATTTCTGCATTAAAGTTAACACCGCGGGTTGGGAAATACTTGTTATCATAAGTATCCAACACAAAATTAAAATACGGACTTATGTAATGACTGTTGTCTAGCCAGTTTTTCTCCAAATTCAGGTTGGCAATATCTACAATCTGGTACTTATGTTCAATTCCTAAACCTATTACAAATTTGTCGTTGTAATAATTCTGCAAATACAAACGGTTTGTTAGATCATTCCAATCGGTGTTAAAAATATCAAACCCTAACAGTTCCGGCGGCACAACTCCTGTTTCATAAGGTTTTGCGTTGTATTTGAACTTATTAAAACGACTTTGCGCACCAAAACTCCAACGGAAACCGTTATCTACCAGATAATTAAAATTGTAACGAATGTTATCGCCAAACACAAAATCAAGCGAAGCTAAATCATTCTTAAACAGCAGCTTTTTCTGTGTAACGTTGACTAATGCCGCACTTTTATAAAGATTATCGAAATGCAGACCAAACTTTAAAAAACGGTTCACGGTATTTTCCTTCAGGTTCAGAATTAAGTTATCGCCCTCTTCATCGGCTTTTTCGAAATGATAAGAAATTCCGCTAAAGTTCTGGGTAGCATTTAGATTGGTTATACCTTGTTCCAGTCTTTTAAAAGACACACATTCGTCTTTAAAATACCCTAGTTTGCCAAAAACATAATCTTTGTTGTAGTTTTTTAAGGTATTCATTTTAACCGAATGTATGTTTATATCATCAGTAAACACATAATCGGGTAATTTACTTTTTTTGTAATTACTGCTTATTTGTTGCAATTGCGGTATTTTTTCTTTGGCAGCTGTAATTCCTTTTTGAATGATCTCGTTTCCTTTATCAAAAGTTACTACCGAAAAAGTAGAAATATCGGGTTTTATATAGATATCGGTTTGTTTTTTCTTCTCTTCCATCCCACCATACATACCGTAATTTGCAATCTGCATGAGAATATCAAAAGCTCCGCGTATATTTTCTCTGTCTTTTTTTCCGTCTTGTACATCTACACCAATAATTATATCTATGCCTTTATCGCGAAGTTCCTGAATGGGATAATTGTTAACCACACCGCCGTCGATAAGCAATCGGTTATCAATTTCAACAGGGGTGTAAAGCGACGGAAAGGCACCGCTTGCCAAAATGCTCTGCGGCAGATTTCCTTTCTCCAATACAACAGCTTCGCCCGAAACCACGTCGGTTGCAATGCAAAGAAAAGGAATGGGCAATTTGGAAAAATCGTGTTCGTACCGTACATGTGCCAACAGTTTGTTTAGCAGATTGTAATTGTACATGCCTTTTGAAAGCGAAACCGGGCTACCTATCTTAAAATCATCAAACGGAAGCTGTAATGCATAAATTTCATCATTTCGTTTTTCATAGAACGATTTTGAATTTCTAGGGATATAATCCTGTAAAAGTGCATCGGCATCAACCGATTTAAAGATAGAATCTAACTGCGAAGCATTGTAACCCGATGCATACAAACCACCAATAATGGCGCCCATGCTGGTACCGGCAATATAATCAATTTTTACGCCTTGTTCTTCTAACACCTTTAAAACACCTATATGCGCCAGACCTTTTGCACCGCCACCACTTAATACCAAACCAACTTTAGGACGCTGGTTTTCTTGGGCAAAAGCCGAAGAGCATGCTGTAAAAAGAAACAAGCATCCAAGGAAAAGTTTCATCATGGCTGTTTTGGTTTTTGGTATTCTTCAAATTTAATTAAAAAATTGAAACAAGCGTATTACCAAATGCTAAAGTATGGTATAAAAAAAACTTCCTATCTAGGAAGCTTATCTATTATTTATTTTCTATAATAACCATAATCAATAGTGTAAGTAAAAAAGAAGCTGTAAACGCAATTACATTTCTATTACTAATTTCTGATTTAAACTTCTTGAGTATAAAACGGAAGATAATTCCACCTACAAAAGTAAAAACTAAGATTCGAACAACAACAAAAATAGAATTAGTGAAATTTATAATATCGGAAATTCCTGCTTGTCCTTCTGCATAACAGTGGTTATTGAATAAAACAACCGTTAGTAATGAAACTATTAAAAACCTTTTGCTAATCATTAATTTCTCTGAATAATCGGAATGCCGAAATAGAACTCCAATATTCTGGTGCGGAACAGATAATCGTATTTTGTACGCAATAAATCAGACTGTGTGTTTACTAACAGCGTTTGCGATTGGTTATAATCAAAGGCGGTTGCCATTCCGTTTTCGTAGCGTTCTTTGGTATAACGAAAAGCTTCTTCGCGGGCTTTCAGCATTTCTTCGGTTGCCAGATAGGTTTCCATTGCACCTTTAGCGTCAGAATATGCGGTGTAGATGTTTCGTTCCAGATCTAATTCGGTCTGTTCAAAAGCCAGTTTGTTTTTCTCTAAATTTACTTTACTGCGCGCAATATTGTTTTTAGTTACAAAACCGTTGAAAATAGGAATGTTTAACTGCACACCAAAACTGTGACCTTTGTACATATCGAACTGATCAAAAAATGGTTCCGGATTAATTACTCCACCTTTTCCATCGGGAATTTTGGCATACGAAACACGTGAACTAAAACTGTAAAATCCTGTTAACGATGGTAAAACTGCTCCTTTGGCAATATCTACATCTTTTTCGGCAATTTTTACGTTGTTTTCTGCAATCTTCAATTCGGTACGTTCAAATCGGGCTTTATGAAAAATTGATTCAGGTGTTTCTAGCAAAATCGTTGTTGGTTCAAACTCATATTCCACATCGGCAATATCAAAATCTTTGAAATCTTCCATTTGAAGCAGTTGCGCCAAACTCATTTTTGAAACAATCAATGCGTATTCTGCCTGAATAATCCGTTGTCTATCGGTTGCCAAAGTAGCTTTCATATCAAACAAATCACCGCTTGGTATCATACCGGCATCAACCAAAGCTTCAGATCGAACCAACTGTAAACTATCTGTTTTAAACTGCTGTTGCTGTACTTTTTGGTTTTCTTTGTTAAACAAAATCTGCAAATAGGCATTTACCACATTCAACGCTACATCTTCTTCAATTTTTAAATGCTGATACTGCGAAGAAATCAATGCCAGTTTCGATTTTCTGAAACGATTTTGATTTTGTAACCCTTTAAAAATATCAACCGATGACGAAGCCCCCATTGACGTAAACTGCGTGGTTTGATTTTCCAGAATTCCGGTTGTGATGTTGGTATTTAAACCTACGTTCCACGAATGTGATGCGGTTGCGTTTAGGTTTGGAAGGAAATTCCCGAAGGCATCTTTTATGTCGATTTCTGCCAGTTTGTTGTCTAATTCTATCTGTTTGATAGATACGTTGTTTTCAACGGCATGGGCAACGCATTCTTCTAACGTCCATTTTTTTTGGGCAAATGAATTGACTGTAAAAAACAGACTGATTATAAGCAGTGTTTTAATGTTTTTCATTGAGCTACTTTTTAATTTGATTCCAAACTTTAATCTTGTCGTTTTTGGTAATTCCTTTTTTAATTTCCACGTAAATACCGTCGCTTACACCTAATTCTACACTTCTACGTTCGAATTTCTGCGGACTCACCTCAACTTCCACAAACGATTTTTTTGTTTTTTCGTCATATTGAATCAAACCTTCTTTCACCGCCAAAACATTGTCTGATTTTGCCAGAATAATCGATGCATTTGCACTTAACCCCGAACGGATAAACGTAGAATCTTTGTTTACCAAAGTACCTTTAATCGGGAACTGCATGGCACCGTTTTCATTAACACCTTTTGGTGCGATATAATCCAATACCGCATTGAATTTCTTGTTTTCAATGGCACCAACGGTAATTTCTAACGGAAGCCCCAGTTTGATTTTTCCTACTTCGGACTCATCCAGTTTCCCTTCAAAAATCATGTTACCAACATCTGCCAAACTTGCGATAGTTGTTCCTTCGTTAAAGTTATTGGCTTCAATTACCTGATTTCCTTTTTTCACGGGAACATCTAACACCATACCCGAAACCGTAGAACGAATCAGGGTTTGTGCAATGTTCGACATTCCTTTTGTGGTTCCGGTTCTGATGATTTCGGCATTTTGCAGCGTAGCATTGTATGATTGCTGTGCTTGTTTATAAGCGGTTTCTGCGGTATCGAAATCGTTGGCAGAAATCACCCCTTTATCAAAAAGAGATTTCTGACGGTCGTAAATTCTTTTTTGATTTTCCAAATCGATTTTAGCCGTCTGTATCTGGTTGGTTGCAGAATTTAAACTGGAAACATTTGGAACCACCCGGATTTTAGCAAGCAAATCGCCTGATTTTATGTAATCACCGGCTTCTACATATACTTCGTCAATAATTCCGGAAATATTTGGTTTGATCAATACTTCTTCTTTCGGGTTGATGTTTCCGGTAGCAACCGTGCTTTTAGAAATAGAACGAATTTCTGCCTGTTCTGTTTCGTAAACCACCGGTGGCTGGGCATTTTTCTGATACAACCAAAATAATGCGCCTGCAAAAGCAACTGCTAAAAAAACTAAAATGGTAATTGTACAACCTTTTTTCATATATTGTTTATTTAAGGTTTAAGGTTCTATGTTTAAAAATATGTTTTTAATTAATCTTTCTTTCCAATCCAGCCTAAATGGGTATTTTGAAAATGATCGTTGAATTTCAATCCATAACCAAATATCCGATCCATTGCCGAATGTCCGAATAAAATCACTCCGGCTAAAGTAATCAACGAATTATCCAACAAAAAACCCAAAAGCAGAACGATAACTGCAATCATTTTATGGTGGAAAAAATTATAAATCCACGCACCAGTTTTAGGATTGACCAAATAGCCAATCATTGATACATCGGGCAACAGAATGCAAACAGGAAAAACCCACCAAGCATATTCTAACTGACTGAACAGGATAATTGAGAGTAAAAATTGTCCCAGTTCTTCTACTTTCAAAAGGTTGTTCATTGCTGTTTGTTTTATTTTCATTCTTCCTCCTTATTATTCTGTCCGTAGCGCATCAATCGGTTTTACTTTAATAGCGGTAATTGCCGGAATTAGTCCAGCTAATAACCCTGCAACAACCAGTATAAGCAGTGCAATAACCACTACGCCTAAATTAACGCTTGGATTTACAATAGGTATTTGGTCGCTGTTTGGAGCTTGTTCCAATCCAAAATTTATCAACCAAAGAACAAGCGATGCAAAAATGATTCCTGCCATACCTGCAATAAGCGAAAGCACAACCGATTCGGTAAGAATCTGTTTAATAATTACAGCCGGTGTTGCTCCCAATGCTCTGCGAATTCCTATTTCCTGCGTTCGTTCTTTAACAATAATAAGCATGATGTTGACGATACCTATAATTCCCGAGCCAAGGATAAAAATTCCTACTATGTAAGAAACCGCAGTTAGTATAGAAAACAAGCCGTTGATCTTTTTAAATTCCTGATACAAATCAAAATGACCAATTGCCCTATCGTCTAACGGATCCACCGTATGGCGGTTTTTCAACAACTTAAAAATACTTTCTTTTAACTCAGTAATTGGTTTATCGTCTTGCGCGGTTATAGTCATCCAACCAACAATATCGCCATAATTAAAAGCCTGCTGAAAGGTTGTAAAGGGAATAAAAAGCTGTTTTTGACTTTCTTCGGCATCGCCACCCATGTTGGATATACTTTTGTAAACACCCACCACCAGAAAATTCACACCCTGAACTTTTAGGTACGATCCTAATACCTCTTCGCCCGGTGCATATAACTCTCTGATAACACCTTCGCCAATAACGGTTACTTTGCGCTTGTTTTCAATATCGCCGTAATTAATGAACCTGCCTTTTAGAATGTTCATAGGCTGCTGTAAAATAAACTCAGGATAGTCGCCATACACATTATAAGCACCCGTTTTTGTACCGCGCACCACATTGTTACTACCCCTGAAACCACCTAACTGATTTCGTGGCGAAACATACAGCAATCCATCGATATCTCTTTTTATGGCATCAACATCAGGGTTTTTAAAATTGAAACTTCTACCTTGTGGTAAGCCCTTATATGGTTTAGATGTAGCTTGAGTCCACATAAACATGGTATTGGTTGATAAACCACCCATTTGTCTTTTAATTCCGTTTTGCAATCCCTGGCTTGCAGAAAGAAGAATTACCAAGATAAAAATACCCCAGAAAACTCCGAAAGCAGTAATCAGTGTTCTGAAAGGATTGGCAGAAAGTGCCTCGATGATTTCATTCCATTTATCTCTGCTAAACATACTATTCTCCTCTTAATGCAACAATTGGTCTAATTTTAGCGGCACGATATGCGGGAACAAATCCGGCAAAAGCCCCGGCAACAATCAATATAATCAATGTGGTAACTGCCACGTTAAAATCAACTTCAGGTCGGGTAAAGAAATCAGCTTCTACATAAGGCGCAACAACTTCCCAAACCACCAGGCCAAATATAAGTCCTGAAAAACCGGCGATAACCGTAATAAAAACCGCTTCCTGCAAAATCATTGTAATGATTGAAAAAGGTGAAGCGCCCAATGCTTTACGTATCCCTATTTCTTTAGTTCGTTCTTTTACAATAATCAACATAATATTGCCTACCCCAACAACACCGGCAATAATGGTACAAATCCCCACAAACCAAAAGAAAGCTTTCACGCCACCGGTAATAATATAAATGTTTTTTGCCTGTTCTAAAGAATTGTTAATAAAAATTGCGCCTTCATCATCTGGCGCAACAGTATGTCTTGCCTTTAAAAAAGATTCTAGTTTTTTAGTAAATTCATTTGATTCTGCCACGGCGTTATCAAAATTACTACTTCCTTTAAGCGTAAAAGACATGCTACGGATACTATCACCCGCACTGTATGCTTTTTGTGCGGTTGATATAGGAATAAAAACACGGCTTTCTTCACGCTCGCCACCCGGATCGGAATAAACACCTACTACTTTGTAAATCATTCCGGAAACATTTAATTCTTCGCCCAAGGGTTCTTCACCATTTTTAAAAAGATCAGTTTCAACTTTTTTACCTATGATTACATTTTTTTCGAAGTTTAAATTATCGGAATGATTAATGAATCTGCCTTTTACAATTGAAGCATTTTCGATGAATTGGTAATCAGGATGTACCCCTTCTACCCGATAATTTCCGGTTTCTTTTTTATAAACAATATTGCCACTCCAAACCGAAAATATTGCCGATTTGTATTCAATGTAATCTTTAAATAAAGTAGTTGCCAATTCATAATCGGTATTGCGCAGCTGTACTTGACGACCAACACCCAACCCTTTATATTCTTTTTGCGTAGTTCCGGGCCAAACCGAAATTTGGTTTGCAGCATCTCTTTCAAACTGTTTTTGGATTCCGTTCTGAATTCCGTTACCAGCCCCCAAAAGTATTACCAAAATAAAAATTCCCGATGCTACAGAAACACCGGTTAAAGCCGTTCGGAGCTTGTTTTTATACAGCCCTTCAAATATTTCCTGCCATCTTTCAATACTAAACATATTGCGATGCTCTTATTTGGTTTACCAATTTATCTGATTCTATTTGCCCGTCTTTAAGATAAACAATACGTTTTGTCATGTCTGCAATATCAGGTTCGTGGGTTACCACAAGTACCGTTTTTCCCTCGTCGTTAATCTGCTGAATCAGTTCCATAACCTCATACGATGTTTTGGTATCCAGTGCCCCTGTTGGCTCATCTGCCAATAAAACCTTTGGATCAGAAGCCAATGCCCTTGCAATGGCAACACGTTGTTTTTGTCCGCCGCTCATTTCATTCGGCAAGTGTTTTGCCCAATTTGCCAAACCTACTTTTTCAAGGTAATGCATCGATCGTTCCATACGTTCTTTTCTTGCCATTCCCTGATAATACAAAGGTAAAGCCACATTATCTAATGCCGTTTTGTAATTGATAAGGTTGAACGACTGAAACACGAAACCTAAAAACTTGTTGCGGTATTGCGAAGCAATGGTTTCGTTCAGGTTTTTAATGGGAACGTTGTCTAATGTATAAGAACCTTCGTCGGCTTCATCTAAAATCCCGATGATGTTCAGAAGCGTAGATTTTCCGGAGCCGGAACTTCCCATAATAGAAACAAATTCGCCTTCCTTAACATCGAAATTTATTCCTTTAAGAACATGCAGGGAGTTTTTTCCCATTTGATATGATTTGTGAAGATCCTTTATTTCTATCATTATCTTGAGTTTTAAGCGGTTTTAAAAAGTGGTTATTACTTTTTATAGAAAGTAAGTATTACCTTTTACAGAAATGTTACAAGAAAAGTTTTCTCTTTTTCAAAATAAAAATTAAATTTGTCATAAATTGACAAGTCTAATGAAGGAAACATTTGGAGAATATATAAAGCGACTTAGAACTGAAAACGGTTTTACGCTCACTCAATTGGCAGCAAAATTGGATTTAGATTCTGCCAATTTAAGTAAAATAGAGAATAATAAACGAGAGTTTGACGAAAGAAGATTAACGCTTTTGTCAGAAGTTTTTAATTTAGATATTTCTAAACTACGGACCGAATTTTTTAGTGATTTTATTGCTAAAAAAATCTATAAAAATAATTGCGATGAACAAACTTTGGTTTTAGCCGAAGAAAAAGTTACTTACTTAAAATCTAAGAACCAATAACAGCTATGAATGTAGTATCATTTTTTGCAGGTGCAGGTGGGCTTGACCTTGGATTCCAAAAAGCTGGATTTAATGTAATTTGGGCAAACGAATACGATAAAGAAATTTGGGAAACTTATCAAAAAAATCATCCTCATACAATTTTAGATAGAAGAAGTATTGTAAATGTTCCTTCTAACGAAGTTCCTGAATGTGATGGAATTATTGGAGGTCCGCCTTGCCAAAGCTGGAGCGAAGCTGGCGCAATGAAAGGAATTGAAGATAAGCGGGGGCAATTATTTTTTGACTTCATTAGAATTCTAGAAGCAAAACAGCCAAAATTTTTTCTTGCTGAAAACGTAAGTGGAATGTTACTTGGCAGACATTCTAGTGCATTGGAAAATATTAAAGAAATGTTTCGAAATGCAGGAATTGGCTATGAACTTTCTTTTGAAATGGTAAATGCTTGCGATTATAATGTTCCACAAGATAGGAAACGTGTAATCTTTGTTGGTATTCGTAAAGATTTAGGTTTCACCTATCAATTTCAAAAGCCAAATTTTCCAAAATTAACTTTACAAGATGCAATTTCAGATTTGAAAGACAATGTTTTGCCAGCAACTACAAATAATAAAACAAACGGAGTTAATTGTTTAATTCCAAACCACGAATATATGACAGGAGGATTTTCTACCATTTTTATGTCAAGAAATAGAGTGAGAAGTTGGGATGAACAATCTTTTACCATTCAGGCAGGGGGACGACACGCTCCTATTCATCCTCAAGCTCCTAAAATGAAATTTATTGAGCAAAATATTCGTGTTTTCGTTCCCGGACAAGAACATTTATACAGACGTTTAAGCGTTAGAGAATGTGCGAGAGTTCAAACTTTTCCAGATGATTTTATTTTTCATTATGATAATATTTCGGCAGGTTATAAAATGATTGGAAATGCTGTTCCTGTTAATTTAGCTCATTTTTTAGCCAACACAATCAGACAACAAATTTTGGAAAATGAAATTCAGAACCAAATAGAAATAACAACTAATGAATTAGTTACTGTATGACAAATATTTTAGAAGCAATCATCAATATATCAAAACTCGAAAATTTAAATATTGACGAGGTAATTTTAGGAAATAATCGTGCTATAAATATGGGCGAAGGTTTAGAAAGCTTTGTAAAAAATGCTTTCTCAAATGCTTTTGGAATTGAAGATAAAAATGAAAAAAACAGAATTTACAGTCAATATTTTTCTTACGAAGGTTCAAAAAGAACACCTCCTGATTTGATGCTAAAAGGAGGTGACGCCTTGGAAGTAAAGAAAACCGAAACACTGTCAACCGAATTACAATTAAACAGTTCACATCCAAAAGCAAAGTTATTTTCCAACAGCACTTTAATCAACACTCATTGTAGAAATTGTGAGGAATGGGAAACCAAAGACTTTATATATGTAATTGGACATCTTCCAAAATCAAATTACCTTTCTTCTTTGTGGTTTATTCACGGAGAGATCTATGCTGTAGATGAAAGTGTCTACATTGATTTGAAAAACTCTGTATCTGAATTATTAGAAAGCTCCGATGACATAAGTTTCTCGCCTACAAATGAAATTGGTAGAATAAATGCAGTAGATCCTCTGAAAATTACAAATCTAAGAGTTCGTGGAATGTGGTTATTACAACCCCCTTACAAAGCATTTGATTACGTTCATGGATATGACAAAACCGCAAAATTTCAAACAATTGCTATTTTATCAACCGATAAATATTTATCGTATCCAATTGAAAGCAGAACAAAAATTGAAAGTGATGAAAATATAACAATAAAGAACATCAAAGTAAACAATCCAAACAATCCTGTTGACCTAATTGATGCTAAGTTGATAACCTTTGTTCTTAATGAATAAAGTGACTTATTGATTAAAAATCCCTGTCTTTAATACCATTATATGTAACGTTACCTCATCATCTTAATGTACCAATCAGCTTCCCGAAATAATCTTCTGCCGGTGTTGTTGCCCCCATTTTTCCATAGCTCCTAATACTTCATTCAGGGTTCCGCTATAAGGAGTTAATTCATATTGCACGGTAATAGGTTTTGTGTTACAAACTTCCCGGGTCACAAGCCCGTTCATTTCCAATTCTTGTAATTCTTTAGACAGTATTCTTGGCGAAATTCCTGCTTCTCTTGATAATTCATTAAAGCCTTTTTTTCCATTTCTTAATACTGAGATCAAAACCAGTTTCCATTTTCCTCCTACTACGTCTAAAGTATCTCTAATTGCTAATCGCGCTTTTTGGCAGCTTTCATCTGTATGCATAAACTATCCTTTTTGTAACTACTATCCTTTTTGTAACAGATAACAAATGTATAGTATTTATTTGGAAATTTGTATCAGAAATAAAAAATAAAGAGAAACATGAAAATTTTACATTTAGTAACTAGTTCCCGGGGTAAGGATTCTTTTAGTAATAAACTGGGAACGGCATTGATTGATAAATTGCAAAAAGTACATCCTGATACTACAGTAAACACCCATAATATCAATCAAAATCCTTTTCCGCATTTAGAAGAAGTTCATATAACATCATTCCACACGCCCGAAGCTCATCGTACTCCTGAACTGATAGAGGCAGTGAAACATTCCGATATTGCCATTCAGGGATTGATGGATGCAGATACGATTATTATTGATGTACCTATGTACAATTTTACCATACCTTCTACATTAAGAGCGTGGGTAGACCATATTGTACGAGCAGGTAAAACCTTTAAATATACGGAAAACGGAGTGGAAGGATTGATAAAAAATAAGAAAGTATACCTGATGATTGCTTCCGGAGGTATTTATTCTGAAGGAATGATGAAAGATTACGATTTTACCGAGAAATATCTGAAAGCGATATTAGGCTTTATAGGTCTTCACGATATTACGGTCTTCAGAATTGAAGGAACCGCCCTACCGGAATACAAAGAAAATGCACTACCAAAAGCTTTACAGGCAATAGAAGCATATAATTTTAAAAATTAAAACAATGTCACAGAAAACAATCAAAATCATCGGATGGGTTTTAACTATTATTTTAGCGTTTTTGTTTATAATGAGCGCTTCTATGAAGCTTACTCAAAATGAAACCGCTGTTGCCCAGGCATCAACATTCGGAATAGACGCAACTACTTATCTGTTCATTGGAATTATAGAAATTATTTCATTAATTTTATTTATCATTCCACGTACAGGCATAATAGGCACTTTACTTTTGGCAGCATATTTAGGTGGTGCCATTGTAACCCATTTGCAACATCAGGAACCGATTGCAATGGCTGTTATCATTCAAATGATATTATGGATTACAGCTTTCATTCGCTTTCCGGAATTAAGCCAACGTCTTTTAACAGCAAAAAATTAATAGTATGTTACAAAGAACCTTATTAAAAGTAACCCAAAGCCCCTGGCATCAGGGGTTTTTAGGAACAGGACACAGTGCGTCGGCTGTACTGGATGGAATTCCTTATACAGATTCCGATCCTTTTATTGTGTTTATGGATGATCAATTAAACCTTCCCGGCGGACCTCCTGTTGGTGGCGCTCATCCTCATGCAGGATTTGAAACACTGACTTTAGTATTGAAAGGAAATGAAAAAGATTGGAAAACAGGCAGTTTTGAAATAATGACCGCAGGAAAAGGCATCATACATACTGAAGAAATTACCTCTGAACAAAACTTACATATCCTACAGGTTTGGCTGGTATTACCTCCAGAAAAAAGATGGGCAGAGCCACAGCTGCAACGCATTTTATTGGAAAACGTACCAACTATTAAGAATGAAAATTTTGAAATCCGTGTGTATAGTGGCAGCAGTAACGGTTTAACCTCACCGGTTCAAAATCATACACCGCTTACATTGGTGGAATATAAAATGAATTCCAACCAAAACATTGTTCAGGAATTACCGTCTGAATATAACGGATTGATTTATGTTTTAAGTGGTTCGGTTCAAATTGGAGAAAAAACGATTAAAACAGGGCAGGCAGGCTGGTTGAATAAATTGGCAGAGCATACCGAAAGTGAAATTCAATTTTTATCTTTAGAAAAAGAAACACATTTTGTTTTATATGCCGCCCAGCCGCATAATGCCCCGGTGGTTTCTCACGGTCCGTTCATTGGAGATACAATGGAAGATATTACTCGGTTGTATAAAGAATACCGAAACGGGGAAATGCCCCATGTGAATGATTTGCCCGATAACCAAAAAATAGAATTTAATCCTTAAAAAATATAGGTAAATGAATCAAAATTTGGAATGAAGAAAAAAAATATAAAATTTTATTTGTACCATTTGGTTCAAAACATATACCTTTGTAAAAATTATGGCAAGAAGTATCGAATTTATACCCGAAGAAAAAATTACCAAAGCACTTGAAGTATTTTGGGAAAAGGGCTATGCCAATACTTCATTGAATGATTTGGTAGAAGCCACACAGCTCAACAAAAGTAGCCTGTATAACAGTTTCACGGACAAACATACACTTTTTGTGGAATGTTTGAAAACTTTTTACGCGCAAATTCAGTGCGAATATAAAGGGGCTGTAAGTTGCTGTACAACACCCGCCATTAAACAACTTGACACTTTAATTGACAAAAAAGCCGATGAAAGTAATGTTGAAAAAAGTGCCTGTTTTGTTGCCACTACCTGTTTTGAAATGGCAAATGACACCAAAGTTCAGGCTATTCTGACTTCTGGAAGTCAGAAAATGGTTGAAATTTTCACGGCATTTATTGAACGGGCACAAAAAGAAGGCGATATTCCAAAAGACAAAGACGCAACCATAATGGCGCATGTTATACTCAATTCGTTTACCGGATTTCAACAGTCTTATATGTTGTACAAGGATATCAAGCTGATCAAGAAAATGGCAGAAGGACTAAAAGCCTATTTAAGGGCATAAAAAAATTTGATAAAATCTGAACTAAACAGTTCAAAATATAAAAGGAACAAAAATAACTTTGAAAAAATTGTCGAACATAGAAGTTCGAAAAAATATCAAAGGTAGCAACTGAGTCATCACAGGAATCGGCGGTTAATTTTTTAAACAAAAACCAGAAACCTTAAAAAATAAACTTTGCAGATTTTTTTCATTTATTCTGTACCGATTAGTCCAGAATAAATAAATTTTAAAACAACAAAATATGGCAATAAACAGAAAACTAA
>JBEBXJ010000024.1:0-23467 GCA_040391685.1 Paenimyroides baculatum
TGAAGCGGTTATGGAAGCTGTTGCTGCTGCTTACGATGAAGTGATTCACTTGTAATAAGTTACAAAATAATTTAACTGTTTAATGTCATTTCGGACTTGATCCGGACACGAGCTTGCGAACTGAACGAAGTTAATCTCATTCAGTTGAACTAAATATAATAAACCTCAAAGGAATTAATCTTTTGAGGTTTTTTTGTATGTTTACTTTTTTAAAATTATACTTATGATTATCCGAATTTTACTTACTTTCTGTTTGTTGATTTCGTTTTTTAATGCTTCTGCTCAAGATGAAGAATCACAATGTGTAAGAATCAAGAATTTTTCTATTGAAGAGCGAAATCAAAACTATCCATTTAATAAAGCTACACGAATTGTGTTTGCATCGTTTAATGATCATCATAGAAAACTTTCGCAAAATAAGAACAAAATATATGAGAAAGGAGAAATTATTAGTTATATAGAAGGAGAAATCATGCAGGAATACTTTGACTCTCTCAAGGTAGATTTCACGAGATACAATCCTGATGATTTTGAAGAGAAAGTTGATTTAAATGACGAGCAAAAAAATGAATTAACTGATTTGATTTTTAACTTTGGAACTAAAAAAAAGAATTTAACTGTTGGAGGAGCTAAATGCTATACGCCACGAAATGCAATTTTATTTTTTGATGAAAATAATCAGCTATTTGGCTTTTTAGAAATTTGTTTCCAATGTAATGGATTTAGAAAAAGTATTAAAGAAATTGATTTGGATGATAAATGTGGAGAAAAATTATACTTGCTAAAAGATCAGTTTGCTAAAGCAGGTATTGAGTACGGAGTAATAAAATAAAAACAACCGAAGTAATTTTCGGTTGTTTTTGGTTAATCCTCTCTACT
Organism: Paenimyroides baculatum; assembly: GCA_040391685.1. Taxonomy (GTDB): domain Bacteria; phylum Bacteroidota; class Bacteroidia; order Flavobacteriales; family Flavobacteriaceae; genus Flavobacterium; species Flavobacterium baculatum_A. Next base: position 880 of record JBEBXJ010000024.1, read on the forward strand.
TCCATCATCTGCCATACGAACCATTTTAGGGGTAAACGTAGCAACAACATCAATCAGGCTTTTTTGAGCTTCCATAACCTGATGAATATCTTTATAAGCCATAGGCGCTTCGTCTAAACTGGCACCAATCAAGGTTATATTATGATCTTTTAAAACAGATTTAAAATCGGCTTTAGAAATTTCTTTCTTCGCCTGCGTTCTGCTCATTTGTCGACCGGCACCATGCGATGCAGACTGAATAGCTTCCGGCTCGCCTTTTCCTCTGACTAAAAATCCAGGTGCAGTCATAGATCCCGGAATAATTCCCATAACATTTTTACTTGCAGGCGTTGCACCTTTTCGGTGAACAATCACTTCTTCCCCATTCCACTGTTCTTTCCAAGCAAAATTATGATGATTTTCAACCTTTGCCAAAACCTGTGCTCCTAACGCTTTCTGCATTTTTTGATGGATCACTTCATGACAAGCCGATGCGTAATCACCCGCCAAATTCATAGCCAGCCAATATTCCTGACCTTCGGTTGAATTCAGATCAAAATAAGCCAGATTTTTAGCTTCTTGTGGCAATTTACAAACTTTTTTAGCCAACTGCGTGTAATGTCCAGCAATGGTGGCACCAAAACCACGAGAGCCTGAATGCGTCAGCAAAGCCACATATTTTCCTTTTTCGATATTCAGCATTTCGTCTCGTTCAGTAAATTCAATAATACCAAACTCAACAAAATGATTACCTCCACCGGAACTTCCCAATTGTGTCCATGCTTTATCTTTTAAATTTTGTAAAAGCGGATTTTCATTAAACAACTGATTTTCCAATACTGCATGATCAAATCTGTACTGACCGCGGAAACCGTTTCCTGCACCAAAATTAGATTGGGCAATTAACTCACGCTTAAACTTCGATTGATTTTCTTCGAAAAACGATTCTTCCATATCGTAGATAGAAAGCGCCATTCTGCAACCAATATCAACCCCAACACCATAAGGAATAATGGCATTTCTGGTCGCTAAAGCTCCACCAATCGGCAATCCGTAACCTTGATGAGCGTCGAGCATTAAAGCACCAGCCACAGAAATGGGCAGTTTCATTGCGGTTTGCATCTGTTTTCTGGCTCCTTCTTCAATATGATCGTTACCAAAAACGGCATACGGTTTCGGGTCTGTTTCTAACGGAATGGTATCGTTATCCATTTCATTTTGCAACGTAATGATTTGTTGCGCCAAAGGATAAAACTCCGATGTTCCAAATGTTTTTTCGGGTTGTGCAATAACGTTCTTCAAAGTGTTTAACACCTCGCCTTTATTTAAAGATCCTTGGTAGTTTTCACAAAAATCTAATGTTTTTCCTAAAATGATATTTTCTTCAAAACCTATACGCAATAGGTCTTTTCCTGTTACTTTTTTCATGATTAATTCTTTTTCTATTTAGTAAAAATCTGTTTCAATTCTGAAACAATATTACCACCGCCTGAAACAGAAATGGTATTTATTTTCTCTGAAATCTTTTCGATATATTCCATTTCTTTCAATTTGTACAACATCTGATTTTCTTCCATTAATTTAGCGGTATTTAACAAACTTCTGGTAGAGGCAGTTTCCTCGCGACGCATAATACTGTTTGCCTGTGCCTTTTTTTCGGCAACCAAAACCTGATTCATAATATCACGTATTTCTCCTGGCAAAATAATATCTTTTAAACCTGCATCAATTATTTTCACGCCTAATCTTTCTGCTTTCTGCGATATTTCAACCAAAATTATATCGGCTATTTTATTTTTCTGATCCATTAATTCATCAAAACTCATGGTTCCAACCAAGGTTCTTAAAGCCATTTGAATCATTATATATAATTGGTTTTCAAACTCCTTGTTTTCTGAAAACGCTTTAATAAAATCTACAATTTGATATTGAACCGAAAAATTAATACGTAATTGCACTTTATCTTTTGTAAGAATTTCCTGACCGTTCACTTCCATATTTTGCTGACGGGTATCGCCTTTTGCAACAGTAATGATTTGCGAATTTTTCCACCAGAAATAATTTCCTGCAGATAATAACTCTACAAATTTTCCATCTACAAACAACAATCCTTTTTCGTAAGATTCAATTCGGTAGTTTCTAACATACAAGTTTAATTGAGATTTTTCTAAAATCACTTTTGATACATCTGCAATTGTATAATCTACCAAAGAAACTTTTTGATACTGATAAGGATTTTTGTATTTCCAGTAAGCATAAATTCCAGGAACCATCACTGATTGAAAATTATTGTTCTGATATTTTAAAACCAATTCATCATCTGCTACATTAATTATTTCTAAATGATTTTTTAAAAGATCATTATCAAAAACTCCTTCATACAATTTAGGAAATTCTTCGTTTGTATTAAATTTCTCTACTTTTTCACCTAAGAAAAACCAATAAGTACCGTTAAATATCACATTGATAATTTTGTTGTTTTTGTAAACTAATGCAGCTTCTTCTTCGTTTAATGTAACTTTTCTCATATCTTATAATTTTTGTTTTTTATTAATAAGTTCTTTTCAAATTCTTCCTTCTTTAAATGCGGAATAAAGAAAAAGCTGATTGCTACTTTACATCTTCTAAAAAAATCTACAGTTTACATTTTAATTATTAGATATATTTCCAAACAGTAATTTTCAATATTCAGGCTTTAAATAAAGTGTTGATTTATCGAAATAAATGCAACTGAACAAATTGAAAAGAACTTTAGTGTGATTTGTTTTACAAGTAATCAACTTTCAAACGGAGAGGAATTCACCTCATTGCAACCGGGCGCAACTTGATTAACAGTCAAGTTTGGGATTCGAACCCAATTTTATCCTTGTTCTATCCAACTGAACTACTTTCATTGCTGAAAGGTGGGACTCGAACCCACGACCGAGGAACCGTTTAAAACTTTAAAGACTCAGCATACGGTTTTCCCGCACTTCAATGCCGTTTGAAACATCTGAATAGAAATACTTTATTGTTTTTAACATTACAAAGATGACCACCTTACTACGCAATTTAAATGCGCAACTAAAAAAATATTGAAATTATTTTATAAACAACTATATTTCAATTATTTAAAAACAAACACTTTTAAATTTTAGAAGATTTTATTTTAAACTGCGTAAATACATTGCGTATTAAATTGTATTTTTGATTGATTTTCAACCTCAATTTCTTATGGCAACCAACAAATCTGCTTTAATTCGATATAAAACCATTAATCAATGTTTACAAAACCGTTACAGAAAATGGACGTTAGAAGATTTGATCGAAAAAGTTTCGGATGCTTTGTATGAATTTGAAGGAATTACAACCGGAGTTAGCAAACTGTACCATTCAGGCAGATATTCAGTTTATGCGTAGTGATAAGTTGGGATACAATGCGCCAATTGTTGTAACCGACCGAAAATTTTATAGTTATGATGATCCGGAATATTCGATCACAAAATCGCCGATTAAAGAAGAAGATGTTGATAAAATGAAAGAAATTGTTTCGCTTTTAAAACAGTTTAACGGTTTTCAGTATTTTGATGAAATGAGTGAGTTAATTGCTAAACTGGAAAACAACATTTACAAATCGGCAAAGAAAACGCCGAACTACATTCAGTTTGAAGACAACAAACAGTTAAAAGGAATTGATCATTTAAGCAGGCTGTATCAGGCAATTTTACAGAAAAAACCGTTGCTGATTGAATATAAATCGTTCAAATCTAAACAGGCAATTAAAGAAATTTATCATCCGTATTTGTTGAAAGAATACCGAAACCGCTGGTTTTTAATTACCCGAAACAACAAAGGAAAACTTTTAGTTACCCTTGCTTTAGATCGTATCGAAGCTTTTTACGAATTAGACTCCAATCTTTTTAAGCCGTACGAAGGTATCGATTTTGAAACCTATTTCAATGAATGTATTGGTGTAACGCGAAGTATAAAAGACCGACCGCAAAAGGTTATTTTAAAGTTTAATACTAAAAACGCTCCGTATGTAAAAACCAAACCGTTACATCATTCGCAACAAATTCTTCAGGAAGATGAAAAAGGAATGATTATTCGTATTGATGTTATACCAAATTTTGAATTAGAGCGTGAAATTTTAGGATTTGGAGAATGCGTTGAAGTATTGGGTCCAAGAAATTTAAAAAGATTAATCCAATATAGAGTTGCAAAGAATAATAGGATTTACAACACAGAAAATGATTCATAAAAAAAGTCCGAAGAATTTCTTCAGACTTACTATTTTAAAAAGGAACATCGCTGTCATCACTGAAACTGCTTCCAAAAATCTGATCGCTTGGCGGTAAATCGTTTGTTAAATTCCGTTCGTTCATACTTGACGGAAATTCATCAAACGGCATAAAAGCATCATCTAAATTATCAAACTTACCAAATTTTCCAAGGAATTTTAATCGGATATTATCCAAGCCACCATTACGGTGTTTTGCAACAATAAACTCTGCCTGACCTTCTGTCGGGCTTTGCTCTTCATCATCCCAAACATCTATCTTATAATATTCCGGACGGTAAATGAACGATACAATATCGGCATCCTGCTCAATTGCACCCGATTCACGTAAATCTGAAAGCAACGGACGTTTAGACGATCCACGTGTTTCAACAGCACGTGATAACTGTGAAAGTGCAATTACGGGAATATCTAACTCTTTTGCCAAACCTTTTAAGTTACGCGAAATGGTAGAAATTTCCTGCTCACGGTTTCCTCCGCCTTTCCCATTTCCACCGGCTGTCATTAACTGCAAATAATCAATAACAACCAACTGTATGTCGTATTGTGATTTTAATCGTCTTGCTTTGGCACGTAAATCGAAAATAGAAAGTGAAGGTGTATCATCGATAAACAACGGTGCTTTCTCTAAGTCTTTTACCTTAACGTTCAATTGCTCCCACTCGTGTTGTTCTAATTTACCGGTTCTTAATTTTTCAGAAGACAATCCTGTTTCCGATGAAATTAAACGAGTGATTAACTGCACACTTGACATCTCTAATGAAAAGAAAGCTACTCCGCGGTTAGCATCAATTGCAATGTTACGAGCCATTGAAAGTACAAAAGCGGTTTTACCCATACCCGGACGTGCCGCGATAATGATAAGATCCGATGGTTGCCAACCTGATGTTAGTCCGTCTAATTTATGAAAACCTGTAGGCAAACCCGACAAACCTTCACGCTTACCGATTTCTTCGATACGTTTTTTTGCCTGTGCAACTAAAGATTGAGCGGTTTCGGTACTTTTTTTGATGTTTCCCTGCGTTACATCGTATAATTTAGATTCTGCCTGATCTAAGAGTTCAAAAATATCAGATGATTCATCGTAGGCATCTTCAATAATTTCTGATGAGATTTTGATTAAACTTCTTTGGATATATTTCTGAAGAATAATACGTGCATGGAATTCGATGTGTGCCGAAGAGGCTATTTTTTGGGTAAGGTTAATTAAATAAAAATCACCACCAACAAGTTCTAATTTTCCGTTTTTTCTTAATTGTGTTGAAACCGTTAAAATATCAATTGGCTGACTTGCTTTAAAAAGTGTTTCTATAGCATCATAAATATGTCTATGAGCTTCTTTATAAAACGCATCTGGTTTTAAAATATCAATAGCATCGTCAACTCCTTTTTTATCAATCATCATGGCACCCAACACAGCTTCTTCTAAATCAACTGCTTGCGGTGGTAATTTCCCTTTCTCTAAGGAAATTATGTTTCGATTAATTTTAAAATCGGGGTTTAATACTTTCTCTTGTTCCATAAAGCGAATTTAGTTTTTTTAAACCTATTTTACTAACTAAACTTATTAACTATTTAATAAAATTGAAAATATTTTAGTGTTGATAAATTAATTTTAAAAAGCAAAAGCTGAACAAATGTTCAGCTTTTAAATACTATATTTTTAATGAATTATTCCGAGAATTCTCCCATGTTTGCATATTTATCCATACGTTCATTAATTAAAGTATTAATGTTCTTTTTAGATAGTTCTGCGTATGATTTAACAATAGTTTTCTTAACTGTTTCAAAAGTAGCTGCACGGTCATAATGTGCACCTCCTAATGGCTCAGGGATCACATCATCAATCAGTTTATTTTTTTTCATGTCAACCGATGTAAGTTTTAAGGCATCGGCTGCTATTTCTTTGTACTCCCAGCTACGGAATAATATAGATGAACATGATTCTGGTGAAATTACCGAATACCAAGTGTTTTCTAACATAAAAACTTTATCACCTACACCTATACCTAATGCACCACCAGAAGCTCCTTCACCAACAATAATTACGATAATTGGCACTTTAATACGAAACATTTCAAAAATATTCCGTGCAATAGCTTCACCTTGTCCGCGTTCTTCTGCTTCCAAGCCAGGGTAAGCTCCCGGAGTATCAACAAAAGTTACAACCGGCACGTTGAATTTTTCTGCCATACGCATTAATCGTAATGCTTTGCGGTATCCTTCAGGATTGGCCATACCAAAATTACGGTACTGACGCGTTTTAGTGTTGGTTCCTTTTTGCTGACCGATAAACATAAACGACTGATCGCCTATTTTACCTAATCCGCCAATCATTGCTTTATCGTCTTTTACACCTCGGTCGCCAAAAAGTTCTAAAAACGAATCGCCACAAATTGCATTAATATAGTCTAATGTATAAGGGCGGTTTGGATGACGTGATAATTGTACGCGTTGCCACGCATTTAAATTACCGTATATTTCTTTTTTGGTTTCTTCTAATTTCTTTTCAATATTTTTACAAGTTTCAGTAACGTCAACATTAGATTCAGTACCAATAATTTGGCATTTATCTAACTGCTCGTTTAACTCTTTTATTGGTAATTCGAAATCTAAATACTCCATAAATCCCTTAATATTTATTGTGTTTTGTAGCTACAAATATAGTGCTTTTATTAATTATGCAGTTGCTTTTTTACGATTTTTAAAATATGCGTTTAATACAACAGTAAATAGAATGATTAGGGCACCAAAGTAAAAAGCAGTTGTCATTTTTTCTTGATCTTTAAAAAGAAACACCGCTAATAAAATTCCGTAAATTGGTTCTAAATTTATGGTTAACATAACGGTATAGGGCGATAAATATTTCATGATATCAATGGTTGCAATGAACGGATAAGCCGTACAAATTGATCCTAAAACACCTAACCAGATATAATCATTTGGCTGGAAATTAAAGTTTTGCATTGTAAATCCATCTTGAAAAAATAAAAAACAAGCTAAAATGAACAAACCACCTATCAACTCGTAAAAACTTATAACAACACTGTCATGTGTATTTGCCAATTTTCCGTTGATTATTGAAAATGAAGCTGATAAAAATGCCGAAATCAATGCCATTAATATGCCCATTTTGTATTGGGTTTCAAACTGAAAAATAAGCAATAAGCCAATAACGACAAGACATCCCAACAAAACTTCGTATAAAATAAATTTACGTTTATAGAATATAGGCTCTAATATCGACGTAAAAAAAGCACCAGTAGAAATACAGGCTAAGGTTATGGATATGTTTGATATTTTTATGGCGTAAAAAAAAGTAAGCCAATGTATGGCAATAACAAATCCGAAAATAAAGAATCGAAAAATATCTTTGGACGCAATGGCTAAATTCTTCTTTTTTAAAAGCAGATAAAATAAAATTACAACTATTGAAATTGCTATTCTGGTAAATACAAGCGGTAAAGCCTGTAAAGTTATCAACTGACCCAATATGGCGGTAAATCCCCAAATAAAAACAATTAAGTGAAGATGTAGTTGATTTTTAAAATTAACGTCTGGCATTATTTAAAAGATAAACAGCTAATATCCCGAACAATACATTTGGAAACCACACTGCAAATAAAGGATTGATACTTGAGGCTTCTGCCAACGTACCGAAAATTTTATCGAAGAAAATGTAAGTAAAAGCTAATCCTATTCCCATAGCAAGGTTTACTCCCATTCCGCCACGACGTTTCATTGATGATACTGCAACCGCAATAATTGTTAGTATAAATGCGGAAACAGGTACACTGTACTTTTTATATTTTACTACAAGATAAGAGTTTATGTTTGACGATCCACGCATTTTTTCTTTTTCGATAAACTGATTAAGTTCTGATAAAGTCATGGTTTCGGCTGCATATATTGCGGGAGTTAAATCGTCTACTTCAAAATTAAACTTCATTTTTTTCTCCTGCTCTTTTTCTAACTGATCATCGTTAGTACCTACAGTTCGTTTTTGATAATTGTATAAAGTATAATCTTTGGTACTATCATTATAAACAATTCTGCCTGCTTCTATTTTCGAAACCAAATTCAGGTCTTTAAATTTTTCCAGCGTAAAATTATAACCTGTTTTGGTGCTGTAACTAAAATTACTCACAAAAATAAACTCGTCTTTGCTGATCTGTTTAAACACGTTCTGAGTTTCACGAACTTCTTTTCGTTTTAAATATTTATATCTAAAATCGTTATAACCCAAACTTGCTTTTGGTACAATAAAAAAGCCCATTAACAAAGCAAAAATAGATATAAAGGTTGCACCAATAATGTACGGACGCAAAAAGCGCATGTACGAGATACCGGAGCTTAAAATGGCAACAATTTCTGTATTACTTGCTAATTTAGATGTAAACCAGATAATAGAAATAAACAAGAATATCGGGAAAAGCATATTGGCAAAATAGATGGTAAAATTGCCGTAGTAAGTTAATACATCAATTAAAGCGATATCATTTTCTAATATTTTATTGATTTTTTCGGCAATATCAACCGTAATTCCAATAGGAATAAAAAGCATAATCATTACGAAGAATGTGCCCAGATATCTTTTTAATATGTACCAGTCAATAATTTTCATTATGCCTAATTATAAACGAGTAGCCATTTGTTTTACCATTTTTTCTTTCCATGCATAAAACGTTCCAGCAATAATTTGTCTGCGCGCCTCGCGAACCAGCCACATGTAAAAACCTAAATTGTGTATAGTTGCGATTTGCTTTCCAAGATATTCGTCGGATACAAACAAGTGGCGTAAATAAGCTTTGGAATAATCGGTATCAACCCAAGTGTTTCCCATTGGATCGATCGGACTGTAATCATCAGCCCATTTTTTATTTTTGATATTGATGAAACCTTCGCTTGTAAACAACATTCCGTTACGTGCATTACGCGTAGGCATTACACAATCGAACATATCAATTCCCAAAGCAATATTTTCCAAGATATTAATTGGTGTACCAACACCCATTAAATAACGCGGTTTGTCTTTTGGAAGGATATTGGTTACCACTTCGCACATTTCGTACATTTCTTCGGCAGGTTCACCAACCGATAATCCGCCAATAGCATTACCAACAGCACCTGCATTTGCAATATATTCTGCCGATTGTGCACGTAAATCTTTAAAGGTTGATCCTTGAACAATTGGAAAAAATGCCTGATCGTAACCGTATTTTGTTGGAACTTTCTCTAAATGATTGATGCAGCGGTCTAACCAACGGTGCGTCATGTGCATTGAGCGTTGTGCATAACGGTAATCACATGGGTAAGGTGTACATTCATCGAACGCCATAATAATATCGGCACCAATGGTACGTTGAATTTCCATTACATTTTCGGGTGAAAAAAAGTGGTAAGATCCATCGATATGCGATTTAAACTTTACGCCTTCTTCTTTAATTTTTCTTCTGCCCGATAACGAATAAACCTGAAAACCACCCGAATCGGTTAAAATATTTCTGTCCCAGTTCATAAATTTATGCAAACCACCCGCTTTTTCTAAAATTTCGGTTTTTGGACGCAAATACAAATGGTACGTATTTCCTAAAATAATATCAGGATTAATATCTTCTTTTAATTCGCGTTGGTGCACACCTTTTACGGTAGCTGCCGTTCCAACGGGCATAAATATTGGGGTTTCAATAACGCCGTGATCAGTAGTAATTACTCCTGCTCTAGCTTTTGAGTTTATATCGGTGTGTAATAAATCGAATTTCATACTTGTTGTTTACAAGCTGCAAATATACGCTTTTTGGTATTTAGTTTTTTGTAGATTAACCAACCTTTTAATAATAGTAGTATTTTGATAAATGACTATTAGCAGGGTTATTATGATTAATCTTTTCTATAATAAAATTTTCACTATTATACTTCAACTGATATTCATATAAATTGGTGTAATTAGGGGTTGTAGTTTTTTGCGATGTAATATTATTTTTATTGATATAAAAAGCGGCGCAATATGCTTTTGGATAAATATTATAAAAAGGATTTGGATTTGAGTCAAATGTAAATATTGTGGATCTTTGTGAAGCATTCTGTTGCACTAAATTACCATCTTTAACAATTTGAGTGGGGTTATATCGACTTCCATCATCGTTATAAGTGAATGCTTGTTGCGAAACTAATGTATTATTTTTGTTATATGTTTTAAGGTGCATAATTTGCTTTTTATCGTTATAAGCAAAATAAGTGGTATTATAAGTACTGAAACTTGTATCTAATGCCTTTTTAGAAGCATATCTTTTTTCAATTATTTGATTTATATCGTTATAAATAAATTTTTCTGCAATAATATTTTCCCCAACCAAAGAAATAGAATCGATAAAACCATTTTTATGGTAAAAATATTGTGTTATATTATCTCCTTCTACTTGTTTAATTTTTAAGCCAAGCGGTGGTTTTTCAATATCAAGCAAATCAACCGTGTTAATAACATCATCATTTGAACAAGCTATAATAAAGAAAAACAAGTTATATAGTAAGATCCTTTTCATAATTACATTTTTAATAGTATGAATATCCAATGTGATCATTGGTATCTGTAGGCATATTTGATATTTTTTCTTCAACGATATAATTTACATCGTTATATCTTAATGTATGTTCATGATAATTACTTTCTGAATATTTTGTAAGAGTGATATTATTTTTATTGACAGCGTGCAAAATACAATACGCTTTTGGATAAATATTATAAAGCGGATTTCTTGTGTTATCAAATTCATAAGTTACGCCTCCTTCTTTTACCACATTTCCATTTACAATTTTTAAACTTGGGTTAAATAAGCTACCATCACGATTATATGTAAACGTACGATATTGAATAGCTACATTATTTTGATCATACGTTGTAGTTGAAATTATTTGATTTTTAGCATTGTATGTGTAATATGTTATCTCTTTTCTATTATTTTGAGGATAATGAGGGAATGAGTAGTAAATTTTACACTCAACAATTTGATTTTGTTCGTTATAGTTATATTTTTCCATAACTTCTTCATATCCAAGCCAAGAATCTGATGAATAAGTAGAATCTACAAAGCCATTGGTATTATGAAAAAAATGGGTATAATACAATCCTCCTTTAGATTTCAACTTTAAACCTTCGGGTGGTGTTTCAACAACTTCATTAGTACGCTGTCTATCGAAATCACTTCTTAAAAAATCATCATTAGAACATGCCGTCAAACTAAAAACAAATAATAAGAGTACTAATTTTTTCATAAGTATATATTTTATTGTTAAATATAATAAAAAAAACACATCCAAACGAATGTGTTTTAACAATTCAATTAAAAAAACTACCTTCTATTAAGATTAAAAGTAATACCAACAGACAAAGCTGCCTTTTTTGCAAAGAAACTTTCAATTGGGTCACCATTTCTATCTTCAGAAAGTGAAATATCACCTTTCAATAATGGGACAAAACTTTGTTTGTACATTGCGTAAAAACCAATAACATTACTAATGTTGTATTTAAAACCTGCATGTGCACCTAATGAACGTACTGTAAAATCAGCACCCAAATAAGTATCAACATTTTCGCGTAAATTTAAAGCTTCTCTAAAGTGAAATCTAACAAAGCCACCACCATCAAAACTATCTAAAAATTTGAATCCTTTTTCGTAACCTACACCATCATTATCAACTTTAGTATTAATTAAATAGGTTGCTTGGGTACCCCAAGAAAACAAATCATTTACACCAAAGTCATTTTGGTACTCAATTCCAGAATTACCGCCAACATTGACATAGCCTAAAAATATTTTTAAATCGTAATAACCATCGTATGCTTGTGAATATGATGAAAAGTGTATGCCTAACAAGGCAAGTGTTAAAGTAATTGTTTTTTTCATTGTTGTTTAATAATATTTATTTTATTAATATACATTAAATGTTATACCTACAGATATTGTATTCTTTTTACCAAAATAATTTAGTTTATCTGACAAAATACTCATTTCATCTTCAATTAATTCTGTATCGCCGTAAAGTGATGTAGACAAACTGTGATTATACATAACATACGCCCCAATGGTATCGCTAAAATTATATTGCACTCCAACGTTTGCACCTGCAGATTTAATACCACCTTCTAAACTAATGAAAGGGTCAATGCGTTCGTTTAAATTAAACGCTTTTGAAAAATGAAGTCTTAAGAAAAGTCCAAAATCTAATACATCAAAAGTCTGCATCTCATCTTCGGTATTTGATGTTTCTGTTGGGTCATATGGCTTAATTAGCATAGAAAATTTACCACCGTATGATATAAGATCGCTTCCAGCATGGTCAATTTGAAATTCCAGCCCCGACTTGTTTCCCACATTTGCATATCCAAAAAATATTTTCCCGCCACTACCGCTGTAAGCTTGTGAATATGATAAAAATTGTATGCCAAACAAGGCAATTGTTAAAATAATTGTTTTCTTCATTTATTATTAAGGTTAGATAATTGTACTATAATTATTTAATAATGACAGTATTAAAGAAAAAAAATAGCTTGAAGTAAGAACAATTGTTCTTAATAAGATAAGTATTTAAAGTTCATAAATGTTTTTTTATGTAAAAAGTAACGCTTTAGTTAATTATTTAAACTATCGCATTATAATTACACGAATTTATTCTATTTATATTGAAATCAAAATTTTATTTAACAAATTATTTATATTTCTTAAATAAAAAAACCCATTCTTTTCGAATGGATTTTTAACATATTAATTATCAATATTTTATTTTTAATTTTCAAAAGGAACTGTGGGTAACAATTGCGATGAAACATCACCAAAACCAATACGCACACCGTTTTTCTCACAGTAACCTTTCATAACAACGGTATCGTAATCTTCAATGAAAGCACGGGTAGAACCGTCGGGCATTTCAATAGGATTTTGTCCGCCCCAGGTTAATTCCAACATTGAACCAAAGCTGTCTTTAGTTGGTCCTGAAATAGTTCCAGATCCCATTAAATCGCCAGAAGTAACTAAACAGCCGTTCACGGTGTGGTGTGCCAACTGTTGTGCCATGGTCCAATACATATATTTAAAGTTCGATTTACAAACTGTTTTTGCTTCTTTATCTTCCGGTTGAATAATTACTTCCAAATTAATATCAAACGAATGATCTCCTTTTTGTTGTAAATACGGTAGTGGTTTTGGATCTTCCTGTGAAGGACCTGCACAACGGAAAGGTTCTAAAGCATCCATTGTAACTACCCAACATGAAATTGATGAACCAAAGTTTTTAGCTAAAAATGGTCCTAATGGAACATATTCCCAAGCCTGAATATCACGTGCAGACCAATCGTTCAGCAACACCATTCCAAACATGTGGTTTTCTGCATCATCAACAGAAACCCTATCGCCCATTAAATTAGCATCGGCGGTAATAAAAGCCGTTTCTAATTCAAAATCTACACGTTTTGATGGTCCAAAAACAGGCTGTGTTTCGCCTTTTGGCAACGACTGTCCTAACGGACGGTTAACGGGAACGCCTGAAGGAACAATAGTTGAACTTCTACCATGATAACCCACAGGTAAATGCAGCCAGTTTGGCAATAGCGCATTTGCCGGATCGCGGAACATCATACCTACATTGGTTGCATGCTCACGACTTGAATAAAAATCGGTATAATCGCCAATAAAAACCGGTAATTCTACATTTACTTCATTTACATTAAAAATAGTAAGAGTACGTGCTTTTGCATCATCACGCAATTTTGGGTTATTTGCTTCAAAAATTTCAGAAATTCTGTTACGAATTGCTCTCCAAACTTCTTTTCCTTCAGATATAAAAGCATTCAATGTTTCATCGTACAAAACATTATCGTCAAAATCAATATCCTTAAAAAAACCTAAGTCGTTTAAAGCGGTTATACTAATGGCATAATCGCCAATTCTGGTTCCAATCACTAAATCGTCTTCTTCAACAGAAAAAACGCCAAAAGGTATGTTTTGTATAGGAAAATCGCTCTCCGGAGCAACTTCTAACCACGATTTTAAGCTAGGATTGTTAGCAGGTATATTCATAGTTTTAATTATTTTTTGTTCAAATTAGATTACTTATGCGAATATAACAATGATTTTTCATAAATTTGAGTTCAACTTAAAGAATTAATAGAAATGCAACGCGACGAACAAATCTTTGATTTAATATTAGACGAGCAAGACAGACAAGTAAATGGTTTGGAATTAATTGCTTCGGAAAATTTTGTAAGCGACCAAGTTATGGAAGCTGCCGGATCGGTTTTAACTAATAAATATGCAGAAGGCTATCCTAATAAAAGATATTACGGCGGCTGCGAGGTAGTTGACATTGTGGAACAAATTGCTATAGACAGAGCCAAAGCTTTATTTAATGCAGAGTATGTAAACGTACAGCCACATTCTGGGTCGCAAGCTAACACAGCAGTATATTCAGCTGTTTTAAAACCTGGCGACAAAATCTTAGGTTTTGATTTATCACATGGTGGGCACTTAACACACGGTTCGCCTGTTAACTTTTCTGGTAAATTGTATAATCCTGTTTTTTATGGTGTTGATGAAGCTACCGGAACTATTAATTACGATAAAATTCAGGAAATTGCCAACCGTGAAAAACCACAATTAATCATTGCGGGTGCATCGGCTTATTCACGTGATATGGATTTTAAACGTTTCCGTGAAATCGCAGATTCTGTAGGTGCTTTGTTAATGGCAGATATTTCTCATCCGGCAGGATTGATCGCAAAAGGATTGTTGTCTGACCCGCTTCCTCATTGCCATATTGTTACAACTACAACTCATAAAACATTACGTGGACCTCGTGGCGGAATGATTATGATGGGTAAAGATTTTGAAAACCCGTTTGGATTAAAGACTCCTAAAGGTGAAGCCAGAATGATGTCTGCTTTGTTAGATTCTGCTGTTTTTCCAGGAAATCAGGGTGGTCCGTTAATGCATATTATTGCGGCAAAGGCGGTTGCTTTTGGTGAAGCATTACAAGATGAATTTATGCATTACATTGTGCAAGTTCAAAAAAATGCACAAGCTATGGCTAACGCATTTGTTAAACGTGGTTACAACATTATTTCTGGCGGAACCGATAACCACATGATGTTAATTGATTTACGAAATAAAAACATTTCTGGTAAAGAAGCCGAAAACGCATTGGTTAAAGCCGAAATTACTGTTAATAAAAACATGGTTCCGTTTGATGACAAATCACCGTTTGTAACTTCAGGAATTCGTGTAGGTACTGCTGCAATTACAACACGTGGTTTAATTGAAAGCGATATGGAAACAATTGTAGATTTAATTGATCGCGTATTAATGAATCATACAAACGAAGAAATGATTGAACAAATTGCCGACGAAGTTAACGAAATGATGAGCGAACGCGCAATGTTTGTTTTTTAACATACTATTTCATAAAAAAGTTAAAGGATCACTAAAAGTGGTCCTTTTTTTGTTAGGTACGTAACAATTTTATACTTTCCAATACTAACAATTAAACCTTTTTCAAATGAAACACATAATACTTACACTTCTACTCTTTCTAAGTTTAATAACTCAGGCACAACAATTAATTCAAGGAATTGTAAAAGATACCGAAACCAATAAACCTATTCAATATGTTATGGTAATTGGGAATGTTTCGGGTAAAAACACCGTAACAAACAGCGAAGGTCGTTTTCAATTTAATTTACCTACCCAAGATTCCAAACTTATCATTAAGCATTTAGATTATTTCACGCAGGAATTATCTGTAAAAAATGCAAAATCTTTTAATGTGCAAATGCAGTCTTCTACCGAATCTTTAGAAGAAATCGTTATTTTAAAAACATCTATAAAAGACGAAATTGAAAAAGCCATAAAAACATCGCAGGAAAAATTTGCAAAGAATTTAAAACTCAATACTTTTTACCGCGAACTGCTTTATATCAATAATGATATGTATCAATATGAAGATGCCGAAATTGATTATTACTTGCAATCTATCAGCAAAAGCAACGTAATTGTAAAAGAAAGCAGAAGCGTAAAGTTTGCCAACGAGGAAGCAAAAAAATTCGATTCACTATCTCCTATTCATTATTATTGGGGCGATTTAAAAGAACGTGTTTCCAACGAATTTGAATTTAAATTGATTAAAAACATCATTTCAGACAAAGAATATGATTTGTACATTACGGCAAAAACAGCTGCAGACGGTACTGAATTGTTTGTTTTAAATTTTAATCCTGTGGATAATGCTAAAAAAGCAACGCTTGCCGGAACGATGATTTATGGTGCAAAAGATTATTTAATAAGAGAAGTTAAAGCCAATTTAGCTGAAAAATTCTTAAATAATAATGAGTTTACGCAGCAAAACAATCACCGTTTTAAGCGCAGTTTTTACAACCGCACCACTATTTTTAATTTGTACAATAACAACTATTCATTAGCTTATACATCGTACCGAATTTTTGGTGTGTCGCAAGTAATGAACCAACTGACAAAAGTTGGTGGTTTTGTTGAACTTTTGGTAGATTCGGTTGAGGAAAATCCGGCGACTGTAAAACCTGAAACGTTTTATACAAGGGAAAAATTAACTCCGTTAGGAAAAAACTATAAAACAAAATATTGGGAAAAATTTAATGTGGTTCCGTTAACTTATAAAGAAGAACAAGTTTTAAAAAAGATTAACAAATAAAAAAAGATAGTTTTACAAACTATCTTTTTTTCTGAATAAGTTATTTTCTTTAAGCAGTGTAGCAACCGTTTCGGGCACATCGTTCTGCCAACTGTCATCGTTTTCTTGAATTTTTTTAAGTACTTTGTGTGAAAATATTTTTAAATTCTTCAGTTCAAAATTTTCAATATCAATAATCTGATCTTGTTGTTTAAAATAATTGTAAATTGGTTTTAAGGTTTCGTCGTGCAACGTTACATTTCGGGTTGTAATTACCTCTCCATTTTCATCTAAAAACGGATAGGCATAAATTTCCAGCCCGTGTTTAAACAATCTGCCCAAACCTTCGAACAAACCGCCAGGTAATTTGGTATAATGCTTTGCATCAAAAATTTCAATTAAGCTAGGAATACCAATCGTAAGCGCAATTTTTTCCTGTGAATAATTCCAAATATAATCAACCGCCTTAAAATATTCTTTAAAGTTCGATATCATAACGGTATGCCCTAAAGCACAAAGCAATTCGGCACGATCTAAGAAATCCTGTTCGTCAAGCTGTCCTAAAGTCAAAAGATTGTTTAAGGTAATTTCAAAAATAACTGCCGTTCTATCAATCGATAATTTATTTTTAGTTAAAAACTGATCCAGCGATTTTTGATACATATTAATATTTACAATGGTTACCGGACGAAAACTACCGCGCAACAATAGCACATTTTTTCTGAATAAGGTATTAGCTGGAAGAATATTATGTCCATCGGGTCCAAACATTACCGCATCTGCCATTCCGTTTTTCACTAAAAAAAGGCTCATTAAACGATTGTCAACATTTTTAAATGCAGGTCCCGAAAAATTTATGGTATCAATTTCTAACTGGTCTTTATCTAAATGATCGTATAAATTATAAATCAACTTTTTAGGATCGTGGTATTGGTAAAAAGCTCCGTAAATCAAGTTTACACCCAGTGTTCCTAAGGTTCGTTGCTGTAACAAAACATCATTTTCTTTAAACTGTATGTGCAAAACAATTTCGTTAAAAGCACCATTTGGTTCGTTCTGAAATCTGATTCCAACCCAACCGTGTCCTTTAAATTTCTTAGCAAAGTCAATCGTAGCAACTGTATTGGCATAGCTAAAGTAAATTCTATCAGGGTTTTCGTTATGGTCTAAGCGTTCTTCCAAAAGCTGAACTTCGTGGTCCAACATTTTATACAAACGGTTTTCGGTTACATAACGCCCGTCTGGTTCGGTAGTGTAAATGGCATCACTAAATTGTTTATCGTAAGCAGACATTGCTTTTGCAATGGTTCGTGAAGCCGCACCAGCTCTGAAAAAATGACGTGCTGTTTCTTGTCCTGCACCAATTTCTGCGAATGATCCGTAAATATTTTTATTTAGATTTATTTTTAAAGTTTTATCAGATAAGGCTTGCTTTTGTTCAGTAATCCTATCGCCTTGTAAGATTAAATCGTCTGCAAAAAAGTTGCTCATATTTCTATTTTTGTTTGCTTATAAAATTACTAAATTCATTTTTAATGTGCTATTTTTGTAAAAAAGAATCTAAGTGAAAATATATTTTTTAGGTACAGGTACTTCTCAAGGCATTCCGGTTATCGGAAATAAACATCCTGTTTGCTTAAGTACCAATTTAAAAGATAAACGTTTACGGTCATCGATTTTAATTGATTGGAAAGGTACCAAAATTTTAATTGATTGCGGACCAGATTTCAGACAGCAAATGTTGCGAATTGACAACGATGCGCTGGATGCTATTTTGTTTACCCATGAACATGCCGACCATACTGCTGGTTTAGATGACATACGTCCGTATTGTTTTATGGAAAGTAAAGCCATACCCGTATTTGCACAGCATCGTGTGGTTGAAAGTTTAAAGCGTAGGTTCGATTATATTTTTGAAACTACCAATAGATATCCCGGAGCTCCGTCAATTGAAATTCACGAAATTGAAGCTTATAAAGATTTTACCGTTAACAATAAAACAATAAAACCTTTGTTAATAAATCATGGATCACTGCCTATTTTGGGGTATCGTTTTGATGATTTTGCTTACTTAACCGATGTAAAAACGTTAGACGAAACCACTTATCATGAATTAAAGAATTTAGATGTGTTGGTGATTAATGCACTTAGAATTCAAGAACATCCTACCCATAATAATTTAAAAGAAGCTTTAGAACACATCCGTAAAATAAAACCTAAAAAGACCTACATAACGCACATAGGTTTCCAATTGGGTTTTCATGATGAAATTCAAGCCATTTTACCGGAAAATGTGTTTTTAGCTTACGATGAATTAATTTTAGAAATTTAAAATGAAACGTATTTATTTATATTTGTTTATATTTTCATTAATAATTAATGTATTTTTAATTGTTAACGATACAAAAATGCTTGAAGCTAAAGATCAGCATATCGAAGTTTTAGAAAAAAAATTAAAACGTAGCGAAGATTCATTAACAGCCATAAAAAAAAGAATAGAACTTACCCAATCTTAAAAATATGAAAGTAAAAACATTAAGTATTTTATTATTAAGTTTTCTTGTATTTTCATGTAATAAAGAAAAGAATACGCTTGATGCCGTTAACAATGTAATGGTTAAAGATTCTTTGGAATTGTATAAAAAACTATATGAAGAAGCAGCTTATTTTTCTATTGACAGAAACGAAAACGCTCAGAAAAAATTCGCTCCACAAGAAGTAGATATTGCAATGGCAAAAGTAGTTCAAGATTTCACCACATTAAACCAACAGGAAGGTGGAAATCCGCTGTTACCTATTGACAGTAGTGGAAATCCTACCAAAGTAAATAAAATGTCTGTTATTAACCACCAATGGCTAATAATTGATTTTTTTGGCGAAGGTGTTGTTGGCGAATTATTAATTAAATATGAATACAGTCCGGACAATGCAACTGTTTTTAAAGTTTTAGATACCGTGATATACTAAAAAAGTTTCCAAATTTGGAAACTTTTTATTTTATTAAAAACGCTTTTAAATCGTAAAAGTTTTGAGGGGCAACACCATGACCAACAGGATATTCTTTATATTCAAAAGAAATTTGCAGCGGTTCTAAAAAAGCTGCGGACTTACGTGCCCATTCTACCGGGATCACCTGATCTACCGTTCCGTGCGAACCAAATATTTTTAAATGATTATAAGCAGAAACATCTGTTTTTGGTGTCATTATTTCCGGATTAAAATAACCGCTTAATGCCACAACTTTATTTATTTTTTCAGGATATGTAACTGCAATGGCATAACTTAAAATGGCTCCCTGACTAAATCCGATCAGATTTACATTTTTAGCATCAATAGGATATTTTGCTGCTAATTCATCAATAAATTTAACCAATAAATCTCGTGATTCAATTGCTTGATTATCATCACTAAACTTATTCATGTCGGCATCAAAACTAATGGCATACCAAGCAAAACCGTAAGGCGGCACCTGAAATGGCGCTTGTACCGAAACTACATAATAATCTTCAGGTAATTCTGATGCAAACGAAAATAAATCTTCTTCATTGCTACCGTAACCATGAATTAAAATAATCAACGGATTTTGTTCTTTAACAATCTTTGGTTCTTTTATTAAATAATTGAAAATTCCTGTCTGCATAATTAATTTTTCTTTGTAAATATTTTCTGAATAAAACCTCCAATAAAAGGAATTAGTTTGTATTCGTTAGAAACTGCTCCGGAAAAACTGTAAATCCATAAAATAAAGATAAACACGTAAAAGCCAATCAAAGTAGGCATAAACATAACCTCTGGAACAATTGGTAAAATAGCACTAATTAGTAAAAAAAGTAGAAATATTCCGACAGATTGTTTTATGTAGAAACTACCGAATTTATCTTTTTCTTCCTGATTGATGAACCATGCAATAACTGGTCCTAAAAAAGTCAAGTGCGCAATTATCGCAGCCAGTTTGCCATCTTTTGATATATTGTTTACTTCCATTACTTAATAATTAATTTATCGTTGTGATAAATTCCGTAAACAAAACCTTTCATTTTACGGTTTAAAAATGCCGAGTTTTTTGATTTAGAGAGAATATCGTTTTTAGTAAATGTCCATTCTTTTGAAGGATTAAACAGCGTTAAATCTGCCTTTGCTCCTACTTTAATTCCGTCTTTATTATTTAAGAAAATAGATTTTGCTGCCTGCAATTTGTCTATCACAATATTTAAGGGAAGTATTTCTAATAAAGCTCCAAAAGCCGATTCCAAACCAATAGTCCCGTCTTTAGCCATATCAAATTCCATTTTTTTATGTTCGATATCCATAGCGCAATGATCAGAAGTAATAATATCTATCGTTCCGTCTAAAACTCCGTTTATCAAAGCTTGTTGGTGTGCTGTATCACGAATTGGCGGATTTACCTTAAAACGGGTATCAAAATCGGTTAAAACATCGTCTGTTAAAACCAGATTATGTATTGCAACGCTGCATGTAACATTTAAGCCTTTTGCTTTAGCTTCTTTAATCATTTCTACCGATTTTGCTGTAGAAATTGTAGGTACGTGCATTTTTCCGCCAGTATATTCCAGCAAAAACAAGTTACGAGCCAATACTACTTCTTCTGCCAATGGTGGAATGCCCTTTAAACCTAATTGGGTAGATTTTATTCCTTCGTGTACAACTCCTTTTCCTTTTATAAAAGAGTCGTTACAAAATGCAATAACAGTTCCATTAAAATCTTGTGTATATTGCAAACCAATTTTTAATAAGTTGGCATTGCTTATACTTTTTTTATAATCTCCAAAAGCAACAGCTCCGGCATTTTGCATATCGTACATTTCAGCTAAATCTGCACCTTCCTGATTTTTTGTAAACGCCCCAATAGGATGTAAAGTTGTAGCGTGGTGCGCTGCCTTTGTTTTTACAAAACTTACAATAGATTGGTTGTCTATAACAGGTGATGTGTTTGGTTGATAAGCAATATGCGTAAAACCACTTTTAGCTGCTGTTGTTAAGCCGTTGTCTATGGTTTCACGATCTTCGAACCCTGGTTCACCGAAAGAAACCGAAGCATCCATCCATCCGCCTGAAACATGAAGGTTCTCTAACGAAACAATTTCAAGATTAGTTGTATTAATGTTGGATGCAATTTCAGTAATTACACCATTTTCTATTTTAATATCAACTTGTTTCTGGTTAAATTCACTAAAAGAATCTACAATTGTAGCATTTTTTATAACGATATTCATTGTATGAAATATTGTGTTGTTTAAAATCTCACAAAATTAATCATAATATGATTAAAAACTGATTAAATTAATCAGTTTTTAATCACTAATTTTATGAAAATAAAAATTACTAAAAATCATAATATATTAATTTTCAAGCAATAATAAACACTTAATCTATTTCACCACTCTCAATTAGATTATCCCGCAAAAAAATAGTATATTAGCACGTTAAAATTAGAAATAAAAAAGTATAAAATATGATCTCTGAAGGGGAAAAATTAATTCCTATTAACATCGAGGATGAAATGAAATCGGCTTACATTGATTATTCAATGTCCGTTATTGTTTCCAGAGCACTGCCAGATGTTCGTGATGGATTAAAACCGGTTCACCGCCGCGTATTATTCGGAATGTATGAACT
>JBEBXJ010000025.1:0-22795 GCA_040391685.1 Paenimyroides baculatum
ATTTTTATTTAGAATAAATAAAAATAATTTATTGCTTTTACACTCGTAATTAAGTAAGAAAATTATTGCTTATATTATTGTTGTTAGTTATTTAGTTTTTAATAAAGGTACACCTCACACAGTGTACCTTTTTTATATTTAATGACTATCTGGAACTTTGTGCCAAAAGTATATTTAATGCAATATTGTATGTAGATAAGACATCACTTCGAGTAGTTTTTTGTTAAAAAAACGTATCGAGAAGTTGTTAATTATAAGTTCTCGACGGGCTCGAACTGACGAGGGGATGATACATTCTCTTTGGTGCAATCTTTCCGATAATCATTTTATATTTTAAAAAGAATGAGAAGTGAATTTATAATGTATTGAATTCCTATGGCTAAAACTAAAAATCCAATAATTCTTGATATTGCTACAATTCCCGATGCTCCTAAAAGTTTAGAAATATAATTAGCACTTCGCAAAACTAAAAATACACTGATTGCTACGCCCATTATAGCTGCTACAATAATAAGCTTATTTGTTAATTCGGGGTAATCTTGATCCATGGCAATAAGTAACGACATAGATCCGGGACCCGCCATCATTGGTATTGCTAAAGGTGTTAAAGCAATATCGTTTCGTTGTTGTGCATCATCAGTAACTTTTTTATTTACTCCCCTACGTTTGCTAAAAGTTCCTGAAAGAAGCCCAAATCCCGACGAGCATATTACAACACCACCCGCAATTCGCAATACATCGATACTAATACCAAAAAAGTTTAAAATGATTTTTCCTATTAAGAAAGAAATTACAAGAATGATAAAAACATTTATAGATGCCCATAATGCCGTTTTTTTCTTAGCTTCTTTAGAATCGCCTTGTGTTAAACCTAAGAATATTGGAACCGATCCTAACGGATTTATAACAGAAAATAGAGCAGCAAACGTTATCAAAAATAAATCCATAGCTAGAAACAAGTTTTTTTTAAAGCTAAAAAAATATTTCAAATAAGGTTGAAATAAAATGACTATTTTTATAAAAAAAATATGAACTATTCTTTTCTGGATTTAGTTTACGTTAAAGAAGATCAAACCGTTCAGGATGCTTTCAACGAATTAAAAATAACATCGCAAAAAGCCGATGAACTACACTTTACCAGATACTGGCTTGCAGAACATCACAATATGGAAGGTGTGGCAAGTAATGCAACATCGGTTTTAATAGGATACGTTGCTGCGAACACACACAAAATACGTGTAGGGTCGGGTGGTGTCATGCTACCGAACCATTCACCGTTGGCAATTACAGAACAGTTTGGAACTTTAGCTCAGATCTACCCAAACCGGATAGATTTAGGTTTAGGAAGGGCACCAGGAACCGACGGATTGACCGCACAGCAGATGAATGAAAATTTCATGAAAAACGTGCATGAATTTCCTCAAAACGTATCGGCAATCCAGCAGTATTTATCAACCGAAAATACCGAATCAAAAGTACGTGCTTTTGTTGCAGAAGGAACAAATGTTCCTGTTTATCTGTTGGGATCAAGTACAGATAGTGCTGTTTTGGCTGCGGCTTACGGCTTGCCTTACGCTTTTGCTTCACATTTTGCACCCCAGCAATTGGGGGTGGCATTTAAGTTTTATACCGATGAATTTCAGGCAAACGGAGAAATCCCGTCGCCTTACAAAATAGCTTGTGTAAATGTAATTATTGGCGAAACAAATGAAGAGGCAAAACTGCACGCTTCTACGTTTTATAAGATGTTTTTAGGATTGATTCGCAACCAGCGATCAAAAATGAAACAGCCCGATATGGCTTTTTATGATGATTGGTCGGTAGTTGAAGAAGCGCAATTAAGCCAGATGACCGCAGGAAGTTTTATTGGAGATGAAGAAACTGTGGCTCGAAATTTGAAACAGTTTATCAATCGTTATCAAATAAACGAAATTATGATGTCGTGCCCAATATATTCCGTAGAAAAACGTTTATATTCAATGGAAAAATTTGCTTCAATCATTTCTAAAATTTAAGATGAAAAAAATACTTATATCAATTAGTTGCGCTTTTGCAACGTTATCCGTTAATGCCGCTTCAACTATTCCTTTTTCCAAAGAAATCAGTTATAAAAATCCTTTGGTTATTGTGAATGGTTATAAAATTCGTTTTGTTGATTATGCTAAAATCAAACCGGAGCATATTGAAAGTATTATTGAATTGGAACCGGAAGATGCTATGGAAGTTTTTGGCGAAAACGGTGCAAATGGAGCAATAATTATTAAGTTGGTTAGTAGTTTTAAAGGATTTTCTTTGGATGGATCCAAGATTGACGAACGGATTATTGAAAAGGTTGCTCATTATGCTGAACAGGCAAAATTAAGAGAAGAAGCTCGATTGCAAGCCCAAGCGAAGGTGAAGAAAGATGCCGAAGAAAAAGAGCGACTAGCTGCTGAAGCTAAAGCCAAAAGAGAAGAACAGGAAGCCATAAGATTAGCAGCCGAAGAAAACGCCAAGCTGAATGCTGCAGAGAAAGCAAAAAAAGAAGCAGAGGATAAGGCTCGCAAAGAGTTTGAAGAAAATCAGCGTTTAGAAAACGAGGCTAGAAACCGCGCAGAAGCAGAAGCAGAAGCTAAAAAAGACACTGAAGAAAAGGGACAATTAGAAGCTGATGCTAAAGCGAAAAAAGAAGCCGAAGAAAAAGCACGTTTAGAAGCTGATGATAAAGCCAAGAAAGAAGCCGAAGAAAAAGCTAGATTAGAAGCTGAAGCGAAAGCGAAAAAAGACGCCGAAGAAAAAGCACGATTAGAAGCTGAAACGAAGGCGAAAAAAGATGCCGAAGAAAAAGCACGTTTAGAAGCTGATGATAAAGCCAAGAAAGAAGCCGAAGAAAAAGCTAGATTAGAAGCTGAAGCTAAAGCGAAAAAAGAAGCCGAAGAAAAAGCTAGATTAGAAGCTGAAACGAAAGCTAAGAAAGTCGCCGAAGAAAAAGCACGATTAGAAGCTGAAGCCAAAGCAAAGAAAGACGCCGAAGAAAAAGCACGATTGGAAGCGGAAGCCAAAGCTAAAAAAGACGCTGAAGAAAAAGCGCGTTTAGAAGCAGAAGCCAAAGCAAAGAAAGACGCCGAAGAAAAAGCACGATTAGAAGCGGAATCTAAAGCAAAGAAAGACGCCGAAGAAAAAGCACGATTAGAAGCTGAAGCCAAAGCCAAGAAAGTCGCTGAAGAAAAAGCTCGATTGGAAGCAGATGCAAAAGCTAAAAAAGACGCTGAAGGAAAAGCACGATTGGAAGCCGAAGCTAAAAAGCAACAAGCTTTAAAAGATATTGAAGATCAAAAGAATAATGATGCGGCAAGTGTCGATTTTATCAATAAGTTAGAACAAGATTTTAAAAATAGTATCAATAATCCTAAAATTAAAAAGGTATTGATTGAAGGAAAAGAAGTAACTAAAAAAGAAGCCGTAAAACTAAGCGTTTTCGATGTGGAAACATCAATCATCACTTACGATAAGGTCAACGGTGATGGCACAATCGAAATTAAGCTTACTAAAAAGTAAAAATTAAAAATCAAGCTTTTCTGCAATGCCAAAATCTTTAATAAAGCTTTGCAGAATTGTTATATCTTTATTGGTGTAAAATTTAGAATATCCTGACTGGTTATCTGTTTTGAGTAGATTATTTTCTTTTAAAATTTTATAAGTATGTTTGGCTACGGCTTCCCCAGAGTCGATCACTTTTATATGTTGTGGAAGAAACTTATTTAAAATAGGTAACAAATAGGGGTAATGTGTACACCCCAATACCAGATAATCAATATCTTGATCAATCATTGGGTTAATGTATGTTCGTAACAACTGCTCTAATTCAACGGAATATAAATTTCCTTCTTCAATTAGTTGCACAATTCTAAAACCTATCTGGTTAATAAACTGTACGTTGGGATATAGACTTTGCGCTTGCTCGTATTTTTTACTGGTTAAAGTACCTTGAGTTGCCAGAACGCCTATTTTACCTGTTTTGGTATTTGCGGCAGCAGGCTTTATTGCTGGTTCAATGCCTATAATTGGTACATCGTATGTACTTCGCAGTTCTGCAATAGCATTGGTGGTAGCGGTATTACATGCAACAATAATTACTTTTGCATTGTGGTTTAACAGCCACTCTGCATTTTTTTTAGATAAATGAATAATTTCTTCTTTTGTTTTTTGTCCGTACGGAGCATTTTTACTGTCGCCTATAAACAGCGTGTTTTCATTGGGCATTAATTGATTTATCGACCGCCAGATAGTGGTGCCACCAATGCCCGAATCAAATAAACCAATAGGTTGGGTATTATTCATAAAACAAATTTAAAAAAAAACTACCTAATTTTTTAGGTAGTTTTTATGATATTTAAGTTGTAAAAGATCTTAGTTAATCTTTAGCTCTTTTTTAACGTCTGCCATTAAATCTGGTCCGTCTGCTAAAATTACTCCAGAACCAATGCTTGAATCCATTACATATTTATAACCTTTTGCACGAGCTACTTTATGGATAGCTTGTTGTGCTTTGGTTAAAATAGGCTCAGACAAAGCTAATTCTTTCTTGCCCATTTCTTGTTGAGCGTTTTGTACGAATAATTGTATGCGTTGTTCCATATCCTGCATTTCCTTACTACGTGTTTCATTTACTGCATCACCAGCTGTAGGAGCTTCTGCTTGGTATTTTTTTAATTTTGTCTGGAAATCATTTTGCATGGTTTCCATCTCTTTTTTGTATTTGTCTTGTAATTTTTCTAATTCAGTTTTTGCAGTTTTAGATTCCGGCATTGCAGGAATTAATTCCGAAACATTAATGTGTGCAATTTCTTGTGCTTGTGCCGTAACATTAAAACCAACAACTGCAATTGCTGCTAAAAACAGATTTCTTAATTTTCTCATTTTTGATTTTTAATTTAATTCAACTTATAAAACCTTTGCGAAGGTACTTATTTTTTTTAATTATTATTTATTTTTCTTACGATCTTCAATTTCCTGTAAACGTTTCTGTCTGTCTTCTTCCATCTTTTTCTTACGGTCTTCGATCATTTTTTTGCGTTCTTCCAAAGCTTGTGCTTTTTTGTCGGCTGCTTCTTTTCTGCGTTGCTCTTGCTGTGCTTTTATCTGCTGTGCACGTTCAGACACGGGGTTGTTAGAATTAGTAGTTGACTGCTGCGTTTTGCCGTTTGTTGCATTTTCTCTCTCTTTCAATGCTTTTTCCCGCGCTTGCTCTTTAGCTAAACGTACTTCTTCCTGTTTTTTAAGGATATCTGCCTTACGCTTTTCAATTTCCTTAATTTTTTCTTCTCTTATGCGTTCGCGTTCTGCTTTTGCCTGTTCTACTTTCTCTAGCTGCTCGCGTCTGCGCTTGTCTTCCGGAGATTCTGCTGGAGCTGAATTGGCATTTGATTCTGAATTATTAGCACTTGTCAATTGTTCTTTCTCTTCTTCAATTAAACGCTGACGTTCTTCTAGTTCGTCTCGCTTACTGCGTTGACGGTCTTTAACTTCGGCCTGGCGTTCTGCAATTTCAAGTTGTTCGATCTCTTTTTTAGACAATTTGCTTTTATTTCTGGTTTGATCCAACTTGCGAATGACCTGATCTGAAATTTCGTCGGATGAATTTACATAAAGTAACGCGGTTTCACTACTTGTTGATTTGTCGATTACTGACGAGTATCTTTTCTTTCTGGCGATTTCTTCAACTATGGTTGATATCTGATCCTGCAAAGGTTTTGCCAGATCTAACTTTTGTTTGAAGTATGATCCGTCTTTTCCAAATTTTTCATGCTGAAATTCTAACAGTTCTTTTTCAATAATTTGAATGTCTTCTTCTTTCTCGTCAATTAACTGCTGGGTAAGTAAAGGACGCTCTACATTAAGCTGATCTTTTAAATCTTTAATTTCCTTTTTTTTACGTTCAATTACGGCTTCCCATTCAGCAGTTCGTTTCTTTAGTTCTTTATTAGCTTCTTCGTACTCGGGCATTTTACTCATGATAAAGTCTGAATCGATATAAGCTATACGACCCTTTTGAGCATATCCAACACTGCACAAGCAGACAAGTAAAATAGAAACTAATTTTTTCATATAAAACAATTATTCAAAATGTGTGCCATTAAAATTGCTGACCTAACACAAAGTGTGTTTGAAAACCACTAATCTGGTTTTTTCCTGGTTCCTTATCAAAACCATAACCAAAATCAATACCCAATAAACCAAACATTGGCATGTGTACACGAACCCCTGCACCCGCAGAACGTTGAAGTTTAAACGGATTGTAGTTGCTAAACCCTTCATATGCAGCACCTGCATCAAAGAATGATAATACGTATGCACTCATTTGTCCTTTTAATGATACAGGATAACGTAATTCTACAGAGAATTTATTGTATACAGTACCACCTATTTGTCTACCATCTCTTGTTGGACTTAATGAATTGTCTGTATATCCGCGTAATGCGACATTTTCTCTTCCGTCCATGGTGTTCATCATCATTCCGCTTCCACCTAAATAAAAACGCTCAAAAGGAATAATACCGCGGTCGTTGTTATAAGCTCCCAAGAAACCGAACTGTCCTTGTGTGCGTAAAACCAATTTGTCAACAATGGTGGTGTACCAGTCTGCCTTAAAATTAATTTTATAAAATTCTAACCAGTTAAATTTCTTCTGGTTTAATTTATCTTCATCAACTCTCGCATTCCGGTAGTCCGAAACTGGCAAATTGTTTGCATCTAAATATGTACCAATTGGAATATCTGCACCTGTTTGTGGGTGAGACATTGTGCTTGTGGTTCTGTATTTGTACTCCTCCATATTCTCTAAATTCTTGTAATCAACATTGTTGAATAAAGAATAAGGTGCTGTGAATTTTCCTGAAACACTTAATAAGGCTCCTGATTGAGGATAAATCGCCGGCATGATACCTCCACGGTTGTCGCGAGAAAGTTCTATCGTATATGCTAAGTTTTTTGAGGATCCATTACTGAACGCAAACATGTTAGAGAAAAAATTATTTAATTCGTAATACTGAAAACTTAACGAGTGCGATAATGTAAAGTTATCATCTGGTACTAATAAACGTTTTGCCATACCAATTGTTGCAGTAGAAATGTTTAATCCCTGACTACGGTCAATATCTCTTGTTCTAGGATCGAATGACTTTTGACTTGTATATGATAACGATCCGAATAACGAAATAGGACGGCGACCACCAAACCAAGGTTCAGAGAAGCTTAAACTGTATGTTTGAAAATAAGTTGCTGCCTGTAAACGTAACGACATTTTTTGTGCATCACCCATTGGGAAAGGCGTATAGGCGTCTTTGTTGAAAAGATTTCGTGCTGAAAAGTTGTTAAATGATAACGCTAACGTACCAATGAAAGTACCACCACCGTATCCACCTTGAACCTCTACCTGCGACTGACCGTTTTCTACCACCTGGTAATCCAAGTCTACCGTACCGTCAACCGGATCAGGGTTTTTAACATCTGGGTTCAATGCGGTAGCATCAAAAATTCCCATGCTTCCTAAACGACGAACCGATTCTACTACATCTGCCTTTCTCCATTTTTGTCCGGGAAGTGTACGTAATTCACGCAAAATAATGTAATCGTGCGTTTTATCGTTACCCGAAACGGTTACGTTGTTAAAACGTGCAATTGGTCCTTCCATAATGCGGATATCGAAATCAATGGTATCGTTGCGTGTTGCAGTTTCTACCAAATTAATTTGCGACCATAAGAAACCGGCATTTTGGTATTCGTTTTCAATGTTTCTTGCGTCTGGGTTTGTTTGATCTCTAACTTGTTTTTCCAATAAAACCCCATTGTAAACGTCGCCTTTTTGTACACCTAAAATACGATTGCGAAGATATTGGTCTGGATATTCGGAATTCCCAATAAAACGGATATCTCCGATATAATATTTATTACCTTCTTCTAAATTGATATTTATGGCTACATTGTTCTTTTTTGGATCATATGTTGCGGTTTCCGAAGTAATTCGTGCATCGCGGTATCCTTTTTCTTTGTAGGCATCAATTAGGTTTGCAAGATCGTTTTTATATTCGTTCTCAATAAATTTTGATGGTTTAAAGATACGATAAGGGTTTAAAGGACTTTTTTGCTTGGTTTTCTTCATTGCCTTACGCAGCTTTGCATCGGTAAGTTGCGTGTTGCCGTTAAAATCAATTTTTGAGATGCGTACTTTACTTCCTTTATCAATTGAAATGATTAAATCAGCTGTTTTTTTATCTTCAAGTAATTTTCTTTCAACAGTAACTTTTGTATTGTAAAAACCATCTTTACGGTATTTGTTGGTAAGGTAGTTTTTGGTAGTAGATATAAGGTTATCGTTGATGATTTTGCCTTCGGTAATTTTTATTTTTTTATCTTGTTTTCCCGTGGTTGTAGATGTTGCAGGAACAGCCAGTTGTAAATCTTTAAGGATTTCTTCTTTCTTAGCTTTTTTAATGCCGATAATTTCAACATTTTTTAAACGAGGTAATTCGTTTAAATAAATCTCAAGATTTAAAACATCACCCTCTACAGATGATTCATAAACCTTAATGTCGTTAAAATAACCGGTTTTCCATAATTTTTTAATAGCATCAGAGATTTCTTCGCCAGGAAAATTAATTGTTTGACCTTTCTCTAAACCTGCATAGGTAAAGATGGTAAGCTCGTTAAAATGGTAATTTCCCGTTACTTTAATTGTTCCTAAACGGTATTGGCGTGGTGCGTTTGGATCTGTTTCAGGAATTATTGTTTCTTTTGCAGCATCACTTGAACCGGTTGTTACCGGTTGCTCTTGAGCGTTTGCCGCAGCAAAGCTTACTAATAATGGAAAAAGGTATTTTAATTTTTTGCGATGCATTATCCTTAAAAATTACTTATTTAATTGTTCACTTGTTTTACCGTATCTACGTTCGCGGTTTTGGTAGGTTTCTAACGCCTGGTGAAGGTGTTCGTTAGAAAAATCGGGCCATAAAACATCTGTAAAATACAATTCTGCATAGGCAATCTGCCACAACATAAAATTGCTTATACGCTGTTCGCCGCTTGTTCTTATCAATAAGTCAACGTCTGGTAAATTATGGGTGTAAAGATGCTTATTAATAACCGATTCGTCAATAGCATCTATTGAAATTATATTATTTTTAACTTTGTTACACAGTTCTTTAGTAGCTTCAAGTAGTTCATTTCTAGATCCGTAGCTTAATGCAAGTGAAAGTGTTAAACGCGTGTTGTTTTTGGTTTTTTCTAAAACTTCTGTTAATTCTTTACGAACTGATGCAGGTAAAAGGTCTAAATTACCAATTGCGTTTAATTTTATGTTGTTTTCGTGTAACGATTTAATTTCTTTTCTTAATGCTTTTACCAATAATTTCATTAACATGTCCACTTCAAATTTTGGTCTGTTCCAGTTTTCGGTAGAAAAAGCATATAAAGTTAAATAGGGAATACCTAAACGGGCACATTGTTCAACGGTACGTTTAACTGCTGTAGCACCGTTTTCATGACCAATTGTTCTTAAAAAACCTTTTTGTTTTGCCCATCTTCCGTTTCCATCCATAATAATAGCAAGATGTTGCGGTAATTTTTCGGGAATAAGTGTAGTTTCTTTCATTTTATCTTGGAGCACAGTAACAAGGATTTTTACCAAAAGTATACGAAATGTTTATGCCTGAAAAAACATACCAGTCTTTAGAGTTTGTATTACCAAATGCTACAATGTTTGTAGACGGACTTGCAGGGTTGTTCCCGTCTAAATTGTCGGTAAAAGCATAACGGGCACCTACTTCGGCACTAATAACCAATTTTTTGTTTATTAATGTTTTTAAACCTAAAGTTACCGGTATGGCAAGGGCGTATTCGGTATCTTTTTCTATTTGTTTAGCATATTCGTTAAAATAACTTTCTTTGTACGAAATACCTGCAATGCCGGTATGTACATAAGGCGTAAAGGCAAACCAGTCATTATGTAAATCAAATTCAAAGAAATTGAATTCCAATCCAAGCATTAATTCGTTTAATTTATTTTCTGTTGAAAGATTTCGTGCTTGGCGTAAAGGCATATCAGAATCAGAATCTTTGCCCGATATTGGCATATACGTATAGTTTACACGCCATGAATGTCTGGCACTTTTGTTCCAACGGTACTGAAAACCATAACCCATATCGGTAGGATTTATGTATTTGGTAGATCCAATATCACCAATATAATTAGTTGCGCCAACAGTTATCCCAAGTTCATGTATCTGACTTTGAGCTGCTGTGCAAGCACCTAAAATAGTTAATATGGTTAAAAGTTTTCTTTTCATTTTATGACTAATTTGCAAATATACTAATGTAAACGAATATATTTTATAATTATGTTGTATTTTGTTAAATACCTTTTAATTTCTTTTGTCTTCTCCCCAAAGCAATTTGCTGCGTAAAGTTCTTAAAAAGGTTACCGACGGAAATTCTACCATGTTCACAGTGTGATTTGCTAACGATATTTCAATTTCCGAATCATTGCTTATGGCTGCGGTTTCCGAATCTAACGATAATAAAAACTGTGTCTCACGACTACTTACCTTCATTTTAATTTTACTGCGGTCGTTAATTATTAAAGGTCTTGTTGTTAAATTATGTGGTGCTATTGGTGTAATAACCAAACAATTGCTGTCTGGGGTAATTATTGGTCCGCCACAACTTAAATTGTATCCCGTACTACCTGTTGGGGTTGAAATAATGATTCCGTCTGCCCAATAAGTTGCTAGGTATTCATTGTTAATGTATGCCTCAACAGTAATCATCGACGTGGAATTTTTCCTGGTGACAGTGATTTCATTCAGTGCAAAATTTACATTAAATTTTGATGTAGCTTCATCGGGTTGGTTTAGTTTTAATAATGTTCTGCGAGATAATGTGTATTGGTTTGAAAATAAAAGCGGAATTAAAAAACCAATAGCTTCTTGCTGTACATTCGCCAAAAAACCCAAACGTCCTGCGTTAACACCTACAATTGGTATGTTTTTGCTTTTTACAAAATTTGCAGCGCGTAGTAATGTACCATCGCCCCCAATACTTACAAAAAACTGGGTATCATCGGCAATATCTGTGTGCGATGAAAATGTATCATACTCAAAATTAAGCACATTGTTTTCAACCAAAAGTTTATAAAACTCTTTTTCGAAAATTACCGTAGCATTGTGTGCTTTTATGGCACGCACTAATTTTTCTACTATTTCTTTATAGTTTGGTTTGTAATTTTGAGCGTAAATAGCAAACTTCATACCGTGTTAAATATTTAAAAATTTATCTAAATAAGCCGAACGATCTTTTAATTCGTTTAGATAGGAGTCTTGGTTGTGTTCTGAAATGATTTCATAACCAAAACGGCGAAATGTCTGAATTATTTCATTAATGTTTCCTGCCGATGCTTTTATGGTGATTTGTGCCGTTTGATTTTCCATCGATGATACAAAAACGCCCAAAAGCTTACAGTTGTTTGATTCTACAATTTGCGCAATTTCGCTAATACTGTAATCTAAATAGTGCTTTTGAACAACAACCGCCAACCCGGCATCTTTTATAAAAGGTGTTTTGTTTAAAAACGGTAAAACGTCATTGTAAAGATAATAGCCTATATACTTGTTGTTGTCGTTTAAAACGGGTAACAAATTACAATCAAACTGAGCAAATTTTTCTAAAACTTCAAACCAATTGGCATCTTTTCTAACAAAATACGGCTGTAACGCATAACGGTAATCGCCCACGGTTTTGGCTTTAGACGGAATAATATCTAATGCACTAATAGATCCCATATAAACATCTTGTTCTACCACCGGAAAATGGCTGTATGCTTCTTCTTCTATAAATTCAGCAATGTCTTCAAATTTAGTAGCAAAAGTAAAAGGCTTGGGTTTGTGTTTAATAAGGTTTTGTATCAATTCCATAACTGTAAAATTCATTGCAAAATAATTAAAATAATCGGTTTTGTACCCAATTTACTTTGTATTTTTGTTGATAAATTAAATTTAGAATGACAAAATTATCTGTAAATATCAACAAAATTGCTACTTTACGTAATGCTCGTGGTGGTAATGTTCCCGATTTGTTAAAAGTAGCCGATGATGTTCAGCGTTTTGGTGCACAAGGTGTAACCATACATCCGCGACCAGATGAACGCCACGTTCGTTACCAAGATGCACGTGATTTGGTTAATGTTGTTTATACCGAATACAACATTGAGGGAAACCCTATGGATAATTTCATGAATTTAGTATTAGAATGCAAGCCCACACAAGTAACTTTGGTGCCCGATGCTGTTGATGCAATTACATCGAATGCTGGTTGGGACACTGTAAAACATCAGGCTTATTTAAAGGATGTGATTGCAGAATTTAAACGCAACGGTATAAGAACATCCATTTTTGTTGATCCCGTTTTAAGTATGATCGAAGGTGCTAAAGAAACAGGAACTGACCGCATTGAACTGTACACCGAAGCCTTTGCACACCAGTACGGTTTGGGTAATTTAAACGCAATTGAACCTTACACCAAAGCTGCTGAATTAGCAAATAGTTTGAATTTAGGAATTAATGCCGGACACGATTTAAGTTTGGATAACATCGAGTTTTTTAAACAGCATATTCCCGGTTTGTTAGAAGTTTCTATTGGTCATGCCTTGATTTCCGAAGCTATTTATCTAGGCTTGGAAAACGTGGTGTGCCTGTACAATCAAAAATTGAGATAATGAACGATTTATTATACGCCAAAATAGAAGGCTCGGGAAAACCATTGCTTGTGTTGCACGGTTTTTTAGGAATGAGTGATAACTGGAAAACGCTGGGAGCCAAATATGCCGAAAATGGTTTTGAAGCACATTTATTAGATTTGCGAAACCACGGACGTAGTTTTCATTCAAATGTATTCAACTATCGGGCAATGGCAGATGATGTGGTGGCATATTGCAAAGCAAATAATCTGGAGAAGGTAGATATAATCGGGCATTCAATGGGAGGTAAGGTTGCAATGAACTTAACTGTAACGTATCCCGAACTGGTTAATAACTTAATTGTTGCCGATATTTCTCCTAAATATTACGCGCCGCACCATCAGGATGTTATGGCAGCTTTAAATGCCGTCGATTTTTCTACAAATCCTTCGCGTAATGATGTTCAGGAAACCATTGAAAAACATGTAACCGAACCCGGAGTTGTTCAGTTTTTAATGAAAAACGTGTACCGCATAACTCCACAACAGTTGGGCTTTCGTTTTAATCTGGATGCTTTTAACAGCGATGAAGAAGCAATTGGTGAAGCGTTAAAAGATACTGATGTTTTTAACGGACCTGTTTTGTTTTTACGCGGAAGTAATTCTAACTATATTACAGAGGCCGACAAAGATTTAATAGAGAAACATTTTCCCAAGGCGGTAATTCAAACAGTTTCAAGTGCGGGACATTGGCTACATGCCGACAATCCAACCGAATTCTTTGAGAAATCAATCGATTTTTTAAAATAATATGCGTGCATAATAATTAATTGTGTGGATATTTAACAAATAATTAATAATTCTGTAATTTTCTTCAAGGGTTTTTAAACTTTTGTAAAATGTCCTATATTTGGGATACTAACATAAATAAAAGTTTAGTTATGAAGAAAATTTTATCTATTTCTTTATTATCGCTATTGGCAACCAATACCTTTGCCGGCGGTTACCGCATAAGTATGCAAGGTCAGCGCCAACTGGCAATGGGGCATACCGGTGTTGCCGTTATTGGTCAAAATGCAGAAAGTTTGTTCTTTAACCCTGCAAGTGGTACTTTCTTAAAAAATAAGTGGAGTTTTTCTGCAGGTGCTACAGCGTTGGTATCTAACGTAAAGTTTCAAAATTCTTTCTATAATTGGTCTAATTCCACAAAAAATACGGGAACACCTTTTTATTTCTACGGAAATTATCAGGCATCCGATCGTTTTTCTGTCGGTTTGGCTGTTTATACTCCTTACGGAAGTTCGGTAGAGTGGGATCGCGACTGGCCTGGTTCACACTTGGTAAATAACATCGATTTGCAGGCGATTTTTGTGCAGCCTACCGTGTCGTACAAAATTACCGATAATATTAGTGTTGGTGCCGGACTGATTTATGTTAACGGTGGAGTTACCTTTAACAGAAATCTTTCAAGAAGTATGGTTGATGAAAACGGAAATCGTTCTGATGTTACCATTGATGCTGCGGGTGTAAGTGCCTGGGGATACAACCTTGGGGTAACCGCACGTTTAGACGAGCATGTAACCTTTGGTGTAAATTACCGCTCACAAATTGATATGAAAGTTGAAGGTGGGGATGCTATTTTTAACGACTTGCCTAGCTTCTTGCAAGGAACATACGCAGATGGGAAGTTTAATGCAACCATGCCTTTACCGGCAGAACTAACTATAGGTTTCTCTTACCAGATAAATAAAAAATGGTTGGCAGCTGTTGACTATAACTATGCTTTTTGGAAAGCTTATGATAATTTAGTGATAGAATTTGATAACCCGGCTGTAGGTACATCGGTAAATCCACGTAATTATAAAAGCAGCGGAACTTTGCGCGGAGGTATGCAGTTTGCACCTTCGGAAAAATTCTCTGCCCGTGTAGGTGGTTATTACGATATATCTCCGGTACAGGACGGATATTTTGCTCCAGAAACACCACGTAACGATGCCATGGCAGGAACGGTAGGTTTTACTTATCAGGTTACGCCTAAATTCGGAATTGATTTTGCGGCAAGTGCTTTACATTTTAAACAAACTAAAAACTCGTATGATTATTTTAAAGAAGATGGAAACCCTATCTCTTTTGGTGGTGAATACCGTTCTTCGGCTTATTCATTAGGCTTAGGCTTATCATACAACTTTTAATTGATCATTATGAAAAAATACCAATCAATACTTTTAGCAGCATGTGCGTTTAGCTTTGTTGCTTGCGAACCGGAATTTGAAAATGAAGTTAATAATGCGACATATTCTAGTGGAGAAGCAGACTTTACAACATATGTTTCATTAGGAAACTCTTTAACATCAGGTTATATGGACGGTACAATGTATCGTTCGGGTCAGCAATATTCATTTCCTAATTTACTGGCAAAACAATTTGCTGTAGTAGGTGGCGGATCGTTTACCCAGCCTTCTTTTAGTGATGATACAAATGATTTGGGCGGTTTACTTGTCATGGGACAGCAGGCAGCGGCAACTCGTTTAATTCTTAATATGGAAACTGGCGGTCCGCAGAATTTAAAAGGAACACCAACAGTAGAAGTGAGTAATTTACAAGCGAAAGCCTATAACAATATGGGTGTTCCAGGAGCAAAATCGTTTCATTTATTAGCATCGGGTTATGGTAATCTGGCAAATTTGGCTACAGGTAATGCAAATCCTTATTTTGTACGCCATGCTACTTCTCCAAACACTACTGTATTGAGTGATGCCATGAGCCTAAACGCAACGTTTTTTACCAATTGGATAGGTTCTAATGATGTATTGTCTTATGCATTATCTGGCGGTGTGGGCATAAACCAAGAAGGAAATTTAGATCCAACAACTTACGGCAGTAACGATATTACCGATCCGCAAGTTTTTGCATCGGTTTATACAACAATAACTAATACCTTAACCAGCAAAGGAGCAAAGGGTGTGGTTGCAACTATTCCTTACGTTACATCCATACCGCATTTTACAACGGTTCCTTATAATCCGTTAACTACAGAGACTTTAGGCGGAGCGGCAACGGTTGATCAGTTAAATGCACAATTGCTTGATCCTTTGAAACAGATTCTTACTGCTTTGGGAGAAGGTAATCGTATCAGTTTGTTTTCTAAAACAGAAGGGAATGCTTTATTAATTAAAGATGAAACTTTAACTGACTTATCACAACAAATTACGGCAGTGGCTTCACAAAACACTCAATTGGCACCATTAGCAGGTTTGTTAGGGCAATTGTACGGACAAGTACGTCACGCAACCAAAAATGATTTGTTTGTATTAGGTACAAGTTCAGTAATAGGAACCACATCAGATGCTCCGATTTTTGCGAATGTTCCATCACCTTACAAGGAGTTATTCAGTAAAATAGGCGTAACCTTTCCTTTAGAAGATAAATATGTACTGATTCCTTTTGAACAAAAAGAAATTAAAACGGCTACGGATAAGTTTAACGATATTATCTGGGCTGCTGCACGTTCTAAAAAACTGGCGGTTGCCGATATGAATGCTATTATGGGATACTTAACAGGCGGTATTCGTTTAGGTGACGGACAATGGTACACGGCAGATTACTTTAAAGGTACGGCAAATATGAATAAAGTGTTGTTTTCTTTAGACGGAGTACATCCAAACCCGCGTGGTTATGCATTTGTGGCTAACGAAATAGTAAAAGTAATCAACGAGCATTACAAGGCACAGTTACCGTTGCTGGTACCGGGTAATTATCCTGGTGTAACAATAAAATCATCTAATTAAAATTTATAGCTATGAGAATATTAATCAACTTAATTGTAACGGCAGTAATTGTTTATCTGCTGGCAAATTTTTTACCGGGCATAAGTGTCGATGGCTTCGGATCATCAATAATTGTGGTAATCGTTCTGGCATTGCTTAACTTTTTGGTAAAGCCGATATTACAGCTAATATCAATACCTATAACCATTTTAACACTGGGGCTGTTTTTGTTTGTAATCAACGCTTTAATAATAATGTTGTGTGGCAGTATCGTGGGTGGTTTTCATGTAGATGGTTTTTTTCCTGCATTGTTGTTTAGTTTGGTTTTATCCATAGTACAATCAATCGTAGGCGGATTCACAAAAGAAGATTAATTTTTACTAATTATTAATATTCAATTATTTAAAAATTTGATTGGCTTGTAAAAATAATGTATTTTTGCAAGCCAATTTTAGTTAGAAACAAAATTTACAATGAATATCACAAGAAATAATGTAGATGCTTTAAACGCAGTTATTACAATTGATTTAGCAAAACAAGATTTTGCCGAAAACGTAGAAAAAGTTCTTAAAGATTACAGAAAGAACGCTAACATACCTGGATTTAGAAAAGGACAGGTGCCTGCTGCATTGGTTAAAAAACAGTACGGACAAGCAATTATGTTTGATGAGGTTAATAAACTTTTACAAGAAAGTTTAAATAACTACTTAAACGAAGAAAAGCTTGATATCTTAGGAAATCCGTTACCTGTTGCAAAAGACATTGATTGGGATGCTGATACATTAAGTTTTGATTTTGAATTAGGATTAGCTCCACAGTTTACTGTAGATTTAGAAGCTGCTAAAACTGCTGCAAAATATAAAATCGTTGCCGATGAAGAAATGGTTAACGAGCAGGTTGAATACATTCAGAAACAATACGGTAAACTAATTTCTAAAGAAAAAGTAGAAGAAGGTGACGATATCCGTGTAAAAGTTTCTAACCAGGAAGAAGGTATTGAAAACGAAACTACAATAAATGTTTCAGATATCCGTACAAAAACAAATCAAAAGAAATTCATCGGTAAAAAAGTAAATGATGAGATTACTATTTCTACCAAAGGTTTGTTTGAAGACGATCATAAATTAATGGATGTTTTAAAAGTAGATCACGACAAAACACACGGTTTGGATATTGAGGTTACTTTTACTATTGAAGAAATATCAACAAAAGAAAAAGCAGAATTAAACCAGGAATTTTTCGATAAATTATTTGGTGAAGGTAAAGTAACTTCTGAAGACGAGTTAAAAACACGCATAAAAGAAGATGCTGAAAAACAATTTGCACAACAAGCAGATCAAAAGTTCATGAACGATGCAGTTGAAGCATTGGTTGATAATACAAAATTCGATTTACCGAAAGAATTTTTAGTAAAATGGTTGCAAACAGCAGGCGAAACGGCATTAACCGCAGAGCAGGCAGAAGAAGAATACACAAAATCTGAAAAAGGGTTGCGTTACCAATTAATCGAAGGTAAAATTATTACAGATAATGGTTTGCAAATTACTTTTGACGAAATTAAAGACTATACTTCAGGTTTAATTAAAGATCAAATGGCACAATTTGGTCAGTTAGAACCATCTGAAGATGATGTTACCAATATCGTTTCTCGCGTATTGTCAAACCAGGAAGAAGTTAAACGTATTTCTGAACAGTTGATGAACGATAAAATGATGAAATTGTTCGCTGAAAAAGTAAGCGGAAGTGAAAAAGAAGTAACTTACAAAGATTTCGTTAAAGAGGTTTACGGAGAATAATTTTCTGCGAAAATTTAAGTATATTTGAGCGTCGAACGGTTTGTTTCGGCGCTTGTTTTTTTATAACTTATAGAAATAAAAATATGAATTACGGAAAAGAATTTAAAAAATACGCTACCAAGCACCACAAGGTTAATAATATGTACTACGATAAAATTGTAGGCAGTATGACCCCAAAAGGAAGCATGACTCCTTATATTATTGAAGAAAGACCAATGAACATTGCATCAATGGACGTTTTCTCGCGTTTGATGATGGATCGTATTATATTTCTTGGATCAGGTGTAGATGATTACGTAGCAAACATCATTCAGGCACAATTGCTGTTTTTAGAAAGTGTAGATTCTTCTAAAGACATATCTATCTACATAAATTCACCGGGAGGTAGCGTATATGCAGGTTTGGGTATTTACGATACCATGCAGTTTGTTAAGCCCGATGTAGCTACAATTTGTACAGGTATGGCGGCTTCAATGGGTGCAGTGTTGTTATGTGCGGGTGCAGACGGTAAACGTTCGGCATTGCCACACTCACGTGTAATGATTCATCAGCCATCTGGTGGTGCGCAAGGTGTTGCAACCGATATGGAAATCAACTTAAAAGAAATGTTGAAGTTAAAAGAAGAACTTTATCAAATCATTGCAAAACACTCTAAAAACCCTTACGATAAAGTATATAAAGATTCAGAGCGCGACTATTGGATGCGTGCAGACGAGGCAAAGGAGTACGGAATGATTGATGAAGTTTTAACAAGAGAATAATAATAATGAAGGAAGGATTTAACTGTTCTTTTTGCGGGCGACCAAAAGCCGAAACAAATATCTTAATTGCCGGTGTAGATGCACATATTTGTGATCATTGTGTAGAGCAGGCACATGGAATTGTGATAGAAGAATTAAAATCGCAAAACGAAGCAGGATTGACAGATGAGGTTTTGCTAAAAAAGCCACAGGAAATCAGAGCGTTTTTAGATCAATATGTAATTGGTCAGGATCAAACCAAAAAAGTACTTTCGGTAGCGGTTTACAACCATTACAAACGTTTGTTACAGGTTGATTTAAAGAACGATGTTGAAATAGAAAAAAGTAACATCATTGTTGTAGGGCAAACCGGAACCGGTAAAACCTTAGTTGCAAAAACCATTGCCCGTATGTTAAACGTGCCTTTAGCTATTGTTGATGCTACCGTTTTAACCGAAGCAGGTTATGTGGGCGAAGACGTTGAAGGTATTTTAACAAAGTTATTGCAGGCTGCAGATTATGATGTAGATAAAGCACAAAGAGGTATTATTTTTATCGATGAAATAGATAAAATTGCCCGTAAAAGCGATAATCCGTCCATAACGCGTGATGTAAGTGGCGAAGGCGTTCAGCAGGCTTTATTGAAGCTTCTGGAAGGATCTGTAGTGAATGTTCCACCAAAAGGTGGGAGAAAA
This sequence comes from Paenimyroides baculatum, assembly GCA_040391685.1. Classification (GTDB taxonomy): domain Bacteria; phylum Bacteroidota; class Bacteroidia; order Flavobacteriales; family Flavobacteriaceae; genus Flavobacterium; species Flavobacterium baculatum_A. The sequence goes on from JBEBXJ010000025.1 coordinate 19,704, forward strand.
CACCCGGACCAGAAGTTTATCGAAGTAAACACGCAGGATATTCTGTTTATTGCAGGTGGAGCTTTTGATGGTATCGAACGAATTATAACAAAACGTTTGAACTTTCATGCTGTAGGTTTCGGATCATCTAAAGAAAACGAAAAAGCCGATAAAAGCAATCTGTTGCAATATATTATCCCGAAAGACTTAAAAGATTTTGGGTTGATACCAGAGATTATAGGTCGTTTACCGGTCTTAACGCATATGGATCCGTTAGACCGTGATACTTTGCGTTCTATTTTAACCGAGCCTAAAAATGCGTTGGTAAAACAATATCAGAAATTGTTTGAAATGGATGGTGTTGATCTTACTTTTACCGAAGATGCTTTATGGTACATTGTAGACAAAGCATTAGAATATAAATTAGGTGCACGTGGACTGCGTTCGTTATGCGAGGCAGTTTTAACCGATCCAATGTACGATTTACCAGGCTCTGATACCACAGAATTCGAAGTTGACAGAGATTTTGTTAAACATGCATTAGATAAAAACTTAATGAAGCGCTTGGCTTTAACCGTTTAAATACATAAACCCTTTCACAAGAAAGGGTTTGTTTTTTATTAAACTTATTTTGTCATTCCGACGAAGGAGGAATCTCTTTACATCCGTCAGTTCGAACGAAGTCGAGAACGCACAAGGAACAAATAATAGAAATTAAATGATTTATATTATTTCAAACAACCAAATCGAAACGAAACGTCAGTTCGAGCGAAGTCGAGAACTCATAAGATACGAGATAGTCAAATCCAAAGTGAACCGTCACTTCGAGTAGTGTAATGTAGTGAAGCCTTTCGGCAAGCTCAAGACAGGCTATCGAGAAGTTTTCAAAATTACAAGTTCTCGAGAAGCTCGAACTGACGAAGATCTTATAAATTCTATTTGGTATAATCTTTCCGATAATCATTTTACTAAATATTAAATCTGTGTATCTGTGGCATATTAATAACACACTACAATTATAAAATGTAAATACTTTTTTGTAGTTTTAAAGAAAAAAAATGAAAAAACTAATAATTCTTACCTTTCTCACCATTGTTATGGTAGCCTGCAATAAAAAAGTAGAACTGTCTGGCGAAATTGTCAGCGAAACAAAACAAGTGGCATCGTACACTGCGGTATCTAATAACTCATCTGCAAATATCGAACTGGATTCATCGGTTACAGCAAACGAAATTTTAATTACAGGTGATAAAACCCTTGTTGATAATCTGGAAATAGAAAATAAAGACGGTCAGATCAATATATCCAATAAAAAATCAATTTCTTACATCACCAATAAAACACCGCTAGTTATAAAAATGAATAATCCAAATCTGGAAAAGGTAGTAATTTCAGGCGCTGGTTCAGTAGCAACGAATAACATTACTTTGGTTAAAGATCTAGAATTTCATATTTCGGGAGCTGGTGAAATTAATGTAAAATTGTTTAATAACATTACCAGTGTTTTTGTTACAGGTGCAGGCGATGTGCGTTTGCGCGGAATTAGCAATGAAATTAAAGCAAACATGTCAGGTGCGGGCAGTCTAAATACAGAAGCTTTAACTAATAAAGTGGCTAATATAGAAATTACAGGTGCGGGTAGTGCTAAAGTTAATACTTCCGAAGAAATTAATGTAAGAATATCAGGTGTGGGTAATCTGGATTATAAAAACCATGAGCGTTTAAAAATTGTAAAACAAGTAACAGGTATAGGCAGTATTAATCCGTATTAAAAAAAAGAAGAAAACCAAGTTTCATATCACTAATTTTATAGATAGCTTTGTGTGTAGTTAAATAAAAATGGGCACATTAGTAATTAGTAAAAAAGAAAACAGCAAGTATAAATATACGTACAACAACCGCAAAGGGAATGTGATTTTTACAAGTAATAGTTACCTTTCTAAAGCACATTGTTTAAGCGAAATAAATATCATAAAACGCAATTTTTCAATAATAAAATTTATACATTATAAAACGCCATCTGGAAAAATGTTTTTTAAGGTGAATTTAAACGATCATATTTTAGGTGTTAGTAGAAAATTTACAACACCGCTTTTAATGGAAAAAGGTATGAACGATTTACTAAAGAATTTCATAAACTCAGAAGTGCTGGATTTTACCGAGAATGTTTTTGATGCATTCCCTGAAGATGTATTTTCAACCAGTAATATAGAATCAACATGAAAAAAATTTTAGCATTATTTTTTGTTTCGATACTAACCGTAGCAAGTTATGCACAAGATAGAAAAATTAAAGGAAACGGAGTGGTTCAAGAGAAAAACCGCCGTGTAGAGAAATACACCAAATTAGTTGTAGAAGGTGATGTAATGGTCGAAATTCTGAATAATCCTTTTAAAAACACTATTAGAACATCGGGCGATGCAAATTTACATCAGCTAATACAGATAAGCGTGGTAAACGAGGTATTAACGCTGAAAAGAAAGCCAGGGTTTGTAATTGTTAATCAAACAGAACCATTAAAAGTAACTTTAGCAACCAAAGATCTAACCGAAATTACCATGAACGGGGATAAAGGAACGTTAACAAACATGGGTGCAATAGAAATCCCACAGTTAACACTAACCAACACCGGTAGCGGTAAAATGGAGCTAAGGGTTAAAACAGAAGATTTGTTTTTAAATACCGATAACGACGCATCAATTACAGTAGAAGGAAACGCTAACACCGTAAAAATAAACAGTAAAGGATCAGGTGATATCATTGCGAAAGATTTATCTACTTTTTTTACCGAAGTAGATTCGTCAGGTTCTGGGAATATCTATACTAATACGGTTAATGGTATCGACGGAAGCCTGAATGGAAGCGGAAATTTATACTACCGTGTAACTAAAACCGTGAACGTAACCGAAAACGGCGAAGGAAAAGTAATTAAAGAATAATTTTTAAATTGTTCACATACAGAAAGGTAACAAATTTATTAAAAAAAATATGTTTTAATTTCTTATTTTCCTTTGCAGGTATTAAAATTACTCCTATATTTGCAACCGAAATAAAAAACCAATGGCGAGGTAGCTCAGTCGGTTAGAGCGCAGGATTCATAACCCTGAGGTCAC
>JBEBXJ010000026.1:0-22622 GCA_040391685.1 Paenimyroides baculatum
TAACACCAACCGTTCCCGTTTTTTTATCGTCGGAATTTGTTCCTTTTAAAATTTCGTCCAACAACACAAAAACAGGTTGCTTTCCGGCTTCGGTAACAATCTGTTTCAAACGTTTTACTTCGGCAAAAAAGAACGATTCACTGTCAGACAACGAATCGGTCAATCGCATGGAAACCCACAACGGCAACGGGTAAACCACTGCTTGTTCAGCATCAATTGGAACGCCGGCATAACTTAACACTAAATTAATTCCAACCGTCCTTAAAAAGGTGCTTTTACCACTCATATTACTTCCTGTTAAAATAACAAAACGTTTCTGGCTGAAATCAATGGAATTTCGTACTCTTTTTTCTTTTGGTATCAAGGGGTGCCCTAATTCTGTGAATTGGATTTGGTTTGATGTAACCGCAGGATAATGATATTCGGGATTGTTGTAAGCAAAATTCGCCAGACTGTTTAATGCTTCTATTTTTCCGATGATTTCCATAAATCCCCATAAATCGTTCTGATGGCTCTTTTTCCAAACCAACAGTTTTTTGTACACCCAAAAGTGGTATTGAAACGTTCCGTTTAAAAGGATAAAAACAAATAAATTGGCAATGGTATTTAGTTTTTCAAAACAATTCGCCAACTCGGTAACGATCTGATAAGCTGGTTTTTGGTTTGATTTTAATTGTGACTGTAAATTATTCAGATAAACTGATTGAAATTTTTCATTTTCAAAAGCCTGAAGCATTTTTGAATACTGTTGTAAACTGTTCGCTATTTTATCACTTTTACCGATTTCCTTTAAAATATGCTGACTGAAATATCCTATCAGCATAAGGTTCAGCGTAAAAAAGAAAACTGTGAGCTTTGAAAATACCGGATGCCAGTTAAATACTGATCCAGCAATAGATACCAACAAAAACACGGGAATTAAAACAGCAAAAAACTGTATGAAAGCTTTGGGTTTTTCGGATATGGATTCTGTCCAGCCTTTAATTGCCAGATCTTCCTTTTCGCTGGTTCCTGCCAATAAGGACAATGTTTGAAAATGCTGACGGAAGCTCAATTTTTCAGATAGTTCTTTTACAGCTTCTTGTTTTCTAAGTATTGATTCACTTGTTGGAATTTCCTGCAAACTGTTTACCAACGCATCTTTTCCTAAAAAAGTACCGGTACGGTTGATAAACTGAAAAATAGAATTGGGTCCGAACAAATCTAAATCATACGAAAAAGCGTGTTGCGGATTTTGATATTCCAAACCGTTATCAAACTGGTATTCTCCGTTTAAAAAAGCTGTTTCGTCATCGTTTATTTTCTTTAAGGCTTTGTGGTACGCAACTTTTGCTTGTACCTTTAAATAAATATTTACAATAATTACGAAAGCAACAATCAATGCCAACGAAATAAGTCCATAAGAATGATTTCGTTCGTACATCATTAAATACAAAAAATAAATGGCAGCTAACAGTAAAACAATTCTGCTGATACTTAATAGATTATTTTGTTTGGATAATTTTGTAAGGATATTATTTTGTTGCCGGCTAATGGTAGAATACATGTTTTGTTTTTAAAATCGATTAAAAATACATACAAAAAAACCATCTCGCAAATGAGATGGTTTTTAGTTTTTTAAATTATCTTTTCGGTCTAGTTAGTAATGTCATAATCCCAAGAATCACAGCACCTGCCAACCAAAGAAAAATAATCATCATAGCGCCAAGTCCTGTTCCGATTACTGCGCCAGCTTGTTCGGCATCATTTGTGGTTTGACTAATACTTTCTGAGGCAGATGCCATTCCTCCAATAAGCCAAATTGCCATTAGAATATTGAAACCTATAAACATATATTTAATTATTTTTCCAAATACAGATCTTTTAGGCTTTTGAAGTTGTGTTTGATTATTCATGATTTACATTTTTTATTTTAGTTCTTCTACTGTAATTTTCCAATTTCCAACAGCATTTACATTTAAATAATAACGTCCTGCATTTTTCTGAATAGTACTCTCGCTTTCTTCATTTTCTGACTGTATCATTACTTCCGGAAAACCTCCTGTTTTCATAATATCTTTTCCTTCATCAACCACATAAACTGAAAACATTCCCATACCAATACCACCTTCCGATTTATAGGAATATTTAAGTCTCGCTTCTCCTCCTGTTAATTCAAAAGTAGAAGATTTTTTCATTCCATTACCTTCAAAAGTATAAACCGTTGTCCATTGTTTTTCAGCACCAGAATCACTATCTAATGAACTATTTCTTGATGAACTACCATTACTTTCACTATCACCCGAAGCGATGGCAAACAAAGTAAATCCTGCAATTGCTATTAAAGACAATGCTTTTCTAAAATTGTTTTTATTATTCATATAATTAAAATTTAAAAATTGAGTTACAATAAAAGGTAGGATTCCTCCAATAATCACAAAACATAGATCAACCCAATCAAATGTTCCATAACCAATTTCTATAAGTATTGAAATAAATACAGGTGTCAACAACCAGCCTATATTCTGTCTATTAGTATTTTTTTGCCAAATAATACAAACGATTGATGTAAAAGCAAAAGCCCAAAGTCCATCAGGCAAATGATAAATAATCCAATAAGGAAGTTGAATTTTAGATGTGGTTTCTGATTGCAAAATGCTATCATCGATCCAACTCAAAAAATAAATGGAATGAGGTCTTGTATAATAATAAATGAACACACCCAACAACAAAGGCAAGAAGACAAATACAAGTAAGTCTTTAGTTGTTTGTTTTATGAAGAAAGGTGTGGGCATATTTTCTACGATTTTTACATTGAGCATCCAAATGTATTACTCTGTTTTTTCATTTTCTTACGGGTTTCCGTAAAAGCATAAAAAAAGACGTGAGCTAATTCCTTTTGTTCGTAACCGAGGTTCTTGCAAAACCCACAACACAAAGCAAAAAGGAACGCCCACGCTTTACCGCAGACGTTTCCACTTTTACCTTCCTGTGTTGTTGAAAAAGTTGCAAGATTTCGGTTACAGGAAATTTTAAAGCGAAACGCTAATATTATATGTATATTATTTTATTCTATATTTTTACTATTTTTTTACTCTCGCAAATATATAAATTTTAAGATTAGTAATCCTCTTTCTTATCAATTTATCCCCAAACAAAAAACCACCTCAATTGAGATGGTTTCTATTATCAAAAATTATGTTTATTTTTTAGATCTGCGCTCTCTTGCTATCAATGTATTTTTCATTAACATGGCAATAGTCATTGGTCCTACACCGCCCGGAACCGGTGTAATCCACGATGCTTTTTGTGCAACCTCATCAAACGCCACATCACCTTTAATTACGTAGCCTTTTGCATTGGTTTCATCGGCAACACGGGTAATACCAACATCTACAATCACTGCTCCTTCTTTAATCATTTCTGCTTTTAAAAATTCCGGAACTCCTAATGCAGTAATTACAATATCGGCTTCGCGGGTAATTGCTTCAATGTTTTGAGTTGCCGAATGTGTTAACGTAACCGTTGCATTGCCAGGATAGGCTTTACGGCTCATTAGCAAGCTCATTGGTTTACCAACAATGTTTGAACGACCAATTACTACTACATTTTTACCTTTGGTTTCAATTTTATTACGTTCTAACAACTGTAAAATACCAAAAGGAGTTGCCGGAATAAAAGACTCCAACTCTAATGCCATACGACCGAAGTTTTCCGGGTGGAAACCATCTACATCTTTATCAGGATCAACGGCGTTTAAAACTTTCTGTTCGTCGATATGTTTTGGTAAAGGCAACTGAACGATAAATCCGTCGATATCGTCGTTATTGTTCAATTCGTAGATTTTTGCCAAAAGTTCTTCTTCTGTAGTTTCTTCGGGTAACGAAACCAATGTAGAGTCGAAACCAATTTTTTCACAGGTTTTTACCTTGCTTCCCACATAAGTTAAACTCGCACCGTTGCTTCCTACCAAAACTGCAGCCAAATGCGGTACTTTTTCTCCGCGCTCTTTTATTTTAGCTACTTCGGCAGCAATTTCGTTTTTAATTTCTTCCGATACTTTTTTACCGTCTAATAATTGCATTGTTGTTGTTTTGTTTTTAGTTTTAAATGAATTGACTTTTCGACTTTAGACATTGTGACTAAATTCCTTATTTCATTCCCATACCTTTCATCTGCCCCATCATGCGCATCAGGTTTTTACCTTGTGCACCTTGCATCATCTTCATCATCTTGCTCATTTGGTCAAACTGTTTCAGCAATTGGTTTACCTGCTGAATATCGGTTCCAGAACCTTTTGCGATACGAAGTTTACGTTTTGCATCTAACAAGGAAGGTCTTTTACGTTCAACCGGAGTCATGGAATGGATAATTGCTTCGATATGTTTAAAGGCATCGTCTTCAATTTCTACATCTTTCATTGCTTTACCAACACCTGGAATCATTCCCATAAGGTCTTTCATTGACCCCATTTTTTTTACCTGCTGGATCTGGCTTAAGAAATCATCGAAACCAAATTCGTTTTTAGCTATTTTCTTTTGAAGCTTGCGGGCTTCTTCTTCATCATATTGTTCCTGTGCACGTTCTACCAACGAAATAACATCGCCCATTCCCAAAATACGGTCTGCCATACGATCGGGATAGAACACATCAATTGCATCCATCTTCTCGCCTGTACCAATAAATTTAATTGGTTTATTTACGATAGATTTAATAGAAATTGCAGCTCCACCACGTGTATCACCATCTAATTTTGTTAAGATAACTCCGTCAAAATTCAATCGTTCGTTAAATGCTTTTGCAGTATTTACAGCATCTTGCCCTGTCATGGCATCTACAACAAACAAGGTTTCGTGTGGTTTAATTGCTGCGTGAACGTTTGCAATTTCGTTCATCATTTCTTCATCAATCGCTAAACGACCGGCAGTATCGACAATAACTACATTGAATCCGTGTTTCTTGGCATGTTCAATGGCGTTTGTTGCAATAGAAACGGCATTTTTGTTTTCCGGCTCCGAATATACCTCAACACCAATTTGATCGCCAACTACATGCAACTGGTTAATTGCCGCCGGACGGTAAATATCACACGCAACCAATAAAGGTTTCTTCGTTTTTTTAGTTTTTAAGAAGTTTGCCAGTTTTCCGGAAAAAGTTGTTTTACCAGAACCTTGTAAACCCGACATTAAAATTACCGTTGGATTTCCCGAAAGATTTACACCAACAGCGTCGCCACCCATTAATTCGATTAATTCGTCTTTAACGATTTTAACCATTAACTGTCCCGGTTGTAACGTTGTTAAAACGTCTTGTCCAATGGCTTTTTCTTTTACTTTAGTGGTAAAATCTTTGGCAATTTTAAAGTTAACATCGGCATCTAACAACGCACGACGCACTTCTTTTAAAGTCTCGGCAACGTTAACTTCTGTAATTTTTCCGTGACCTTTTAGTATATGAAAGGCTTTGTCTAGTTTATCGCTTAAATTATCAAACATACTTTGGGTATTATAACTAAACCACAAATATACAATAATTTTAGATTTTGTTTGTTAGATGTTAGATGTTAGTTTTTATGATGAATTTCAATTCATAAACAATTAAAAACACAGAAGCAATTTTATTTGGTAGTTAAAAAAGAATCCATTATTTTAACAAAATAATATCATAAGTATGAAAAAAATAATTTATTTATTAATTCTTTCTATAATGTCTTATGCTGGATATTCTCAGGAAAAACGTTGTAAAAAAATAATCAAAAATGGATTTAAGACAATTCTGTATGACGAGTTTATATCAGTTGTAAATAAAGACACTATAAAACTCAATGAGGTAAAATATGAATGTGTGCATACAGCAATGTACACAAAAAAAGTGATGTATGATAAATTTGGTAAATGGCACAAGGAAATTTATGCTAATAAAGAAACACATCCTATGTTGATTTGGGAAAACATACAATTATTCCCTAATGATTCGACTAAATTTACGATAGCTACAAATGGTTTAGAATCTATTGAAACTATATATGCGTCCATTTTAGTTTTTGATCAGAATAACAATGATTTACTCTCTAAAACCTCTCCTTATCGTGATAAATTAGTAGACTATTTTGGAAAACTTATTATAAATGATAATAATAAAAAGGAAGATTTTTATGATGTTTATTGGAAAACAGTAAATTCAAATAAATAGAATTACTCTAAAAAACTAAATGCCGCTCTTACGAACGGCATTTATATTTTACATTCTGTTTGGAACATCAATTCCTAATAAAGCAAAGGAGTTTTTGATAGTCTGCCCTACTTTGTCTGACAATTGTACGCGGAATACTTTTTTGTTGTGATCTTCTTCGCCTAATATAGAAACCGACTGATAAAACGAATTATATTCTTTTACCAAATCGTAGGTATAATTAGCAACGAGTGCCGGACTGTACGTTTTGGCTGCCTGCTGAATGACTTCCGGAAACTGTGCTAAAATCTTAATCAGTTCTTTTTCTTTTTCATGTAATTCAGTTGTTTCAACTACTTGGGTAAAATCAAAATCTGCTTTACGTAAAATAGACTGGATACGCGCATAGGTGTATTGAATAAAAGGACCGGTGTTTCCTGCAAAATCAACCGATTCTTTAGGATCGAACAAAATACGTTTTTTAGGATCTACCTTTAAAATATAATATTTCAATGCACCTAAACCAATTGTTTGGTACAGCGTGTTTTTCTCCTCTTCGCTTAATCCTTCTAATTTTCCTAATTCTTCAGAAATTTCTCTGGCAGTAACGGTCATATCACTCATTAAATCATCGGCATCAACAACGGTTCCTTCACGCGATTTCATTTTACCCGAAGGCAAATCTACCATTCCATACGACAAGTGAAATAAATGTTCTGCCCAATCGTAACCTAATTTTTTAAGGATCAGGAACAATACTTTAAAGTGATAATCCTGTTCGTTACCAACAGTGTAAACCATTCCGCCAACATCAGGAAAATCTTTTACCCGTTGAATGGCTGTACCAATATCTTGCGTTATGTAAACCGAAGTTCCGTCTGAACGCAACACTAGTTTTTCGTCTAAACCATCGGCAGTTAAATCAATCCAAACCGAATTATCTTCTTTTTTATAGAAAATTCCTTTTGCCAAACCTTCTTCAACCACATCTTTCCCCAACAAATAGGTATTGCTTTCGTAATAATTACAGTCGAAATCTACACCGATGTTTTTATAAGTCGCCTCGAAACCATCGTACACCCAACTGTTCATTTTTTTCCACAGGTTAACCACGTGCTCATCGCCTGCTTCCCATTTACGAAGCATTTCCTGAGCTTCTAAAATTAATGGAGCTTGTTTTTTAGCTTCGTCTTCGGTTAATCCTTTTTCTATTAACTGATTTATTTCTGCTTTATAAGCTTTGTCAAATTCTACATAGTAATTACCAACCAGCTTATCGCCTTTTAATCCGGTAGATTCTGGTGTTTCGTTATTTCCGAATTTTTCCCAAGCCAACATTGATTTGCAGATATGAATTCCACGATCGTTAATCACCTGTGTTTTATACACTTTTTTACCCGAAGCCTTTAAAATTTCGGCTACAGCATAACCTAAAAGTACATTACGCACATGCCCTAAATGCAGCGGTTTGTTGGTATTTGGCGATGCGTATTCTACCATTACCGCTTTTGCATTGGTATCTGTTGATTGGTATCCGAACGATTTATTTTCTAAAATAGAATTAAAAAACTGGCTGTAATAACTATCGCTAATAACAATATTTAAAAACCCTTGAATTACGTTGAATTTTGTTACCAAATCAACATTTTCAACAAGGTACTCGCCTATTTTGCTTCCAATTTCGGCAGGATTTCCCTTTAACTGTTTTACCAACGGAAAAACAACCATTGTAACGTCTCCTTCAAAATCCCTGCGCGTAGCCTGAAATTCCACTCGGTCGATCGCTAAATCGAACAATTGTTGAACTGCTTGCTTAATGTACGGCGTTAAAATTTCTTGTAAAGACATTGTTTTAAATTTTTAATTAAGCTGCAAAGATAAAACTTTTCGGCAGCTTTTAATTTACTAAAACACGGTGCAGAAATTTTTTTTGTTTCAGTGTAACATTTTAAATCAATCGCACACTAATTCATCAAACAATAAGTTGAGCGGAAAATCTATTAGACCACGGCTTAAAATCATACAAAATAAAAACAAAAATGAAAAAGAAGTACTTAACCCTGTCATTGCTTTTAGCTGTATCGGTTAGCGCATGGGCGCAGCAACCATCGGCAGGTAATGGAATCGTAAAAGGAAAAGTTTCCGAAAAATCGACTAAAAACGCGGTTGGTTTTGCATCGGTAGCTATTTCTGCAAACGGTCAAATTATTTCGGGCGATTTAACAGATGAAGACGGATCGTTCACTATTACCAATCTTCCAAATTCTCAAGTGGAAGTTTCGGTAGAATATATCGGTTTTAAAACCTACAAGAATACGATTGATTTATCGACCGAAAAAACGATTGATCTTGGAATGATTTCTTTAGAAGTTGACGAAGAGGTTTTAGATGCCGTTGTGATTAATGCCGAACGCAGTACCATGGAACAGCTGGTTGACAGAAAGGTTATCCGTGTAGGTAAAGATCTTTCTACAGCGGGTGCATCGGCTGCCGACATCATGAACAATATTCCATCTATAAATGTGGATCAGGACGGAAATATCTCTATGCGAGGTAACCAGAACGTGCGTGTTTTGATCGATGGAAAACCAACGCATTTAGACCCGAAAACGCTGTTAAAACAGATTCCTTCCAATTCAATCGATAAAATCGAACTGATTACCAATCCGTCGGCAAAGTACAATCCGGAAGGAATGTCCGGGATGATTAATTTTGTGTTGAAGAAAAACATGCAAGATGGTTTTAATGGAAGTTATAACGGAAACATTACATTTGCCAAGGTTCCAAAATTTAATCAGGGTATCGATTTAAATTACCGAAAAGGCAAAATCAACTTTTTTGGAAATTACAATTATTCCGATCAAAAAACGTTTAACGGTGGTGTGATGACACAGTTAGACGATATGAGCGAACAGCTTTTTGATATTGTTAACGACAATAAAACCCATACGTTTAAAGTTGGTTTTGATATTTATGCAAACGATAAAAACACTTTTTCGTTTTATACCAACCAAACGTATTCAGATGGTATAGGAACAGTGGGCAATACGATTTCTTATCCGAATAATCCGCTGTTTTTACAGACCGATCAATACGACGGATCAAATCAATCGCAAATTTACAACGCTGCTTATAAAAAGTTGTTTGCAAAAGCCGGACAAACATTGGATTTTGAAGTAAATTACAGCAAAACAAACAACGATCAGGGCGGGAACTTTGGTATTGCAGGCAACGGAAACAATCCGTACAACGATTTCAGCGACAACACCGTAGATGCCGTTCAGGCTAACTTAGATTACGTACATCCTTTCAATGAAAAATCGAAGTTAGAAGTAGGTGCAGAATACCGCACAACAGGCATTGACAATACATACAGTACTACAAACCCTTTAGGTAACCAAGCTAGTTTTGATTATAATGTTGATATAGCATCGGCTTACGCAACATTTGGATCTAAATTTAATAAATGGGGCTATCAATTGGGGGCACGTGTAGAGAAATACAATGTAGACGCAAATTATGTGATAGGTTCAACCCCTGCAATATTCAAAGACGATTACTTAACAGTATACCCGTCAGCTTTTTTAAGCTATACCCCTACCCAGACCGATTTTTTCCAGATCAGTGCAAGCCGCCGCGTAGATCGCCCGAACGTATGGCAAACAAGACCAATTCGGGATTACAGTACACCGCGTGTAGTACAAATCGGAAATCCGGAATTAAAACCGCAGTTTACCAATTCGGTTGAATTTAACTATACCAAAGTTTTTGGTGTGAAAGGTAGTGCTACTTTAGGTACTTATTACCGTATGGTTAATGATCCTATTGAGCGTACTTTTTATCTAGACACTTCATCTGCCGAAGCCATTGCCGAGAAGAAAATGGTTATGAGCTACGGAAACTTTGATGAAGCCACGGCGTATGGTGCTGAGTTATCTGCTAACTATAAAATTACCAATTGGTGGGATGTGCAGCCAAGTGTGGAATATTATTTTAGAAACCAGCGGGGTATTGTTACCGTGTTAAACCCAGATACCAACGAAGGCGAATTACAAGAGCGCAAAGTTGACAACAGTGTATTTAACACGCGTTTAAACAACAACTTTAAAATTACCAATCAATTGCGTGCTTCTTTATTTGGTTTCTATCAAGGTGCTGCAAAAGGGGTAAACGGACAAATGAATGCTATGTATAAAGCCGACATGGGCTTACGTTACAGTTTCTGGGAAAACACAGCTAATGTAAGCGTGCGTTTTAACGATATTTTCAACACAATGCAATTTGGTTTTGAAGGCGATGCACCTTACCGCCAAACCGGAAACTTTACATGGGAAAGCCAATCGTTATTCGTAGGTTTCCAATATATGTTTGGTAGTGCTAAAAACCGTGCTTTACAACGTAAAAACCGTGACAAGAACGAAGTTCAAAGTTCTGGTGGATTCTTTTAATAGTTTAAACCGATTGAATATCAATCGGTTTTTTTTATTCTAAAAAACTTATCTTCGCCATTAATCAAATCCATTAAAATGATCATAGAAACACATGAATTGAGTTTTGAGTTCCAAAAAAACACAAAGCTTTTAAATAAAGTATCCATACAAGTTCCCGAAAAAAGCATTTATGGCTTTTTAGGACCAAACGGTGCAGGAAAATCAACTACTATTCGACTAATAACAGGATTGTTGGGAGAGCAAAATCCGGGAGAGATTTCTTTATTCGGGAAACCGTTAGAAGAACAATTGCCTTTTGCTTTTTCTCAAATTGGCTGTATCATTGAAACGCCTACTTTGTATACACATTTAACCGGGTTGGAACATTTAAAATTTGTTTCGAAACTTCAAGATACCGATGATTCAAAATTTAACGAAGTGTTAGATTTAGTAGGATTAGATCATGCAAAGAACATCAAATCTAAGAAATATTCGCTGGGAATGAAACAGCGGTTAAGTATTGCAATGGCTTTGATTAATGATCCTAAATTATTGATTTTAGATGAACCTGTGAATGGACTGGATCCACAAGGAATCATAGAAATGCGTTTGCTGCTTCAAAAACTCAACCGTGAAAAAGGGATTACCATTTTTATATCGAGCCATATTTTAGCCGAAGTTGAAAAATTATGTACACACGTTGGTATTCTTTATAAAGGTGAATTGCAGTTTCAGGGAACAATGAGTGAACTAAAGGCAAAAAACAGCCATGCAACTTTGTTGGTAGAAATTGCACAATTAAGTCAGCATTTAGCTGTTATACAACAACATTATCCTAATTGTTTGCAGGTAAGTGAAAACGAATTGCAGGTAAAATTTTCGGGTAAAGAGGAAATTCCGGCATTTGTAAACTTTTTAATTCAGCAAAATATATCAGTTTATAAAATTCAGCCGCAAGGCGGATTAGAAGAATGGTTTATTGACCTAACAAAAAAAATTAAAATACTATGAAACAATTTATAAAAGCTTTTACAGCCGAAAACATAAAGCTTAAACACTCCGGTATTCGCACCACAGCTTTCATACTTGCAGCAATAACTCCGTTAATAGGCATAGGTATGAGTGTGTACAGTTTTTTTACAGAAAAAGCAGAACCTTTAGATCCGGTATATATTTTTTGGGATCAATACAACTTATTGACAATACCTTTTATCAGCTTGTTTTTTCCTTTAATAATAATTGTAACGGCATCACGTATTGCGCAGTTAGAACACCGAAACAACACGTGGCAGCTAATGGAAACACAACCTGTTAAAAGAGCGGTTTTATTAAATTCCAAATTTTTAAAAGCGTACCAGATTTGCATTTACAGTATCGTAATTTTCATGGTAGGTGTCGTAGCCGTGTCCGGTTTTGCCTATTTGCTCTCTTCAAAATCAGAACAGTTTATATTAGACATTCAGTGGTTATTCCTGCTTAAAAAAACAATTAGTTTATCTTTAGGTACAGGATTTTTATTGGCAGTTATTTATGCTATATCGGTTCGGTTTTCAAATCTGTTTATTTCAATAATCATTGGTGTAGGTGCTTTACTGGTTGCACCTCTTTTAAACTCTTTTGGTTTGCTGCCTAAATGGTTTCCTACAACAGTGTTAGAAAACAGCTTAAAAGCGTCGAGCGATTTAGGTTATTGGGTAACATATAACCAATATTTAAGCGTTATTGCAACCGTTATTGTGTTGTTTGTAATCACTTTTTGGTACGTTTATAAAAACAAAAAATGGTGGATTACCAATAAAAATGCAGTAATTATAAATTATATCGTACCTGTTGTTGCTTTACTAACGTTATTTGTTTTTGTTAATCATCCAACAAAATTGTTTCCAAGTAGTGAAACGGTGATAAAAGGAAATGTTCCGGAAAATTCCATGATTACCAAAATATATCTGCTAGATAGAATTATGAACGATACACTGCACACCATTACTGTTAATAACAATTCTTTCCATCATATAATCAAAGAAAATCTGCCTTTAAAAAAATATCGTTTGGCTTGGTGGGATAAAAATGGTGAAAACCAGCAAAATGTTTTATTTTCTAAAAATGACGTGGTTGAAATTCAGTTTGAAGACGAAAGTAAAAACCAGCCCTTTAAAATTCTTGGATCGCGGATTGCAGAAAATACTTTAAATGTAAAATTGAGTGATGATCTTAGATATATTAACCGATTAACTTCTGATGGATCAGAGGCCAATAGCGAAATTATTATTCACTTATTGAAAAAAAGCTATAGCAACGATTTAAAAACACTGAATAAATTTTATACGAGTGATAATTTTGTTATTAGAGATGATTATTACGAAATTATAAACAACGAACTGTATTATAAATATGCGTTAGTTTGGACACAGTATAAAAATTCTGTTGTTAAATCCAATCCTTCTTACGAGAATAAAGACAAAACAATTCAGGATATTTTAGACATTGATTTTCAAACAAATGAAAATTTAATTGCAAATGCTGAAAACATAGAATATTTTCGTTTTAAAAATTATGAATTATTTAATAAAGATATTTCTAATGATGATATTTTATCGAAATACGAACGCGCTTTAAGCAAAATTGAAAATTTCACTTTACAAACACAGCTTACAAAAGTAATTTTAGAAGACAACATACACAGCATAAACGATCTTACAGAGTTGGAAAGATACGAAAGTATTTTTTTACCTTTTATTAAAGACGAAAGGGCTCACGTTTATTATTCAAAAGTAATTAAAGATAAAAAACGTATCACAACAGGAAATTTAGCATTGCCATTTGAAGCTATCACAACTAACAATGAACCTAAAACACTTGCAGACTATAAAGGAAAATATGTGGTTTTAGATTTTTGGGCAAGTTGGTGTGGACCATGTTTATATCAAGCAAACTTCTTTGAAAAGCACGCCATTGAATACAATAAAAGAGGTGATGTTGTTTTTGTCTCATTAAGCATTGACGAAAAAGAAAATGCCTGGCGCAAAAAAGTGAAGCTTAACGATAAAAATGTCATACAACTTTTTGCTAAAAACCAGAAACCTTTAAATGATTTTTACAGGCTAAATTCCATACCACGCTTTATTGTGATTGATCCTGACGGAAAAATAATAAACAGTACATTCCCTTTTCCAGACGATTCTAATTTTAAAGTCATGTTAAATCAATTGCTTCCTAAAGCATAAATAAAAAATCGCTTTCAGGTTTGAAAGCGATTTTTTTATTTTATCTTTTCAAACTTTTCTATAAAAACCAGAAAATATTGTAATTATAAATGACGTAATTAGAATACCGACCAAATCATTTACATAAGGTTTCATTAAAAACAATATTGTAACAGCTATTACAAATGCGAGTAAAAGATAGATAATTGTTTTCATATTTAATTTACTATTTTACAATCAGCTTTTTAACTGCTTTACCCTTATTTGTGGTTACCTCCACCAAATATATCCCTGAAGATAAATTATCAATATTAATAATTTTATCATTAGCAACTTTTACTACCTTACCTAAATTATTATAAATTGTTACTTTTTCTAAAATTAAATTGTTATTTATACTAATGTTTAAAATATCTGTAGCTGGATTTGGAAAGATACTAAAATCATCTTGTAAAAAGTTAATAGAGAATGATGCTTTAGTTAAATCATAAACTTTAGTAATCCCACCAGCTTTTACAGCAACCCTCTCGCCTCCAGAGGATAGAGATACATAATATCCACTATCAATATCATTATAGATTTTTGTCCAAACATTTGAAATATTTTTGTAGATTCTGGTTCCACCAGTTTGTGAAGTATTGGCTTCCATTATTGCACCAACAGCTATCATACTTCCATCTGCCGAGAGAGAAACACTAAAACCAACTTGTTCGTAATCGGCTTGCCCCTCTATATCATTTCCTATTTGTGCCCACACTCCTGATACATTTTTATACAATCGGACATGTCCTCTAAAAAGTCCTTTACCGCTTTTACGGTATCCACCTATTGCTAGTACTGTTCCGTCCGCAGAAAGGGAAACACTACGTCCAAAACGACTTTCACCACCTACACTGTGAATTACATTTCCTATTTGAGACCAAACTCCATTTATATTATTGTATACTCGTACAACTCCAGTTGATCCTTCGAAAATTGTCCCAACAGCCAAAACATTTCCATCAGCTGATAATGAAATACCCGTACCACTGTAATACCCCGATCCTTTACCATCTATATCCTGTCCCACTTGATTCCAAGTACCTGAAATAGTACTATAATTGTAAACACGGACGGTTCCTGAAGGATTATTGGCATCTCCTTGCCATGCTTTATATGGTGCTCCAATAGCAACCGTATGTCCATTTGATGAGAGAGAAACACTAAAACCGCTTTGTTCACCAGGTGATTTTCCGTAAATATCATTACCTTTCTGTTTCCAACTCCCCATATCAAACTCATATATACCCACAGTACCCGCACTAATGCCATTTACATTATTAAGCATATTATTTCCAATAGCTACAATATTTCCAAAAGAAGAAAGCGCAATACTAAAACCCGGAACTGGTATATTTTGACCAATTTGTGTCCATACTCCGGAAATTTCTTCGTAAACTTTACTAGTTTGGCTAGAATCCCCTACTGCAACAATATTTCCATATGAAGAGAGTGCTACATTTGACCAATCACCATAGCCTGAGATGTTTTTACCTATTTGTACTTGACTAATTCCTATAACAGGGAGTAACAAAAATAAAAGTATTTTTTTAATCATAACTTCACAATATTTTTATTAGTTTTTGATAAAAATAACAAAAATAACTAGGAAATCACTAAATTAAATTAAAATATTTAAGCACTAACTTATAATATTTTTTATGTAAATTATATTATGTGTTATTATTTCAATAGATAAAATGTATTTATTATTTGATTATTTATCATAGTTTTATATTAAGATAGATAATCTGCAACAAACTGAAATAAATAAATTGGATAAATAAATATTTTTTGTATTTTTATAGCATTATTTCTAAATTTCAATAATTAACCTTATAAATTAACATGAAAAAGATTTTTTTCTTTATTGCAATAACTACCTTCTCAAGCATTGGCTTCATTTCATGTTCTGGGGATGATTATGTAGCGGAAGTTCCTACACCAAACCCTAATCCTAATATTGGTGAACAATTGAGAATTGTGCATAATGGAGCATTCAGACCTTTAGGAACTCAAGCTATTTTTACAGCAATGAATGGTTCAACTGAAATTACTGATGCTACCTTCTATGTTGATGGTAATGCAATTCCGGGTAAAACCTATTCACAGTCAACTATTGGTGAAGTAAAAGTACAAGCTCGTAGAGCTGGATATACAGACAGTGAATTTGTAACGATTCAGTTTGCTCAAAAACCCTATTAACAGATTTTAATGTAATCTTAGGTTTGGTTTTTCCAATTGTACATTTGATAAAGAAACAAAAAGCGAAACCTTAAATGGTTTTGCTTTTTGTTTCTTTATCAAACATTAATTCTTTAGATTTCTGCTTGTCTATACGGTGTTTTTTAAAATCGAAGGTGGTTCCAAAAATCTTATCCCAAATAGTATTACTTACACCAAATCCTAAATTATCATTTCGATAGTGGTGCAAGTGGTGGTTACGCCAAAGCGGCTGTAAAAACTTAAAGGGTGGTTCTATTGCGTGTATTAAATAATGCATAGACGCATATATTAGCCAGCCTAAAATAAACCCGGGATAAAATGCAAAAGCGTATTTACCCAAGACCAAGTATTGTATCCCTAACAATGCCGCGGCAATAATCAAACTTGGTACGGGTGGCATAAACAACCTTGTTCTGTCTTTTGGGTAATGGTGGTGATTTCCGTGCATAATGTAGGCAAACTTCTGCATGCTTTCTTTTTCACTTATTAAATGAAAAACGTAACGGTGAGCAATATATTCAAAAAACGTCCAAAAGAATAAGGCAAAAACCGAAACTGCAAACATTGTAAGCAGTGACATATTGTAATTTACGTACCCGTAGTAGAAACAGTACATCAAAATGGGTGTATGAATACCCCAGCTTAATGCAGGATGCCCTTTGGTTAGTAACTCTAAAAATGGATTTTTGAACAGCCGAGCCTGTCCCGAACTTTCTACTTTCTGACTTTTCATTACTATTTTTTGATTTCTAATTTACTAAGAACAAATATAAACTACAACTTTTTTACCAACGAATTATTGCACTTGCCCATGTAAAACCACTCCCGAAAGCTGCAAGTACCACTAAATCACCGTCTTTAATCTTGCCTTTTTCCCAGGCTTCGGTTAATGCAATTGGTATCGATGCTGCAGTGGTATTACCATAATTCATGATGTTATTATACACTTGTTCATCAGCTAACTTAAATTTCTGTTGTATAAATTGTGAAATTCTTAAGTTTGCCTGATGAGGTATCAGCATATTAATATCTGAAACCTTTAGGTTATTGGCTTCCAGCCCTTCATTAATTACCTCCGAAAAACGAACAACTGCATTTTTAAACACAAATTGCCCGTTCATGTGCGGATAATACGATTCATCGTCGGGATTATTTTCCTTAATGATATCGGTAACCCAACGCTTACCCATTCCGGGTGCAATTAACGCCAATTCTTCGGCATGTTCGCCTTCTGAATGTAAATGGGTTGATAAAATTCCTTTCGACAGATTTTCGGTTCGACTTAATATCACCGCTCCTGCTCCATCTCCAAAAATTACCGAAACACCACGGCCCCGCGTGGTCATGTCCAATCCTTTGGAGTGAATTTCAGATCCTACAACCAAAATATTTTTATACATTCCGGTTTTAATAAACTGATCAGCAACAGACAAGGCATAGATAAATCCGGAGCACTGATTGCGGATATCCAGCGCACCCACCGTTTTAATGCCTAATTCTTTTTGCAATGTTACACCCGGACCCGGAAAATAATAATCGGGACTTAAAGTGGCAAAAACAATGAAATCAATATCGTCTTTATCTATTTTAGCACGTTCAATGGCAATTTTCGATGCTTTTAAAGCCATACCCGACGTAGTATCTTCCGGTAAAACCACATGGCGTCTTTCCTTTATGCCGGTTCGCTCCTGAATCCATTCGTCGTTCGTATCTATCAGCTTTGATAAATCGTCATTTGTAACAACATTATCCGGAACATAAAAACCCAAACCTGTTATTTTTGAATGATACATATATTGTGTTATTTATTTTAGTATATGCTAATTTACTTATATTTTTTTAAAACAGTAAAGCTTTGTTAATTGTATCTTTAAATACTTATTTTTGTAAAAAACCTATTATAAATGAAAAAAATAAAACACACACTTTTAGTACTATTATTAGCCACAGCGCCTATGATTGCACAAGAAAATATTACATTTCAAAAACCATCGAAAGAAATTTTACAACTGGCAGATTATGATCGCGCGCCAACGGTATCAATGAATACCAGCAAAGAATGGATGGTTTTATCGTACCGAAACACCTATAAAAGTCTTGATGAATTAAATCAAGACGAATTGCGTTTGGGCGGTTTACGTATCAATCCTACTACAAATATTTCAAGCACGGCATCATTTATCAACAATATCAAAATTAAAAAAACGAACGATAAAACTGAAACCAATGTTAAAGGTCTGCCTGCAAATGCGCTTATAAGTAATGTGACCTGGGCACCAAACGAAACCAAACTTGCTTTTACAAACACTACTGCAACCGGCAACGAATTGTGGATTTTAGATTTACAAACCGCAACGGCAAAAAAACTGACCGATGCCGTTTTAAATGCCAATTTAGGCAACCCGATTACGTGGTATAAAAACAGCAGCGATTTGTTAATTAAAGTGATTCCTGAAAATAGAAAACCCTTGATCGATGCTGCAAAAGCCATACCAACCGGACCAATTGTTTCTACTGCCGAAGAAGGTGTGGTATCGCAAAACAGAACGTATCAGGATTTATTGAAAAACAAAACCGACGAAGCTAATTTTGAAACCATTGTAACATCTGAATTATACACGATTGATTTAAATGGAAACAAAAAACTGTTTAAAAAAGCCGATTTGTATTCTAACGAGACTTTTTCACCCGATGGTAAGTATATTTTGCTAACAACTATACAAAAACCTTTCTCATATTTGGTTCCGTTAAACAGATTTCCTATGAAAACAACAGCTTATACAACTGAAGGTACCGAAGTAAAATTAGTGAACGATGTTGCTTTAAGCGAAGTAATGCCAAAAGGTTTTATGGCGGTTCGCGAAGGAAAACGCAGCATGAGCTGGAGAGCAGATAAACCTGCAACTTTGTTTTTTGTGGAAGCTTTAGATGGGGGGGATCCTGCAAAGAATGTTGAAAAGCGCGATGCCTTATATACATGGGAAGCTCCGTTTGCAAACCAACCGGAACTATTAACTAAAACTACCCAACGTTTTGGCGGAATTGCATGGGGCGATGACGAAACCGCAATTGTTTACGACCAGTGGTACGATACCCGAAACACTAAAACCTATTTGTTCAATCCTTCTAAAAAGTCGGAATTAGTTACAATTTGGGACAGAAATTATCAGGATATCTACAGCGATCCGGGCAATTTTCAAACAAAGAAGAATGCGTTAGGAAGATACACCCTTCAAAAAGAAAACAACAAACTGTATTTAATCGGAGAAGGTCATACCAAAGAAGGTCAATTTCCATTTATCGATGAATTGGATCTAACTACCTTAAAAACAAAACGCCTGTATCAATCAAGCCTTACAGACCGTATCGAATCAATTTCAGAAATAATCGATGTTAAAAAAGGCGATGTTTTGGTGAATATTCAATCGAAAAACGATTATCCTAATTACTATTTCCGTAACATCAAATCTAAAAAAGATTTAAAGCAAATTACCTTCAACAAAAATCCGTTCGAAAGTATTAAAGATGTTCATAAAGAAGTCATTAAATACAAACGTAAAGACGGTGTAGAGTTATCTGGAACGTTATATTTACCGGCAGGTTACGACAGAAAAAATCCAAAAACAAAACTTCCTTTATTAATCTGGGCATATCCTGCAGAATATAAAGATAAAAACAGTGCGGGTCAATCATCAGCAAATCCTAACGAATTCACATTTCCTTACTACGGATCGTTTGTTTACTGGGCTGCGAAAGGTTATGCTGTTTTAGACGATGCCGCTTTCCCGATTATTGGCGAAGGAACGCAAGAACCTAACGACACCTTTATTGAGCAATTGGCTATGAATGCCGAAGCGGCTATTGATGCGGTTGATAAATTAGGATATATTGACAGAACTCGTGTAGGCGTTGGCGGACACTCGTACGGAGCGTTTATGACAGCGAATTTATTGGCTCACACCAAATTGTTTGCTTGCGGAATTGCGCGTTCTGGTGCTTATAACAGAACGCTGACTCCGTTTGGTTTTCAAAGTGAGCAACGCAATTACTGGGAAGTTCCTAATGTTTACAACACTATGTCACCTTTTATGAATGCCGAAAAAATGAAAACACCAATGTTATTAGTTCACGGCGAAGCAGATAACAATCCGGGAACGTTTACCTTACAAACCGAGCGTTATTTTCAGGCTTTAAAAGGATTGGGTGCACCGGTACGTATGGTAATTTTACCTAAAGAAAGTCACAGCTATGTTGCTAAAGAAAATATTTTACATTTGCTTTGGGAACAAGAACAATTTTTAGATAAGCATTTAAAGAATAAAAAGTAATGCACAGTACTTTGTCATTCTGAACGAAATATAATGGAGTGAAGAATCTATTACAGATTTTTATTCGATTACAGAATGAATACATTTTTGAAAACGCTGGCATTTGCTGGCGTTTTTTAATTATACAACACTTTTTTAAAATAGTGTAAATACAAAATTGAAATTAATAAGTAATTTTAAACCAAACGATTTTTTTATGAAAGATGATTTAAAAGAATTAGCAAAACAACTGGGAAATCCGGAAGGAGAAACAGGAATTGAAGTTGCAAACATGATGAACGCAACCAATATTGGCATGACCAAACACGCAATTGAATCTTTAAATATAAGTGAGAATGATGCTGTGTTAGAATTAGGTCACGGCAATTGCGGGCATTTACCACTTTTGATGAATCAACATAAAGATTTGAACTATTTTGGTTTGGAAATTTCGGAATTAATGCAGCAAGAGGCGAAACGTTTAAACCAGAATTTCATTGAAAACAACAAAGCTGATTTTCAATTATACAATGGAACTGAAATTCCTTTTGACAGTGAAAACTTCGATAAGATTTTTACCGTCAATACTCTTTATTTCTGGCAAAACCCAGACTTGCTTTTAAATGAAATTCATCGTGTTTTAAAACCGAACGGTATTTTCGCACTGACTTTTGCCGATAAATCTTTTATGGAAAAACTACCTTTTACACCTTTTGGTTTCAACCTTTACCATTTAGAAGAAGTTCACGAATTATTACAACAAAATCATTTTAAGATTATAGAAAGTATTTCGCAAACCGAACAAGTTATCAGCAAAACAAACGAATTGGTTAACCGTACTTTTTTTAGTGTTTTGGCAGAGAAATAGATTTATCTTAAAATAGAAATATGCACACGCTCATTTGATTGAAAAGCAGTTGTATGTTCAAAACAAATTTTTATATTTTTTAAAATCGCATAAACCAGATAATTTTTTCCTGTAAAATAAGAATTTACAACTTCCACTTCAATTCCGCTAGAAGAAATTTCTATCTCATGTGGTCTTACATACAAAATTTTATCGCTGTTTAAACCCAAATAATTTGCAGGAATTATATTTACATCTCCTGTCAATCGGGCAATGTATTCATTTTTAGGGTTTTCGTAAATGTTTTGAGGTATATCTTTTTCTATTAACTGTCCATTTTGTAAAACCAGTATTTCATCCGCATACATCAACGCTTCTTCGGGAGTGTGCGATGTAAACAAAACAGTAATTCCTTTTTGTTTACAATACTGAAAAAGCTGTGTTGCCAGTTTTCTTTTTTGAAAAGGATCTATGTGCGAAAAAGGTTCGTCTAACAGCAACACTTCAGGTTCTAAAGCCAAAACCCTGGCTAAAGCGGTTCGCTGCATTTGTCCGCCACTTAATAATTTCGCCTTTACATTGGCAAATTCAGTCATATCAACCAGATCTAGGAGTTCATAAATTCGATCCTTTTTTTCTTTCATATAAAAATTCGATAAGAATCTTCCAACATTTTCGGCAACCGAAACAAAGGGCATCAAATCAAAATCCTGTGCCAGGTATTTCATATAATCCATTCCTGGAACCAAATGAAAAGCAGGACCCAACACCTTTTGATCGTTCCAAAAGACAGTACCCGAACCGGCATCCAACAAACCGTAAATAAGTTTCAACAAAGTCGATTTTCCACTTCCGCTGGCTCCGATCAACGCATACGAATTTCCTGCTTTAAGCTGAAAACTCACATCGTTTAAAACCTGACTGTTGTTGTATGAAAAAGAAAGCTGTTTTACCTGTAGCATAAAATAAAAAGGCGACCGAAGCCGCCTGTATAAAAATTATAAACTTGCTATATAACGTTCGGCATCCAAAGCCGCAATACAGCCCGAGCCTGCTGCGGTAATTGCCTGGCGATAATCTTTATCCTGCACATCACCACAAGCAAAAACACCGGGAATATTCGTTTTTGATGTTTTTCCTTCGGTAATTAAATATCCGGTTTCATCCATTGTTAACTGACCTGCAAAAATATCGGTATTTGGTTTATGTCCTATTGCCACGAAAACACCGGTAACAGCTACTTCTTTTTTCTCACCGGTAACGTTATTCACCACACGCACACCGTTAACAATTTGTCCGTCACCTAAAACCTCATCAATTTCGGTACTCATTAAAATTTCGATGTTAGGAGTATTTTTCACACGGTCTTCCATGATTTTTGATGCACGGAATTTTTCAGATCGAACCAACATCGTCACTT
>JBEBXJ010000027.1:0-22348 GCA_040391685.1 Paenimyroides baculatum
TCTTTTTCTGCCAATGCTTGAGCATCTTTGATAGCTTGATCTTCAGCTTCTTTTTCTGCCAATGCTTGAGCATCTTTGATAGCTTGATCTTCAGCTTCTTTTTGTGCTTGTTTTTCCGCATCAGTTTCCGTTCCGGACAATAAATCCGATGCAACAGCACTTTGAATTTTATCTTGTTTGATATTTTCCAAAGCGGTTACAACCTTTTCAAGAACTGATTTATAAATCGGCTCAACTGTTTTATCAGATAAGGTTTTTGCGTGGAGCTGTGCTAAATTTTCATTGTAGAAAGCCGCACCATCTGCCGTTTTGTAATAAACTTTTAGATTGGGATGACTTTCAAATAATTTATCTTTTTCCATACTTTATAGTATTAAATGGTAAGACATAAGGCAGACAGTTAGATGTTCTTATATTTGAATGCTTATGATCTTATTTAGAAACTTTGTGATACGCTTTAGTGAACCTGTCGCGTTAACTTACAGTCTTACCATTAAGTTGTTTGTATTTTTTTAATTCTTCTATTAACGCTCGGTTTTCGATTGCTAATTTTGTAAACCGCTCTTCTAATTGAACCAATTCGGCTTTTGCTGCTTCCAACTCTTCAATTGCTTTCTTGTATCGCTGTGCAAAATCGTCGAGCATTTCACGGTAATACTTTACAGCCTTATTGACATTGTCCAATTCGTTTGCCTGTACTTCAGCAGTGTTTTTTCTTCGAGCTGCGTACCAAGTGCCCAAATTGGTTATAACACCGATAAGGGCTGTAAGTATCACTTCATTCATTTTTAAATGATTGCTCCGATAGCTTGATTTTGTACCGGCATTGCAATAAAATAATGACGATAGTTAACCAAATTGGTTTGCGTGGTTGGGTTTGCAGAAGCTGGCGAAAAGTATTGTTTTGTCTTTCCTGTTTTCTTACCGATGTTATCTGCATAGAACGCCACCGATGCAACTTTGTCCGTTTCAACCGCTACAGCTCCAAATGCCTTTTTAGCTTTGGTAGTTGCATCGTATTTAGGGTTTGATACATAAGTGTAAATATCGAAACCTGCAATTTGCTGATTTACTTTACCTGTGTTATGATCTACCAATAAGTTTCCAAAACGCTCGCGATCGGTCAACAACTTGTTATAATGTTTAGTTGCTAAAACAAAACGTCTTTCGTCTTCAGGGATTTCAGCATCGTCAAAAGCTTCTTTAACCTTAACCATTGACTGATATACATCGTTTGCAGTATAACTGCCCGGAAGTTCAATAACTGGAGTTACTAATGTATGTGCGGCCGGTGCAATTGCATGGATTGCTTTTTTGTATTTTGTTGAACTGATTTGACGAACGTGTCCACGTGTAGCCGAGTCAATTTTTGAATAAGACGCACCCATTGCAGCATCATCTGAAATAGAAGTTGCTTTTGTTTGATATTTATCAAGGTTCATTTGAACGGTACCGTCCGCGAATTCTTGAATAGCGATTGGATATGTTGTATTGTTTAACAATACATCCGGACTGAACGTTTCAATCGGAATGTGAATAGTGTTTTGTTCGGTTGCTGTACCTTCGCCCAATACATATACTTCTGCATCAAGTTCCGGAATTCCGTCTAACCATTTTACTTTATCTGAAGTGGTAAGTTTTTCTCTTACTCTTCCTTCCCAAATCTCTGGAAAATTTGCTGGCATGTTTTTCTAAATTTTAATTAAACAATTTTTTGTAATCTTCAAAGTGGTTTGCTTTAAAGTCAACCTGTTCGGCTAAAGACAAGGTTTGGAACTTTTCAGCAGTCATGTCTGCTGCGTTTTTTCCCAATCCTGTATTGTTGATTTGTGCAGCTAACGAGGTTGAACCTGGAATACCGTCTAAAATGGTTTTAGCAACTCCGTAATCCAATGCTAAAAAGGTTTCACGTTGATCTTTTTTTATTTTGCCCGATTTTTCGGCGTCATCGATTAAGGTGAGTTTCTGCGCCTGTGCTTCTTGTGCTTCTTTGTCCTTAAAAGCTTGTAATTGTGTGTTGGCAGCTGTTAGTTGATTGCTTAATCCTAACACTTTTGCTTCAACAATAGTTGCATCGATTCCTTCAGGTGAAGTTTCGTCGATAGATAAGGCCTGCATTACGGCCAAAGACAATACTATTTTTTTCATACTTGGTTTATTATCAATTTCGTTTTCAAATTCTGTAGGGATTAAAGACAACATTGTTTGCACTTCATCGTCTTTTAAAAGTTGTAATTCGGAGTTGTACAGGTGGATTGCATTTTTATTGCTTGGTACCGCAACGATTGAAACTTCATAAAGCTCACATTTCGTTAATACCAGTTTATCACCAATCCACTCCAAATCGTCAGGATGCCAAATGATTCCCATTGAACAACCTTTGATGTAACCACGTTCAACCTTTCCGGCTATTTTGTTAGCTGCTTCATCTTCCGTATCGAATTCGGGCAACATCGTTAAAAGGTTTCCTGCTTTTTCAATGTTTAACCATCTGCCGATAACTGCATGATTGGATATGTAATGTCCGTCGAGCATCACGGGGTTATTTTCAAATCGTGCCAATGAAATTCCGGAGGTTAAAACATAAAACCCATACGAGTTTTTTTGTTCCTGGTCATTAGCTACGAACCGGCTTAAATTTTTACTCATTACTTCATGGCTGTTGTATTAGGTTCTACTTATTTCTGAAGCAAAGATTTGACGATTTACAAGCGAAAAAAAATAACTGTAAAGCAGATAAACAACTGTGTTTAATAGACTTACAAAGCTGTAAAGCAACTGAACAACTAATTGATTATGATTGGTTTTGAAAGCAATTTTGCTATAAATAGGAGTAATAATGAGTAGAGAAAAAGCAAAAATTGAACTTGATAAAGACTATGCCAAAAGGCTGTTTATAGAAGGTAATACCCAAAAGGAAATTGCACGCAGATTAAACAGAACCGAAAAGACTATCGGTAAATGGAAGGATGAAGGCAAATGGGATGATTTGCGAAAATCTTTACTGGTTACAAAAGACACTCAGCTCACAAGTTTTTACAACCAGTTAGATCGGTTAAACAAGGAAATAGAAACCAGAACGACTGTTTACGATATACCTGCAAACTTGTTGAAACCTATTATAGTTAAGGACAAAAACGGTAATGAAAAACTTCAGAACCCTGACATAAACCCTACAGATTTTCCTGTAAAGATCAACAACACACCTACTTCAAAAGAGGCAGACATTATTACAAAGCTTACTAGTGCTATTAATAAGTTGGAAACTGAAACTTCAGTCGGCGAAATAGTAAGTGTAGCTAAAATGATTATACAGCTGGTTCAGGGTATTGATTTGGAATTTGCCAAAACGCTTACTGATTATTTCGACCTGTTAATTAAACAAAAGATGAAGTAATCATGGCTAAAAAAAAGACTGATAAACAGCTGTGGGAAGATTGGAACGAATTCAGAGAGAACACAAGGCGTGCGACTCCAATTGATTTAAACGAAACGTCTATTGAGAAAGCCAAACGTATTAAAGCATTAGAGTCCGATGATGAAGCGTGGTTTAAATACTATTTTCCAAACTTCTATTCATCAGAACCGGCAGACTTTCATAAGAAGTCAACAAAATTAGTAATGTCTACCATGGAGCTTTACCTGATTCGTTCGTGGTCTCGTGAGTTGGCAAAGTCGGCACGTACTATGATGGAAACCTTAAAGCTGGCTTTAACCGGCAAAAAGAAAAACATTCTTTTGGTTTCCAGTTCATACGATAATGCCGTTCGTTTGCTGTTGCCTTATAAAAATATTTTAGAGAGCAATCAAAGAATCATAAATGATTATGGTGAGCAACAAAGCATTGGTAAATGGGAAACAGGAGAATTCACTACTAAAGGCGGTGTGTCATTCCGTGCATTGGGTGCCGGTCAGTCGCCGCGTGGTACACGTAACGATGCTGCACGCCCGGACTTGATACTGATTGATGATATTGATACCGATGAAGAATGCCGTAACCCTGAACGTATCCGTAATAAGATGAAATGGATTGAAGAAGCTTTGATACCAACGCGGTCTATTTCAAACGCATTAATGATCATCGTTTGCGGTAACATCATTGCGAAATTTTGCTGTATTACCGAATTAGCAAAAAAAGCCGACAAACACGAAATTGTCAATATTCGAGATAAAGACGGCGTTTCTTCGTGGCCACAAAAAAACACGGAAGAAAGTATCGACCGTGTATTGGATTCCATAAGTTACAATTCGGCTCAAAAAGAATACTTCAACAACCCTGTGCAGGAAGGCGATGTATTTAAAAAGGTTTATTTCGACCGATGCCCAACATTAAAAAGCTGTGAGCGTGTTTTGGTATATGCCGACCCGGCAACTTCAAATAAAGACAAAGGAAACGCTTCTACAAAAGGTATTGGTGTAATCGGTTACAAAGCCGGCAAATATTATCTATACAAAATTTGGTTGGACACCATGCGTAACTCAAAGTTTGTTGATGCCTTATTTGAAGCGCACCAGTTCTTAATTACAGAAGGTGTAGATATAAAACGATTATATGTTGAAAACAACAGTTTGCAGGACCCTTTTTACGAGCAGGTAATTATTCCGCTTATACGCCAAAAAGAACGTGAAAAAGGAATGACAATACCGTTAACGCCCGACACTCGTAAAAAACCCGAAAAGTTTTATAGGATTGAAGGAACATTGGAACCAATTCACCGTAATAGTTCTTTGATTTTTAATATCACAGAGCAGAAAAATCCGCACATGGAACGCATGGAACAACAAATGTTAGGTGTATCGGCAACTTCTAAAATGATGGATGGACCCGATTTACTGGAGGGCGGTGTATGGTTGATCCAAAACAGTATTGCAACATCAAACAATACCTACGCTGTAGGATTTAGAACCTCACAAAAATATTAGACTATGTTTTTACAACCCGAAGATTTAAAGAATAACATATACGAATATCAGACTGATCAGATAACCGAAAACGATGACAGTATTGTTATTGAAGCATTAGAAGTAGCAGAGCAGGAATGTCGCAGCTATTTGGAAGCAAATATCAACATGAAGCAAAATCAAGACGGACGATTTATTTACGATGTAGAAAACATTTTTAATAAAACCGGAACTGCACGCAACGCGCTGATTGTTCGCTACTGCATCACAATTGCCAAATGGTATATTGTTGAACTGTGTAATGCAGATATTATCATGGAGCAGGCAAAAGACAGGTACGACAGAGTAATTAAAAAGCTTGAAGACTTATCTACTGGTAACACAACACTTGGAAGTCTGCCAATTAAAAACATCGAAGATGATCCTGCAATGGTAGATGCAAAGCCCTTTTCTTTTGGTAGTAGAAAAAAATTTAATCACGAATAACAATGGAGCAAATAGGATTTAAAAAAGATAAAGCACAAACGGCACAGCCTGTATTTTCAACTATTTCAAGCCAAATAATTGAACGTTCCGTTACAGGTACTCGAAAAGACATTCAAGACTGGAGACGTTCTGAAAATATAGCGTTAAATGTAGAAGGTCGCAAAATGTGGCCTATTCAATTACTTTTTAAAAACATTTTAAAAGACACTACATTAACATCGCAAATTGAAAACCGCCGATTAAAAGTTTTATCTGCTGCTTTTGTTTTGCAAGATGCTGCCGGAAATGAATTGGAAGATTTAACCAGGGTGCATCAAAATGCAAAATGGATCAATGCCATTAACAGCGCAATTTTCGAACGAAAACTTTTCGTTCACTCTTTAATTGAATTGGTTAAAGAAAAAGACAAAATAAATGTAAACCTTATACCGCGTGAAAATGTTGATCCGTTTGCCGGTGTTGTTTACCCTGATTACTTGGGAATACAAACCATTGATTATCGAAATGCAGACGAATACAATAACACACTTTTTGAATTTGGCGAAAATTTCGAGGATTTAGGCCTGCTTAACAAAGCCGTTCCGCACGTATTAATGAAACGCTTTACACAAAGCTGTTGGAGTGAGTTATGTGAGATTTACGGTATTCCACCAAGGGTAATGAAAACAAACACACATAATCCTTCAATGCGTGCTAAAGGTGAACAAATGCTGCGTGATATGGGTGCAGCTGCTTGGATGTTGATTGATACAACAGAAGATTTTCAGTTTGCACAAGGAGTAAGTACAAATGGCGATGTTTACAAAAACTTTATGGACTTCTGTAATGCAGAACTTCGTTTGTTAATTACTGGTGTACAGTTAGGTCAGGATTCAAAAAACGGCTCACGATCTAAAGAAGAGGTTGCTTTGGATATGTTCAATGACTTAATCAATGCCGATTGTTCTGAAATTGAAGAAGAATGGAATACTAAAATAATGCCTGCCTGTATTGAATTGGGTATTTTTCCTAAAGGAACACGATATGTTTACCCACCTGTTGAAGATATTGAAGAGTTATTTAAACGTACACAACAAGCATTACAGCATTATGAAGTTGATGCGAAATGGTATAAACAAAAATTTGGCGTTGAAGTAACGGAACGCAAGCAACCTACTAATGTTTTACAACAAGGTTTAAACATTAATGACGGTTTTTTCGTGTAAGCCCCAAAGCTTATTTTGGGGCTTTACATAGCCGTTTAAACTTTTTGTATAGTTGTGATTGCGATGATTGTAAAACAACAACGCTAGATGCCAAAAATAATGATTCTACTGATTTTAAAGACGTTTTAAAAGCTGGTGAAAAAGCATTTAAACACCTTTTAAAGAACGGCGGCTATAAGGCTGAAGATATTGCACAAAAATCATATCAGAACCTTATCAAGGAAACGAATAAAGTATTCCAGAAATCGGTACAGGACAATGTTATTTCACCGGTTCTGCGTTCGGCTTTGGAAAGTGATGCTTTTTTATTTGGTTCTTTAAAAACGCATGCCCAGTTATTTGAAGCCAATACTTTATTAATTAATAAAGACGGTCAGATTAAATCACAAGCACAACTGGAACATGAACTCAATAAACTTAATGTTACATACAATAACAATTATTTAGAAGCCGAAAGGCAGTTTGCAATTAGTTCTGCCATTAGTGCGGACAATTGGTCAAAGGTTAATGAACGTTACAATTTACAGTACCGAACGGTTAATGATGACAAAGTACGTGACGAACACCGTGTATTGCATGATATAACGCTTTCGGTACAAGATGAGTTTTGGAAAAAGTATTATCCGCCAAACGGTTGGCGATGTCGTTGTGTGGCTATACAAGTTCGAAAAAGTAAGTATCCTGAAAGTGATTCAAGTAAATCTATGGCTTTAGGAGATAAAGCCACTATGCAAGTAGGGAAAGACGGAAAAAATCGCTTGGAGATCTTTCGTTTTAATCCTGGCGCAAGTTTAAAATTGATGCCGCCCGAACACCCTTACAATAAAGTTGCAGGAGCGACAAAGGTTAAAGAGATGGCCACCAAAACAACCGGCTTAAATTTAAGCGAATTGATTAAAAAAGATTTGCCGACTAATACTGAAATAAAAAACATATTAGGAAAATATGCGGAGCAGTTCCCAGAAGATTTTAGAAACGGATTAGATGAGGTTAAAGTGCAAAAATCACGTAGTTACATGATGCAGCATTCTATGGCTTACAAACCAAGTACAGGGGAATGGAACGGCGGCTCTACTATTACATTAAGTAGTAATACGTTTAGTATCTCAGGTTCTGCCTTTAATCCGTTAGAAGAATTACGGGGAGCGTTCGGGGCAATAAAGAAAGGTTCTGAACTTACTTTTAACCAGGAGTACGCAGTTGAATCATTATGGCATGAAATATTACACGCTAAAACAACTACAAAGCCTTTTAAACTTAGTAGTTTTCAAGTACAGAATATGGAAACAATAAATCAGTTTGTTGCGCGCCACTCATATAGTGATTTTATCGAAAGGTTAGGTGGAAAAGCCTATAATAAGACAGAAATATTAGACCGTGGATACGGTTACAGTAAATGGGTAACTGATTTTAGAAGCGAGCTGAAAAAAAGAGAAATTCCAGAAGAAAAGGCAGTTGAGTTTTTTAAACCTCATTTAATGAATGAATATTCATCGTTAGGTACTAAAATAAGAGAATTTTTTAGCCAGCAATAAGAGCGTTGTCTATACCTAACTGGTATTGTTGGTAAACATCAGGGATTAAATCACAATACTGTTTTGCAACTGTTTTGTCTTTACGCAATTCATATAAAAGAACAATATCAAGTAAGCTGTGCTCTTTGGAGTACATCCAATGAGACAGGTATTCGGCTTTTGTCATACCGCCGGTTAATTCCTTAAGTTCAGCCTTTGTCGGATTATGTTCAAATATTGTTTCCATAATAGAAACAAATATACAAAAATTATCATATATGCAACCAAATGAAATAATTGAGTTATTTATTCAGGATGTAGCTGTCGAACTTACAGACGAATTCGACAGGAATTTTGAAAGAAAGGCGTTTTTTGATGAAGCGTGGCCAGCCGAAAAATTTAAAAACAGTAACGGAAGTCAAATGACACGAAGCGGAACTTTACGCCAATCGATTAATCATACTGTTTTAAACGATATCATAACTTGGCAAAGTTCACTGCCTTATGCAAGTATTCACAATACAGGCGGTGAAATTACGGTTACACCTAATATGAAAAAATTCTTTTGGGCAATGTTCTATAAAAACGGCGGTAAAGGAACAGAAGAAGACGAACTTACAACCGAAGCGAAACAATGGCGCAGTTTGGCTTATAAAAAAGTAGGCGATATTCTTAAAATGCCCAAAAGACAGTTTATCGGTGATCATCCACAAGTACACCAATGTATACAGGATGTGTTTGATGACATGGAACCGGAACTAAATAAATATGTTTTAAACCATTTAAAAAAATAATATGGAAACCATTTACAATACTATTTTAGGAAAACTGAACGAAATAAGCGAATTAAAATACAGCAGTGAAGATTGGGGGCAACTGAACAATTACGGTACCGAGTGTCCAGTACAGTGGCCTTGCTGTGTATTTGATATGAATGCAGCAACTTTTTCCGAAACTTCAGGACCACAACAAGGAACATTGCAAATTGCATTTAATGTCGCTCATTTAAGATTAACACCTAATTCGGCACGTACATCAACACAGCAAAAGGCAAACAGTTGGGATGTAATAAGCTTAGTTGAAAGTATCCACGAAAAACTAAAACGTTTTCGTCCACATCAACAACATGGGAGATTGATCCGTACAAGCATGCGTAAAATTAAACGCCAGGATGCCATAAAGCAATATGAAGTTATTTACACAATGAGTTTAAACGAAGTTTAAAACAAGCGTGTCTGTTGTGCTTTTGTCTGCTCTATAGCATAAAGCTCTTTTTTAACCGGAGTTCCAAGTATTTCGTACAAGGTTGTTCTTGATATAGGGTAAACAGGATAAATATATTTGCGCCATACTACAGTTGTAGGTATATCTTCCGTCTTGTACTTATTATATAAGTCAAGTATCAGTTGATATCGTCTTAATTTGTTAAGCTTAATGCCTATAGCGCGCGGAGTCATTTAGTAAAGTGCTTTGAAGCAAAGTTATATTATTATTTTTTACAAATCAAGCTGACGAAAAAACCGCCTTTTTAAGGCGGTTTTTGTTATTCTCTAATAGAATTTGTTAAGTTCCCAACGTTTTGAACCGTTTGAATATTCTTTGAATTTATAAAGCCAATGTATGTCATTATTTCTATACCTGCATTCTCTTAGGTTTAAATCTGCAATTGTCTTTTCAGGTGTTGCATCAGTTGAAAAGTATTTTTGCCAATAAGGAAATAAATCCAAGTAATTAAACACAACACGAGTTAGACTGTACTTTTTAGTACCTTCAATTTCCAAAGCTTTATTTTCTCCTTCGACAAAACTGGTATAATAAACTACAAAAACATCATCAGGAAAATTTTCTGGAGAATTGGCAGCTTCTTGTTGATTTATACCTTTTCTTGCAATAATTACTTTAAAACCTGTTTGAGTTTCTTTAGCCAAAACCACATCAAAGTCACCACGTGACAAGCTTGCAATTTCTTTTGCTACTTCAATGGCTCCGTTTTCGTCCAAGTTGCGTATTTTATTCATATACTCAACATTCTGTGCGTAAAAAGTAAAGCTAAAAAGTAAGCTAAATAGTAGTATTATTTTTTTCATTGTTATTAATCTGTTTTTAATGTTATATCCAAATCTCTGTATCTTTTTCCATCAAAACGATCAAAATTATTTTCATTAGAATATTTAGTAATTCTGTCTTCGAGAAATTTAAATACGTTTGTTAATTCTTCATATAGTTCGATTAAATCAACACTATGACGTGTACCATTCTGTTCTATTGAATTTAAATTTAACGCTTTAAAATTTTTAAATTCAAAACCCTTTTCCTTTTCTATTTTCATTTGTTCATTAAACCTCGAAAAGCCACCAAGCAATATATGTCCATTTAAATTATTAGTTTTTATATCTTGATAATAAAAACTAATATAACCTAAAAACGGGTGCTTAGCTGATTCCAACGTTTCTAAACGATCATTCAGATGTTGTCTTGTGTTTCTTATAAGTCTTATAGAATTCCATAAATCTTTATTTTTGATTTCATAGCTTTTAATGGCTTCTCCAAATAGCTTTATAAAAATATGACTACTTTCAATAATTGACCATGCATAATTCAATATTATAGGGTTACTTTTGTAAGGTTTATTTGTATCATTAACTTTGTTATTTAAATTAGATAGAAGATTTTCATATAAGTCATCTATAACTTCTATTGAATATCTAATAACGTCAAATTTGATAACCTCACTAAGAGCGAATTCCTTTGGAATAAAAAGAATTATTGAATCTTCTTTTAATATTTTGATATAGCTCACTGTTGTTTAATTTTAACAAACATATAAAAAAAAGAGTTAGCCACTATACAGCAGCTAACTCTTTTACAATATTTTTCCAACGCTCCGATAAGCTTTTGCTTAAAGTTTCCCATTTTTCCAAACCTACATTTTTAAGGAGTTTGGCACTATCTGTAATTGTTACACGGCTTTTCGGTAACGTTGCTATTTTCTGTTGAACGGCATCCATTTGTTTGAATGCATTTGTTTCCTGTATTTTCATAATTTCCTATTTCTAAAATATTTCCTATTAATATGATGTAATCACCATTTTCAACTTCTACGGTTAAACCGTTTGAGTATTTATAAACCTTTTGTCCTGCATGAGAAATGTTTGTAAAGCCTAATATTTCTGCAATAAAATAGGGTTTGTCTTTGCCGTAACCGTTGGTAAATACAACATAATCATAAAACTTTAATTTATATCTGCCTGCTATTTTTTGATGATGCCGGCTGCTGATCCATTTAGTTGGTTTTCTAAACTCTTCACGCTTTTCACCCGTAACCATTACCTCAAATGGTGGCTTTTTTAACGTCAACCAAAGAACCCGTTTACCTGTTAAATCTATTTTATTTGTACTCATCTTCAAATCGGCGTTTGTTTAAATATGTACTTAAATGCAATTTGCCAATTTTAGTACGTATTAAATAATCTTCGTATTTCTTAAGGCTTTGGAATACCTTAATAATATCAGCTTCTGTTAACTTTTTAAAAGCTTTTATAGCATCGGGTTTACTTACTTTGTAATCGTACATTTCCCAAAGTGTATCAAAGCTTAAATCGGGCGGTACTTTAGTTATTTCAAAGTGACTTTTATATTTAGGTAACTTTAGCCAGTAATCAATCATAAATTGTTCACGGCTTGGAAAGTTGTTTTCTTTAAAAAAGTAAAAAATTTGTTCGTTAGATAGCTTTTGTCCTATTACTTCAAACAGTATTAAATCGCCGTTTAAGTCGTATTTAAAAAGAAATTCGGAATCGCTTTTTTTACCTTTTACTTTATAGACTGTCAACATAATTTCTGATCTAAAATGTTAGTAATTTTTTGAACCTGTACTTTTTGAAATTCATTTTCAAATAAAACCTCTTTGTTTAAAAACTCATTCAAAAAATACGCTTGGTGGAACTTTAAAGAAATGGTTACTTTCTTTTTACTGTCAAACAAGCTTTGTTTGCGCTGTAGTTCTTTTGCCTTTGCCGAAACCTTATCTACAACGTCCATTAAAACACATTTCATCACCTTTTCGGGTGTAGTGTTCGGACTTGCCATATAAACTCCCGAAAGCCTTTGTGAAAGCTCTAATATGGCATCGGTATTTATTTTAAGTTCTATTTTCATACATCGCTAATTGATATCTTAAGACTTGTAAACTGCCCTTTGTATTATTGAAAATTGGGATGTTTAAATCTTGTGCTAATTGCTTTTCTATTTTTGCACCGTTTGATAGTTCCCAGTCTTCTAACAAGAGTACCGCATCGGCAGTCATAAGGTGACAAATACATATTTTCATTGCAACTTTCCAGCTTGTATTCCAATCACCAACTAATTGTATAGGATTAAGACCGATAAAGCCTTGTTTTTCAAGCTCAACTTGTGCATTTCCAAATTTTTCTATACATTCTTTTCTGTTTTCGCCTGTTACTTTTCCGGCGATATATATTCGTTTTTGCATTTTATCGTTTGTTTAGCCGATAATTTGAATTATCGGCTGATTAGTCTATAATTTATTTCGTACCTATAAACAGGCTTACTTTGATTGCTGTTTTATTGTATATATCGGGGTTAAAAATTGAATGGCTGTCAACAACACAATATTTTAAACTTTCCTTAAACAGTTCTTCTTTTGCACGGTAAACAGCCTCTTCAAATTCAAATAATAACGGTTTTCCCAATGTTGGATCATTATTTAATATGATATCAGCTCTTAACTCTTGAACATTCAAATAAGAATGTTTAATTTCGACTTGCTTAAAAGGTTTTTGGTAACCTACAGTATTTAGTATTTCTTCTTTAAAGAATGCAAACAATGCACGCTTAAACTTTAGCTTTATTTTTTTCATATATTGATTATTTATAAATTTTCTGAATCAATTTAAAATAACGTTCTCTAATTTTTGGATGCATGTGAATCCAAATACGAGGTATCGGTTTTCGATCCTCTAAATATTTGATTGAAGGAGCTTTTTTATATCTCATCATTATTCCGCTATTGGTTCTGTTATTTGTACATCACAATGTTTACAAAATTTGGCGTACAACTCAAGTGTAAAATGATAACCAACAAACCGCTTTTCTATTTCGGCATGTATGCAGTTAGTCGATGGGTGGGTCTTCATTGAATCTTTGTTTTGCAATACACCAAACATCGCATTGATTAACGTCGTTACATTTGCACTTTGGGAAACCGTTTATAAGCTGATTACTTTCGCTGTTACATCTTACCGCCACGTATATTCCCAAAATTGCAAGCCCTCCGAAAACCACTATACCGGTGATTATAAATAGGGCAAATTCTAATACTATTTCCATATATGTTTTACAATGCCTTCTAAGGCTTTAATGGTTTTACTTAATTCTAAAGGGTTTTGGTTTTTTAAAGGTTTCCGTACTGGAGCTTTTTCACTTTGCAACCATTTAGAAAACCTATCTAGGTCGGGAACTTCTTTACCTTTGTGGTTAGTTAACCATTGTGCTTGGTAAAGCAATGATAGAATTGCACGATGCTTTGTGTTTGATTTCTCGAAATTCGCCCATTTTTCGCCCTTGTGTGGTTTATCGCCTTGTTGGTCTAATATCTTATTAGCTTCGTCAAATGTTAGGCTTTTAAGCGATGTTTGGGCGTTGTCGTTTTTAACCCATTGCACCAACTCACATTTTACATCTTCGTTATATCCGCAGTTACGCCGAATGGCTAATATTTGGTCTTTGGTTATTGCTGTCATTGGTGTTAGTGCTTAATTTTTCAACAAATTCTTTTGCGTCGTTTAAAGCTTTGGTAATACCTTCGATTGTGTATCGGTATTCTCTGCTGTAACCGTCGGTTTTGTATCTTTTTATGGTAACGATTAATGTATTATCGCTGTGACGCTTGATGGTATTAAAAACATCGTTTAACGAGTCTAAATACTTTATAAGGTTTAAAAGTTCTGTGTACATAGTTTAAAGTTTATTATAAAGGTTTTTAAAAGCTCCGTACTCGTTAAACTTTCCGGAGCAACAACACAACTATTTTTCTTCCGGTAACAAATACGTCAGATCAAAGTCTTTTGGAAAATCTGCACCGGCAATTGAAAGCGGTAAACTTACCTCGATGCCTACATCGTTTTTAAATGATGCTTTCACATACCAGCTACTGCGTTTTGGGTGATAGGCATCTTCAATGATTTGTACACCTTCAATAAAACTTACATTGTTATATTCGTTAGCCATTTGGCGTAGTTCCATGATACGTTTAGGATCAAGGTTACCGTCTTTATTTATCTTTAGTAATCGGTTGATTTGATTAACCAATTTTGCGGTTGCTTCGTCTTTAACCTGCGAGCTGATAAACTCTTTTACTTTAGCTACGCCCATATATACAGTATCGTCATAACCTGCATTTACATTGTAACCAATGGTTATTGTACAATGTTTATCAGAGAATGTATGTGACTGCTGATCTGATTTTACATCGTACGCATCAAACTTTAATTGTACCAATGCTTTAAGGTCTTTGTACGTTTCTGCTTTTACTTTGCTGATATGATCGCTTAAATCTTTTAGTTTGGCGAAAACATCTGGCAGAACATCCGGTATTAAGTTTTTGTACTCTTCTTTCTTGTTTACTTTTGCTTTTGCTCTTTTTGCCAACTCGTCTTTTATCTGTTGGTCTGTTAGTTTTGTTAGGTCTAATGCTTCCATAGTTTATTTTATTAATACTTTATTACTCTACTATTTGCCAATCCTCAGCTAAAATATCTGCTTGAGAAGCCAACCAACCCGGTTGCGTAGTTTGCTGTGCTGTCCACATGCATATTACTGGCTCGTATTTTTTCGCTAATTTTCGCCCGCCCATATTTATAAGAGCTGTGAAGCGATCCTCTAAAAAAATATGCATTCCTTTTCCGTTCCATCCTTCTCTTCGGACTAATTTCCCTTGTTTAAGAGCCTCAATTGCAGCTCCAAAATTTATTTTTTCCATAATCTCTATTTTAATTTATTTGCTTCGTTAATAATAGGGTGTTGGTATTGTTCAATGGGTTGCCATTTTTCTGTATCTTTATTAAAAAAGTATAATAACCGATCTTGCTTTATAACAGTTTCGGGTGGCTGCCATTGAAAGTGGTCTATAACTTCTAAAGCCTTGTGCATTTTGTCTGTTAGTTCCATCGGTTGCTCTAACATTTTTTTTATTGCGATGATGCGTTCGCCTTGTGTTAGAAACTTTGTTATACCGTCTAGGCTTAAAAGGTTTTTATATGGGTTCATTTTAGATTTGTATAAGTTTATAGTTGTTTTCTTCCATTTCTATGAACTTTTGCACGTAGTAATTTCGGCTATGTTCTTTCTGCCATTTTTCACGGCATTTTGTGGGATTGTAAAAAAGCCAATGGTTTAATTCATCAATCCGCTTTTCAAGCCATTGCTTGTTTACTATTTTTGTATCAGTTGCATTCATAAGCGATCAATTGTTTAGCTGATACTTTTGGCTTTAAAGCTTTTGGGAAATGACAATCAAACCGCTTTAAGTAGGTAAAAAACAAATCCATTTTGTCCTGTCCGGATTGTGGTTTTCTGAACGTTTGTAAATGCGTTACATAATTCATTTCAAGAGACGAAAAGTTTTTTCTAAAGTAATTCTGTAAGCTTTTATCAATTAAACACAACTGAAATTCTTTGGCTGTGTTTGTGTTTTTACCAATCCAGTTAATAAATGTTTGATACTTTATTTCGTTGTAATGAATTGGGTCTATTCCTATGATGTTAAATGTTTTCATCTTCTTCTTGTTGTTTGGTTCCGTGTAAATCTTCGTATCCTTTTTGCCAAACCACAAACTGTGTTGCATGTGGTCCGAACTTTCTACCTTTGTTAGTGGCTACATATCCGCTAACAATAACCTTCTGTGTTGCATCGAACATGATCTTTTGTTCTAACTCGCTTTTAGGCTGTTGACCGTTGGCGTGTCCTATGAAAATCAATGTTTTTTCTTTGTGCCTTCGTGTAAATTCCATATAATCGGTGAATGTGTATCCCATAAAGAAATAAGGTGCGGAATCTATTACTACTACCTGCGGACTGTTACGTTTTAAAAGTCTTTCGTTAAGCTCTTCCAAATTATCGTCAACCATAGTAAAGTTTTTACTTACGTCCTGCATATTGAACAGTTTTAAGCGATCCTGTAAGTTTTCATCATCTACTGATTCTTCTAATGATACCAACAGCGTCTTTTCGGTTCGTGCAAACTCTTTAATCAACTGCATTACAAAAGAACTTTTACCGCTTGAACTTTGACCCCAGATAAACCATCTGCCTTTTTTTTGTGGGTTTCCAAAAACATCATAAAACCGCCCTATGAAATCAATAATTGCAATCTTTATGGCTAAAATATTTGCAACGGTTAGGGCTCTTTTCATTATGCTACAAGTTTGGGCATTCCTAAAATGGTTCTTACAAAGTTTTCGTTCAATTCTTCGCCGGTTCTGTCGGCTTCTTTCATTGCCGGCACTAATACATCGTGAAGCTCTCCGTAATTGTCACAATTCTGTTTTAAGAAGTTTCGTAACGATTTATCTTCTACCGTTTCAAGGAACATTGCAAACGTGCGGTCTATGCTAGGCAATTCTCGGATACCGAACTTAATACGGCGGTAAAACTGCGGTATGCCTGATCGGTTCTTTTTGCGTAATTTGTCAAGGTTGTCAATCAGTTGGCTTGTACCAATCAGCGTTATTCCGCAAATTCCGATTAAAGCGTCGTACAGTTCCTTCATAGAGCAAAGAGCCGGTTGCTTCATGTACTCGCACTCATCAAAAATTAAATGCGGTTTAAGACCTTCTAATCGTAATTGCTTCAGGCGTTTTGCAATTTCGCCGATCTTTTTACTTTTGGTTTTCGGTGTGGCTATTTTAAGCACATCAATAACCTTGTCTAACAAATCGCCTATTGTGTCTAATGATCCAACAACAATTTTAAAAGTATCTATCGGATTAGCTCTTAAGAAAAGGTCAGAAATGTAGCTTTTACCTGATCCGGTTTCACCTATAACAATATTTGTTAATCCGTTTTCTTTAGCATCTTCAAGCGTTGCAAGCATTCGGCGTAACTGTGGCGTTTCTTTTAAATCCCAATATTCTTTTGTAAGCTTAAAGCCAATATGATCTGCAATTATTAGATACCATTTGTCTTTTATATCCGATTTACCTACGGTGGTTTCGCCTTTGCGTATGCTTGATATGTAGCTTTCGTTAACATTGATGCGTTTTACCAATTCGTTGGCACTTATACCGTACGTGTCAATATATTGGTTAAGTGCTTCTGTGATTTGCTGTTTTTGTTGTGTTGTAATCATAATCCTGCGTATTTGTTAAGGTTTACTTTCTCTTTTAAATAGTTGTCTTGGCTTTCTTTCCAGTCGGTTTCGATAACCTTTTGTTCTTTTTTAGCTTGGCGGTTTGCTATTCGTTGTGTAGCATGTTCCATTCGTTCGGCTGATTTCTGATCCTTATGCTGTCCTGTGCTGTCTGATATCATTAGCTTTTTTAAAGTATCAAGCTTTGGATTGTTGTTAAAAAGCTCCTCTAACGTATCGTGTCGGGTTTCGTTTCGTAGCATAATGGTTTCATTCATGCGCTTATTGAAATCATACACCAATTGTCGCTGACCGGCATCTTGTTTCTGTTGGTCGTATAATGACATCGGCTGAATGTGTTTTTCTTCAAGCAGAAATTCCAAGTTTCCAATTTCTTCTACCAGTTTACCGTTTTTACTTTTAGCATTGCTGACTAAAATTTGACTTAAATCATCATCATCATAGAAAACCATCCAATCCTCGTGCATATACTTTCTAAAATTCAAGTCAAAGGTGTCGTACGTGCGCTCTATTCCGTTGATGGTAGGTGTAAGTCCGTCGCCTTTAAATTTGTTCGTGTATCCGGTTGTCGTGCCAAAAAATCTT
Organism: Paenimyroides baculatum; assembly: GCA_040391685.1. Classification (GTDB taxonomy): domain Bacteria; phylum Bacteroidota; class Bacteroidia; order Flavobacteriales; family Flavobacteriaceae; genus Flavobacterium; species Flavobacterium baculatum_A. The sequence goes on from JBEBXJ010000027.1 coordinate 18,082, forward strand.
AAGAACTGGTTAATGGTAATTGTTGTTTTATCCTCTTCAGGGAAAGCATTGAAGCTTTCAACATATCGCTGCACCTTTTCGGCTCTGTCATTTTCAATTGCTGTAATGATCTGCATTCTGCAACCGTTTTCGTCAGGGAACTGGTGGCGGATTTTATTTAAATAATCATCGTTTACCTGATTTTCGCCTGATGCCGTTACGTTATGCCCTGACCAGTTTGGCACTAACTTCGCTTGGAAGTGTTTTTCGTTGAACTTGTCAAAGAACTGCTCAATCGGTTTAGATTTTGAGTTCTTCGCTGCTGCCGGTGTGAAATGTTTCGCAGCAGCTTCGTAGGTTGGTTGCAAATGTTTAACCTGATATCGGTCCGTTTGCAATTGATACGGTCTGTACTTTGATCCGAATAGTTGTTCAGTATGTTTAAGAGCGTTGTTTAATGCCTGTCTTATCAGTGTTGGGCTTTCGCTTGTACCAATCGCATAACCTACTATGTAGTTGTTAAAAGGATCAAGGATCATTACTGCGGTTAACCTGTTGTGATACGTTGTAACCGAATTACCTTTACTGTTTACTGTTGTTTTTTGGTAAAGAAGTTCGGCATCCCAACCGTCCATACTCCAAAACAACATTGCTGCGCTTGGTTTGCTTCGTTTGATCTGCATGTGCTTTCGGTGCATTAACTCTGTAGTTCCATGCTGACCTGAGAAAACAAACAGATCAAGTTCTTTGCGTTTATTTGCTATTACACCAGCATCAATCGTTTTCCAGTTCATTGAGCTTGCAGCTATATTGTAAATGCTTGTTATTTGCTCGTTGTTAAGGTTCTGATGCTTGTTTAAAAGCTCTTCAATCATAGCCAGCTGATCATCTTGTTTTACTTTAGCAGCATTGCGCTTTCCAAATTTGCCCGATATCACAGCCGAATAACCTTCTTTTACATATCTGCCTACTTTATGGCGTAAACTGTCTTTTGTTGTTGGCAAATCGTGCCGTACTCCCTGATACGCATTAACATCGTTGCTTAAGCTTTCCCAAATGTCGAATTGTCCGGTAAGTCCTAAACTCTTTGCATAAAGCTTTCGTTTGTTCTTTACTTCTAAAACTGCATTCAGTACCGATGCGTTATAAGTGTATAATTCAATCACTTCAGGTTCAAGCTTTTTATTGTTATCATCGCCGTAACGATGTGCACAATAAAAATCGAAGGCTTTGCGGTCGGCAACGTAGTGCTTTGCAAAAAATGATTCCCTTACTTTTTCTTTTGGTTTACCAAATTTTAAAGTGAGTGCATCGCGCCATTCAGGTACTAATGAATTAAACTCTACCAAAGCATCAAATCCGAGTGAAGCTCTTCGTAATTCTCTTTCAGGTTGTGTTTTACTTTTCAGTCGTTTGTAAAGAGCGTTGTATGATATCAGATTTAAACTATTCGGGTGAGCTGTTACCGTTCTTTGATTCTGATTTGGTTTTGGCTGATCCTTAATTATAAAACCAACCTTAACGCCCAGTTTTTCATCCTGATATTCAAATGGTATTTCAATCTGTGCCATAATGAATGTTTAAGTTGGGTTATAATGCTTTCAGAACATTGTTTACTTCTTTGAGCATTGTTTTATAATCTTTTTTAATTGAATCAGATGTTTCCGACTCTCTGTCTCCTGACAAACTCATGGTGATGAATCTTTTTGATACGCCGTACTTTTCTATCAATCTATCTACAACAGTTGCATTGTAGTTAGCTCTCTTTTTCGTAGGTTTGTCCATTGCTTTAATTGTTCTTATTATCGGAACAAATATATAAACAAGTTTATAATATAAAAACATTTTTATAAACATTTTTATAAAATAATTTCTTTTATGGATTTACCTATTGAAAATCAGAGAGTTAAAAAGATAATAGATTTTTATTGTCAAGGCAATGAAAATCAGTTTAGTAAAGAGATAAACGTAAGCCAACCACGCATTAACAGGCTGTTTAGTTTAGATACTCGTAGTGGAAAGTATCCGCAAGTATCATTCGATATTATACAGTCAATTATAAACAAGTTTATAAATATCAATCCTGAATGGCTAATCGTAGGTAGAGGATCGATGCACAAAGATCAGCAAAGCAATATTGTTGCTGAACCTGTTGCAACTTTCAGAAAAACTAAAGATGCTATCTACGATATACAGAGAATACCAGTTTTTAACCTTGATGCTACAATGGGTTTAGTTCCGGTATCAAATAACGATGGTATTGATCAGGAAAAGATCGTCGATTATATTTCGTTAGGTATGTTACCTGCGTGTGATGGTGCAACATCGGCAACAGGTGATAGTATGTATCCATTGCTAAAGGCAGGTGATATCGTTGCTTATAAAACTATTGATGTAGATCGTAATAATATATTTTTTGGCGAAATGTACTTGCTGTCAATCTATATTGACGAAACTGCAACAATGAAAACAATAAAATTTGTTCAGCCTTCTGAATTAGGAACTGATTATGTAAGGTTAGTTAGCCATAACCAGCACCACACAGATAAGGATGTAAAAATATCTCAAATAGCCGCAATGGCACTTGTACGTGCTTCAATCCGTATTCATAACTAAATAAAACACTGTATTTCAGTATTTTAAATACATGAAACGATTAAAAAAGATAAATTAAAGGGGTGTTTAAACCTTATTTTTTAGCTTTTAAGTTTAAAAAAGTGTAATTATCGGGTAGTACTCGATGCATTTCTGTGCAAGGTAGAGGCAAAGCATAAGGCAAAGCATAAGGCAAAGCAATACAAAATACTGCTGTTTTTTGAAAACTTCTTTAAACGGTTTTAAAAAGGCTTATTTTATACAGTAAATAGTAAGATATAACCATAAAAAAAGCCGTAAAACACTTGATTTTACGGCTTGTATGGTAGTTTCTGTCCTTATATGCGGTTAGTATGGTATAAAGGGCTTTTAAATAGTATTTACAGAAGCTTTAAATGGTATTTAAAAAGTAATTAATGGTAGATAAACGGTTATTTCAAATTAAAAGTATTTTCGACCTTTTTTGGTTCAAACCCTTTATTTTATTGGCTTTTTCGACCTTTTTTGGTTTGAGTGTTATTGGTTATTTCATTTATACCCCCTTACAAATTGCTCTGTAAATTTTTTTTGATAAAAATGCTTTTATTGTTTTGTAAGAATTTCAACATTAAATTAAATACTTTTTCTTATAACAGTCAATATACGAAATTTCTTTCAAAATATCTTTGAATCTTTAAAATAAATTACTATTGATGCTAATAAGAAAATAGCTGTCATAAAAAATCATTTATAAAATTTTATAGTTAATTTACCACATATTCTTGATTTATTTTTCTACCTGTTGCGCATTTTGAAATAAAATTCGTCAGTTCAGTTAAATCTGAATCAAACTATGAGGCTTTTTTCTCGAAAATTTTTAGTTTTAAATCACTTATTTTACATTTAATAGCGATATTTTTTTTGCATTTTTAACACAAAATGAGCCAGAAAAATTTAATTATTTATCATTTGTAAAAAAGTGATATAACTAATTATACCGACCTTTGTAAAAAAATAAAATTATGAGTTGGATTATTTTAATTATTGCCGGGTTGTTTGAAGTACTTTTTACCACTTGTTTGGGCAAAGCTAAAGAATTATCGGGAACGGAAGCTTATGGTTGGTATGCCGGTTTTGTTGTTTCACTTGTTGTAAGTATGGCTCTGCTAATGAAAGCTACCCAAACGCTGCCACTTGGAACTGCTTATGCCGTTTGGACAGGTATTGGTGCAGTAGGAACCGTTATTGTTGGTATTGTTGTTTTTAAAGATCCTGCTACTTTTTGGCGAATGTTTTTTATTACTACTTTAATTGGTTCTATTGTGGGCTTAAAAGCAGTGGCTGCACATTAAGAAACTGTTTATGTTATTTAAGATAACGTGGGTTCGGGGTAAGAAAATTTTGCGTCAGTTTGAGTGATTTTCGTTAGAGACCTTATCGGAAATGAATAGGTTTTGTTTTTAAAATTCTGTTTTTCAGATACTTTTTTCTTCATTTTATTCCGAAAAAAGCATTTAAACTGACGACTTTTTAAAAATAAAATTCTTAACCGAATTCATGGACATTCAACTTTTAGATTTACGTAAAAGGTTTATTTACAACCATTCTAAATTCAATTTCCATTCATATAAATCGTGTAATTTAATATTAGTATCTTTGTATAAATTTTTTTAGAAGTTTCTATGAAGTTCGATATAAATAAAATACGCAGTCA
>JBEBXJ010000028.1:0-22331 GCA_040391685.1 Paenimyroides baculatum
TCTATCTATCTATCTATCTATCTATCTATCTATCTATCTATCTATCTATCTATCTTAATTATGTTTGGTTTGGTTCAAGTTCTTTTAAACACAAAAAAAATATCACTCTTAAAAAAAGAATGATATTAATTGTTAGCTATATAAAAACACACACAATAAAACAACCACTAACAAATTGCTTACACTATATATAATAAAAGGGTTGACCCCTTTGCACTTATACAACATTTTTTATTATATTTACGTTTCTTAACCATCACACAATTAACATACACTGAATGTTAAAATATTGTTAAAATGTAGCTACATAAAACATTAATCAGTAATTTCACATTATAAAATAAAAAGACCCTTTGCGCTAACAAAGGGAATAAAACAAAGTTGCCTTGCAACCCTTTTATTTTAAACACCATTTATTTCGTTTAAGAGTTTTTAGTTATCCTTACCAAGACAATCAATAAAACCATTAAAAACGAAAGAACAATCAAGTACTCCATTCTTTTTTGGGGTTAAAGGTTAATAAATACATTTTAATATAAGTACAATAATTTATTTTTTTGTACTTAATTCTCTTTTGCTCCATAGGCATCTGTTTTAAAATCAATAATTTACTTAAAATTCATCTCTTACACTTGATGCAGTTAATCGCACGAATTTTGTCTTTTAAAGATAGTGAATTTATTTAATATCTAATTTTTTGAAAAAAAAATAATTATGAACAAAATTTGTTCATAATTCATTAAAAAATTACGAAGAGAACACAACAATCTTTATATATATGTTATAACAAATGATACTGTTTCGCCAGCATTCAGATTTGTTTGTTATTGTTGAATTGGTTCATAATTTGAATATTTTTTTTGTACATTATTTTAATACTAATTTTTATATAACGCTGGCAAAATTAAACACCCCCACAAAGGGGTGTTTTTTATTTAATATATAGTATATAAAAATTAAATATGATGATGCAACATAAAAGCACCAAAAGAAAAAATGAAGATTATAAATTTAGTCCAATAGATAAATTATACATCACTTTAAATTATTATATAAACTCACTTGACTACATTAATATTTATTATGGATGGTTTTGGGATGAAGAAAAAATTAGAATGAAATTTGAAGATTCTAAATTTAAAGTTGATATTTCAATTAAAATTAATCCTTATATAAATGATGCAAATGATGTAATCGAATATATTAAATATGTATATAAGTTTAAACTTAACATTGATTTAGATGAAGAAATTGCACTTGCAAAAAGACCAACATTTAAAGAAATGAAATATGAACTGTATGGCAAACCATTTTGGAAATTTTGGTAAAACAAAAACAATTATTATATTAGATTATTAGTAGTTTGGTTAACTATTAATGATAGTTTTTTTACCACATCTTCAGGGGAAGGTGTGGTTTTTATTTTTTTCAAATCTTATTATCACATCGCCACCCGATTCGAACTCTATCTTTAAAGTAGTACATAAAGAACTCAAATTCTAACACATGTATTCGTTCATAAATCTTTTTCATGTTTTCGCTTCCAAGATGATGAAAATCCATAAATAAACCGATACAATTGTTCTTTTTGTCCAAAACTTTATAGGCAGTATCAAGCCGAATTTCATTGCCTTTGTTCCAAATGCGTGGTGTATCAATTGTATAAATATTGATATACTTAAAAATCTTTGTACCCAAATCAATCTGATAAGGTGTTATATACTGCTTTTTCGTTTCCATGTCCAAAATATAATATATAAGTAAAATTACTACTAAAATTTGACACCCGAAAAGAACAAAATTGTCGCTTATTTTCTTGAAATAATAAATGATAAATCTGCACATAATATTGCACTACTTCATTACATAACCAGCAACAAACATGATTATTTCATTCTTTTAAAAACAACCGATGAAATGCACGCTGGTAAAATATTTGAAGTCGAACAACAAGATTATGAATTTGATGAAGACTGTATAAATTATGTGTATGAAGAAATTCCGTTTGATTATTTTGATGAAGTTTTTTATTACTTCATAGATGATTTGGTGATGGCATTGATTGATATTGTTATCAATAAAAGAATTGTGGTTGATTATATCTATTCATATTTAATTCGGCAAACTTATCAGTTCCAGCACATTCATCAATATTTGAATAGGAACGACAATATCCAGTATTTACGACAAACAAAAAACCAGCCTTAAAAGCTGGTTTTTTTTTACAAAATAATCTTTCAAATGATATTGTGTCAAAACGAAAAGACACATAGTATATATTAAAAAGGCAGTGTTCATATTTAATATATAGTGTATAAAAATTAAATATTATTATGGAATCAACAAAGCAAAAAAGTGATTTTGTTAAAGGAATCTTTGACTATTACGGAATACGATTTGAAAGAAAAGAAATCGCTAATTCAGAAGCACCCTATATTGATTATTTTGCAAATCGAAATAAAATGAAAGCATCGGATTTTATTGTGTTAAAATATGAAATTCTGTTTGAAGATTTAACCATGAAAAATTTTTGGTTTTATGATGTATCACCCGATAGTGATGTTGAAAGAACGGAAACTATTTATTGTGAGTTTTTTGAAATAATTTTTGAATATGATTTATATTCTGATTTAACAAATGAACAGATAGATTTTATTATAGGCAATTTTCAAATGGATATAGACCAAGCTTTTAAGCTATCATCAACGAAAATTCTTAATAGTATAGACATCAAATAAAGCCTTAAAAGGCACTATTTCAGCCACACCATAACATTTTATTACAAAAAAATTAAATGCCTTAAACCTCACTATTTACAGTGGTTTGAGGTGTTTTTATTTGGTGTTATTACAAGTTTTTATAACCTAGTCAACAACTTTTTAACGAATCAGAATATAAGAGTTATAAAAACTTATAAAAATGAAAGAATACAACAATAAAGAAAAGATGAAATTTGAATTATATGGTGATGACTTAAACGAATATATTCAATATAAATATGGTGCTGAAACGTTCGGTGATTTAATCGAAAACATCGTAAACAGAAAATTAAGTGAAATGAAAGTTGATGAAAAAATAAATGTTGATGATAGGGTGGAAGCACCTCATTTAATAGACCGTAAATCATTAGCAGATATGATTGGCACATCATCGGGCAATATAATCGTTTGGGAACGCAACAAAATAATCGAAAAAGTACATTTTGATGGCGCAACAAAAACTTTCTACAATTTCAAAAATTCGATAGAATCAATTCTAAAAATGCCGAATTTAAAAAGCAGTTATGAACACAATTTAAAGATGAATTTAAAGAAGTTTATTCTGTAAAATTGCCATTATAACTTATTACAAGTTTTTATAATTAAAAGGAAATTTGTATGTTTGGGGGATATGTCGGGGGATTTTGAAAATGAAAATTGTTAAACCGTTTAAATACAAGGGGTTAACCCATAAAAGGGATTTAGGATTCTAACTAAATCTTTTTTAGCATCAAAGGCAAATGAAAGTAAGTATTTTAGGCTGCTATTCGGCAACTCCGCGCACTATAACTAATCCAACATCACAAGTTTTTGAAATCAACAACCAGATGTATCTGATAGATTGTGGCGAAGGAACGCAGGTGCAGTTACGCAGGCATAAAATAAAATTTTCACGGATAAATCAAATTTTTATTTCTCATTTGCATGGCGACCATTTTTTTGGATTAATTGGCTTGATTTCAACTTTTTCCTTACTAAACCGCCCTAACGATTTACATATTTACGGACCAAAAGGCATAAAGGAAATCATTCTGCTTCAAATAAAATTAAGTAAATCGTACACAAAATACAATCTGTTTTTTCACGAACTAGAATCAAATCAGTCTGAGCTTATTTTTGAAGACGATAAAATTACCGTTTACACCATTCCTTTAAAGCATCGAGTGTACACAAATGGTTTTTTGTTTAAGGAAAAACCGGGCTTACGGCGAATAAATATCGATGCGGCAAAAGAACAGAATATCGATGTTTGTTATTTTAACAAGTTGAAACAGGGAAGCGATTTAAAGCAGGAAAACGGGACCATCATAAAAAATGAAACCGTAACTTTTGATCCTTTACCAACACAGTCTTATGCTTTTTGCTCTGATACGGTTTACAACGAAGACATTATTCCACTGATTGAAAATGTGGATGTTCTGTATCACGAAAGTACTTTTTTAGAACAAGATATTGAAAAATGTATTCCAACCGGGCATTCAACAGCAGTCCAGGCAGCAACAATCGCTAAAAAAGCTAAGGTTAAAAACTTAATTTTAGGACATTATTCCACAAGATATTCAGATATTAATTTGTTTAAGAAAGAAGCCGATACGGTGTTTGAACCTACGCTTTTAGCAGACGATGGTTTGGTTTTCAAATTTTAAAAGATATGAGTGATTTAAGTAATTACAGAAAATCGTACGAAAAAAGTGAATTGTTGGAATCGATGATCGATGAAAATCCAATGATGCAATTTCAGAAATGGTTTTACGAAACCGAAGAATTTGGTGGCGTAGATGAAGTAAATGCCATGACAGTCGCTACCATTGGTTTAGACGGATTTCCAAAATCGCGTGTGGTATTGCTGAAAAAATACGATGAATACGGATTTACTTTCGTTACCAATTACGATTCTGAAAAAGGGAAAGCGTTGCTGCAAAATCCTCACGTATGTTTGTCGTTTTTCTGGCATTCGGTAGAACGTCAAGTCATTATAAAAGGAATTGCAGAAAAACAGACCGAAGCTTATTCGGAAGGGTATTTCCATTCCCGACCAAAAGGAAGCCAGATCGGAACGGTTGTTTCACCACAGAGCGAAATAATTCCAAACCGTGATTTTTTAGACAATAAGCTGAAAGAGTTAGAACAACAGCTGGAAAATAAAGAAGTAACCCGACCTGAAAACTGGGGTGGGGTATTGGTAAAGCCGGTTTCTATTGAATTTTGGCAAGGACGCGCTAACCGTTTACACGATCGTATTCGCTATACTTTATTAGAAACAGGGGATTGGCAAATAGACCGTTTGGCTCCTTAATTAAATTGTTATTCAAAATTCACCCTTAAAATTCGTAGTTCATCTATATCAATAATTTTATTTGAATTGTAATCATTCAAGAAAATAAATGTCAGTTTGTTTTGTTTAATTTGCTGAATAGGAAACTCTTTTTCTTCAAAATAAAATCTATTAACCTCCCATTCAAAAAATCCTACCTCATTTTTTTTCGAAATTAGTTCAACATTCTTATGCGTTTCGCTTTCGTAAAATAAATAATGATGAGAATAATCATTAATCATTATTGCCGAATAAAAGCCATCATCATCGGTTGGTGTCATTGAAACTTCTTCAAAAAAAGGAATTAAATTTACAGCAGTTCCTTCTTCTATAACAACTAAACCAGGTTGGTTGTTGCTAACGGTAACTTTTAACCCATTAAAATTTTCTTTTTTAGTATGGTGAAATTTGCTGTAAAATTGAATTTTAAAAGGTTGTTTCTTTAATGTAATAACATCATTTTCAGTCGAAACACTTTTTGATACTCCATTTTGTAAAATAATAAGCTCATTATTAAAATGTTGTGCAGAAAGAAAATTCGAAATACAAAAAGTAACAATTGTAAAAAATATATTCATTTAAGATAGATTGTTTTTAAGTTGAGTAATTAATCTAAATTAAGAATATTATTGAAAAATGTTCCGAAATTTGTAATATATAAAAGTTAATTATGAATAACTTAAAAAATTATACCAATCAGTTTAAAGTTCGTGAAAAATTACAGCCTGTATTTTTTATAGGTCATGGATCGCCAATGAACGGAATTGAGCAAAATATATTCTCACAAAAATGGCAGGAAATAGGTAAAACAATCGATCTGCCTTGTGCAGTATTGGTAGTTTCAGCGCATTGGTTAACAACAGGTACTTTAGTAACTGCAATGAGTGAGCCTAAAACCATTCATGATTTTGGTGGATTTCCGCAAGAGCTGTTTGAAGTCCAGTACCCTGCACCCGGAAGTCCGTTTTTGGCAGAAGAAGCGGCAAAACTTATCACGTCAACCAATGTTGGTTTAGATCACGATTGGGGATTGGATCACGGAACTTGGACTGTAGTTAGACACATGTTTCCTGATGCCAACGTACCCGTTTTGCAGTTAAGTATCGATTATAACAAACCTGCGGTTTATCATTATAATTTAGCTAAAGAACTGTATAATTTGCGTAAACGTGGTGTTTTGGTAATTGGCAGCGGAAACATGATTCATAATTTGCGTATGATCGATTGGAAAAATATGGCTGAGCCCGGTTTTGGTTTTGATTGGGCTAAAAGTTTAAATGAAACATTTAAAAGGAAAATACTGTCTAAAGATCATAAAGATTTAATTGAATACCAGAATTTGGGTGAAACTGCCAGGTTGGCAATTCCTACGCCTGATCATTATTACCCGATGCTTTACGCTTTAGCTTTAATGAATGATAAAGACGATGTTAGTATTTTTAATGATGAATATGTGGGGGGATCTCTATCAATGACCTCGTTCCGTTTAGGATAAAAATCTTATATTTGCTTTTAAAAATTGTAAATGAAAACCATTTTTAAAGTATTATTTTTATTAGCAAGTTTAAACATATATGCACAACCAAAAGCCATTTTAAACGAAACAACTTATAATTTCTGGTTAAATGAACCTACTGAGTTGGCAGATAAAATGCCTTTGATTGTATTTCTTCACGGTAAAAGTTTATCGGGAACAAACATTGATCGTGTAAAGCGTTACGGTGCATTAAAGGGTGTTGAAAAGGGTTTGAACATTCCTGCTTATCTGGTTGCTCCGCAATTACCTTCGGGACCTTGGGATGCCGATAAAGTTGATGAAATTGTAAGTTATATGATTAAAACCTATAATATAGATGAAGATAGAATTTATGTTACAGGAATGAGTTTAGGATCTTATGGCACTATGAAATATGTAGGCGAATATCCTGATAGGGTTGCAGCAGCGATATCTATCTGTGGTGGTGGCGATGTTAACGATGCCTGTAATCTGGCTCAAATTCCCATAAAAGTAATTCATGGCGATAAAGATTTTATAGTGCCTTTGTCAGAATCACAAAAGATTGTAAATGCCATAAAAAAATGCAATAAGCAGGCACCTATTGAATTACAGGTTGTAAAGGGTGGAAACCACGGCAGTGTGGAAGATTTATACCGTCACATGGAATTATACGATTGGTTACTTCAACATTCAAAAAATAAAAACAATATTTTGTAATAAAAAAAATGAACTCCATTAGAGTTCATTTTTTTATTTTAATCTATTTTTCTTCTTCAAATCAAGTCTTTTGTTTCCTTGATAAATAACAATTTTTTTCATAAGATATTAATTTACTTCAAATATATATTTTTATTACCATAAACCAAACTCTCCATCCTAATCTGAAAAATCCAATTAAAAACGATATATTTGCATCGTTTTAAAAATCGATATAAAATAGCACAACTATATGAAAGCAGGTATTGTAGGATTACCAAACGTAGGAAAATCAACTTTGTTCAACTGTTTGTCTAACGCAAAAGCACAAAGTGCAAACTTTCCTTTTTGTACAATAGAACCAAATATTGGGGTTGTAAATGTACCAGATCCTAGAATTAATAAATTGGAAGAATTGGTTAAACCAGAGCGCGTGCAAATGGCTACTGTGGATATTGTTGATATTGCAGGTTTGGTTAAAGGTGCAAGTAAAGGCGAAGGTTTAGGTAACCAGTTTTTAGGAAATATTCGCGAGTGTAACGCTATTATTCACGTTTTGCGTTGTTTTGATAATGATAATATTGTTCATGTTGACGGTAGTGTAGATCCAATTCGTGATAAAGAAACGATTGATATTGAATTGCAGTTGAAAGATTTGGAAACGGTAGAAAAACGTTTGGAAAAAACAAAAAAAGCTGCTAAAACAGGAAATAAAGACGCACAACTAGAAGCTGCTTTGTTAGAGCGTATTCGTGAAGCTTTGTTACAAGCTAAATCGGCAAGAACAGTAGTTGCTCAAAATCAGGATGAAGAAGCTTTGTTAGAAGATTTTCAGCTTATCACTGCAAAACCGGTACTTTATGTTTGTAATGTGAACGAAGAGGCGGCAGTTAACGGAAACGAATATGTTGAAAAAGTAAAAGAATTAGTTAAGGATGAAAATGCCGAAGTAATTATTTTATCTGTAGGTGCAGAAGCTGATATTACCGAATTGGAAAGCTACGAAGAGCGTCAGATTTTCTTGGAAGATATGGGCTTAACAGAACCAGGCTCGGCAGTTTTGATTCGTGCAGCTTACAAATTATTAAACTTGCAGACTTATTTTACGGCAGGTGTTAAAGAAGTTCGTGCATGGACCATTAAAGTAGGTGACACGGCTCCTAAAGCAGCCGGTGTAATTCACAGCGATTTTGAAAAAGGATTCATTCGTGCAGAAGTTATTGCTTACAATGATTATGTTATTTTCGGATCGGAAGCCAAAGTTAAAGAAGCCGGAAAACTGCGTGTTGAAGGTAAAGAATATATTGTTAAAGATGGCGATGTAATGCATTTCCGCTTTAATGTTTAAACAGTTTTTAAGAGCCGAATGTTAAATTCGGCTTTTTTATTAACTTTTTTTCTACATTTGGTGCAAATCAAAAACACCATGAAACACTTTTATAAACTGTTATTACTTTTTACGGTTTTAACACTTACTTCTTGCAGTACAATTCTACATAGAAAACAACAAAAAATAAATGTTTTTTCAAATACCGAAAATGCTACAATAACAGTAAACGATTCGGTTTACCAGTTGCCTGCAAAAATAAAAGTTTTGCGTGACAAAACGCCCGTTACCATAAGTTATCAATCGGCAAACAAACAATTAGACACTATTGTAAACAGCAAATTATCTCCTGTTTTTAAATCAGTGAATCTTTCCACTACTTATTTTTTTGGAGTTGGATATTTGGTAGATCTAACTAACAAAAAGCGTTTTAGTTATCCAGGCAGTATATTTTTTAACGATAATATCAATGCTAAAATATATGAAAACAGAGCGGAAGAATATGTTATAAGAAAAAATATAACAGATTCAGAAAAAATAGAGTATATACATTCTGTTTTTAAAAAGAATTATTTTAGTGATCAAAGAAAATTATTAAAAAAGCAAGAAAAAGAATTCAAATTATACAATCCTGCTGTTGGGAAATTTAGAATCTTTATCGCTCCACCTACTTTATCGTTGATTGGATTTTCATCAAAAAATTCAAATGTGGAGCAATTTAACAACTTTGTTGGTGGTATAGGTTTTGGATTTGGAGGTGATTATTTTTATAAAGAAAATAAATTTGTTTCGTTTGAATTATCAAACAGATCAAATCAGTTTGATTCTTTTTATTGGTCTGACCATGATATTCTTGCTCATAAATTAGATCTTTCTTTAAGAAAAGCACAAAAAATTAATCGTTTTGAATATAGCTATGGTGTATCGTTTACCTATACCGATTATGAATATAAACTTCCACGTGAAAAAAATATAATAAAACCATTAATGACGAATGACGATGACGATCGTGAAGGATTTAAGAGTAATTATAAAACAATTGGTTTTTCTACCTTGGTTAATTATCAAATATCATCAATAATGTTTATTGGTCTTCGTTACAATCCTTCAATCTATAGTTTTAGAAGTCGTGGTAGAGGTTTTGATTATGAACATGTTATAAGCATTGATTACCGATTGAAATTTTAACAACTAGCATACATATCACATTTATAAAACATTCAAATAAAACACAATAAATTGAAAACACTTTTTAAAATTTTTATATTACTTTTAACTGTTGGTTTAACATCTTGTAATACAGTATTTCGTACTAAAACACAAATCATAAACGTGTTTTCAAATGCACAGGAAGCTCAGGTAACAGTAAACGATTCGGTTTATTCGCTTCCGACAAAAATTGAATTGTTACGCAGTAAAAAACCTGTAACAATATCTTATCAATCAGAAAATAAGCAATTTGATACGATTGTTCCATCAAAAACAGGTCCGCTTTTTTATCTGGGAAATCTGGTAACATCACCGTTTTTTGGTGCAGGGTATTGGGTAGATCTAATGAATCATAAACGCTACCAATACAGAAAAAACATATTTATTAACAATAAAGACGGTTTGGAAATTCAGGAATATAAAGCCGACAGATACATTGCCAAACGCAATATAACCGATACCGTTAAGCAACTTGAAATTAGAGCCCACATTAACAAACATTTTGAAGCTGTTGCTGCCAAGAAAGAAATAAAAGCAAAACGAGAGTTTGAAAAATTTAATCCTACAGAAGGTACATTTAGATTTAACATTCAACCACCTACTTTATTCTTGATAGGTTTATCTAATAAAAACGGAAATGTTGACTCATTTAGCAATACTGTTGGAGGCGCAGGTTTTGGTTTAGGGTTTGATTATTATTATAAAAACGATCGATTTGTAGGGTTAGAAACATCATTAAGAGGAAATGTATTTGATATTATGTGGTGGTCTTCTTACGATATAAAAGCATTTAAATATGATATGTCTTTAAGAAAAGGACATCGATGGAAACGTTTTGAAGCAAGTTACGGTATCTCTTTCGTTTACACTGATTACGATTATAAAAAGCCTTATGATTATAATTCTCCTATAAAAACATTTACCAGCGATGATAATAAGAGAAATTATGATGTAAATTACCGAACATTAGGTTTTTCAACCTTGTTTAATTATCAATTAACTTCAGTAATGTTTGTAGGTTTGCGTTACAATCCATCTGTTTATAGTTTTAGAACCACAGGTAATGGTTTTGATTATGAACATGTTATTGGTATTGATTATCGAATTAAATTTTAATAATGTACAACCGTTTCAATTTTCATAAAAATACTTTTGCTGTTTTTAAAAAATCTGAACAGCCAGTTGGTTTTGTAAAACCTCACTACATCAGCAAACACGGTAGCCGGTATTTTTTTACAAGCGAAGGAGTTTACAGATATTCAAACCATTGGGGCAGGGTAGGAAACTGTCGTTGGCGTTTAGAGAACATCGACCATAAACAACAAACCAATTATTGGGGTTTTTGTGGTTGGCAGCATTTTTACAATAACGAAGAAGGATTGCCTTTATACTATATTGAAAAAGTAGGCGAAAATAGTTATTCATATAATCATAAAAGCAATGCTTTACATTCTGATATTGTTTTAAGATCGGCTGCCGATACCGCTAAAGTTTTAAAAAAAATCCACGAGCTTCAAGAAAACGACTCTTGGGCAAAGCATTTGGTTTATACCGATTATATAGCGCTACAAGACTATTTCATAAACCAATTAATCCAAACAAATAAATCTTTTATAAAAATTAAGCAGGAATATATCGCACTAAAATAAATACAAGGTTGTAAATAAATTATTTGTAAATTGTGTTTTTTAAACACTATTACAATTGAAAATATTAAAAAAAATTGTGGGATATTTATTTTTAGCCGTAGGTTTTTTGGTTATTTATTTGCTAATTGCAACAGGTGCAGCCTACATTCCCGTTAACAAAGATCAATCACATCATAAAGATCAAAACTTATCAATCTATATTGTAACTAACGGTGTACATACCGATATCGTTGTACCTTATTTTAACGAAGTATATGATTGGCGTACTTATTTAAACCCGCAATTAACACCGGGTAAACGTACATCTGCGCAATGGGTTGGTTTTGGCTGGGGCGACAAAGGCTTTTACCTGCAAACACCCGAATGGAAAGATTTAAAAGCATCGGTTGCCTTTAAAGCCACATTTGCTTTAAGCGAATCGGCAATGCATGTAACTTATCATGATAAAATTACAACAGGCGATGATTGTATTGAAATTAAGCTTAATAAAGAACAATACCAACAGCTTTGTAAATATATATTGAATAGGTTTAATATGGAAAACAATAAGCTATTACTTGTTGAAACCGATCAAAATTATGGGCTAAACGATGTTTTTTACGAAGCAAAAGGCAAATACAGTTTATTCTATTCTTGTAATACGTGGGCAAACAACGTTTTAAAATCTGCCGATTTAAAAGCCTGTTTGTTTACTCTTTGGGATAAAGGTATTTTTTATCATTATAGAAAATAACAACAATAATAACTTTCATTACACTTTAAAAAACACTCAACAGAGTGTTTTTTTGTAATATAAACTTTTGATGTTACTTAAAAAGTTCCTATATTGTATATCCCAATAATGCATAATAAAAATCACTTATAATTATTAAATACCTAATCATAAGGTAACATTAAGTTATTATTTTTAATTATAAAAAGATATATTATGAGACTAGTTCAATGGAAACAATACCCGCAGTGCCAACCGGAAGAGTCGGGATTATACGTAGTTAATTGGAAACTGAATAACATATATTCAAACGTTTTATCGTTTTTTGATTTTAATACAAAAAAATGGTATGACTGCTACGATCGCGGAAAAATAATCGACGGAATAAATGCTTTTAATCCCTATAAGGTAGTTCCGTTTATTTAATTTTATATTTCTGATATTTAGAACGGGAAACATAGTTTTCCTAAGATTTTTACGGGTAAAAATCTTACGTCTTTATGTTAAAATTGATACTTTTAAAATAATTTAAATGATTATCACCAAGTTTATACCAAACGAGAATATAGTTAAAATTTTCGTCAGTTCGAGCTTGTCGAGAACTTATAATTCAAAGACTTCTCGATACGCTTCACTTCGTTACGCTACTCGAAACGACGAGCCAAACATATCTTGGTATAAAGTTTAGTAACAGTCAATATAATTTATCTCAACAAAAAATGCTATGATAAAAGAAAAATTCAAAGGGATATTTAATTTGTTCAAGGTTTCTGTAAGTGAATTTTTAAATGATAACTGTATGAAATTCAGTGCGTCATTATCTTACTATACCATATTTTCTATACCGCCGTTAGCAATTTTAATTATAACTTCTGCCGGCTATTTCTTTGGTGAAGAAGCGGTGCGCGGTGAGTTTTTCTTACAAATTGAAAATCTTGTAGGTCAAAAAGCGGCATTTCAAATACAGGAAGCCATAAAAAATATAAAGTTATCTAGTAATTTAAATATTGCTGCGATTGTAGGTGCTGTTACACTTTTGTTTTCGGCATCGGGTATCTTTGCAGAAATTCAAAGTTCCATCAATTTTATTTGGGAACTTAAACCCAAACCAAAAAAAGGAATCATGCGCTTTGTAGTCAATCGTTTACTGTCTTTTTCAATGATTGGTGCATTAGGGTTTATTCTGTTGGTAAGTTTAATGATCAATTCTGTAATCGATTATTTATACGATCAGTTAAGTAATCTGTTTCACAACGATACGGTTCTTATCGCTTCGTGGATCAACACCGGAGTTGTAGCTGTAATCATCACCATAATTTTTGGATTTATTTTCAAAACCCTTCCCGATGGAAAACTAGGGTGGAAGGAAACGTTGGTAGGATCGTCTTTTACCGCCGTTTTGTTTATGATAGGCAAATGGGCTATTGGGTTGTATTTAGGAAATTCGGCACAGTTGAATTTATATGGCGCAGCAGGATCTGTCTTAGTAATTTTAGTGTGGGTATATTATTCGGCAATTATTCTATATTTCGGAGCGGTTTTTACCAAAAATTATTCCGAAATGTACGGAAAACCCATTCAGCCCAACAACTACACGGTTCGCGTAATATTTAAGGAAGAAGAGGTCAAGTTTGCAAAAACAGATGAAGAAATTAATGAAAAATTAGCTTCTACAGGAAAGTAAATACTTTTAAATCTGCAATAATTTCTGTATTTTTACAGAAATTCACTACATTTTATGCTACAAGAATCTCAGTATACTGAAGATAACATCCGGTCACTAGATTGGAAAGAACATATTCGTACACGCCCGGGGATGTATATTGGTAAATTAGGCGACGGTTCATCGCCCGATGACGGTATATATATCCTGATAAAAGAGGTGCTTGATAACTGTATTGATGAGTTTGTTATGGGCGCCGGCAAAACCATTGAGGTTACTATTAAAGACCGCACGGTTTCGGTACGCGATTACGGTCGTGGAATTCCATTAGGAAAAGTGGTTGAAGTAGTTTCCAGAATGAATACCGGGGGAAAATACGATTCTAAAGCCTTTAAAAAATCTGTCGGACTAAACGGAGTTGGTACAAAGGCTGTCAATGCATTGTCGTCTTTTTTTAGGGTAGAATCGGTTCGTGATAATCAACAAAAAGCTGCCGAATTCAGTGCTGGTAATCTGGTTTTAGAAGAAGAATTGGTAGAAACAACCAAACGTAAAGGTACAAAAGTGACTTTTACTGCCGATGATACCATCTTTAAAAACTACAAATTCAGGAACGATTATATCGTTCGCATGCTTAAAAATTATTGTTACCTGAACAAGGGGCTCACCATTATTTACAATGGCGAAAAGTTTGTTTCCGAAAACGGATTAAAAGATTTGTTACAGGAAACCATTGCCGATGACGATATGATCTATCCGATTATTCATTTAACCGGAAACGATATCGAAATTGCCTTAACACACAGTAAAACACAATACTCAGAAGAGTATTATTCGTTTGTTAACGGACAGAATACCACACAAGGCGGAACACATTTAACCGCTTTTAAAGAAGCCATAGTTCGAACAATAAAAGAATTTTACAATAAAAATTTTGAAGCATCCGATGTTCGTAAGTCAATTGTATCGGCTATTTCGTTAAAAGTTGAAGAACCCGTGTTCGAATCGCAGACCAAAACAAAACTGGGATCAACCGATATGGGACCCGATTTGTCAACCGTTAGAACCTTTGTAAACGATTTTATCAAAACAAATCTTGATAACTTTCTACATAAAAATCCTGAAACAGCAGATGCATTGTTGCGCAAAATCCTTCAGGCAGAGCGTGAGCGTAAAGAACTTTCGGGCATTCGTAAACTGGCAAAAGATCGTGCCAAAAAAGCATCGCTACACAACAAAAAACTACGCGATTGCCGTGTACACTTAACCGATGCTAAAAACCCGCGAAGTTTAGAAAGTACCTTGTTTATTACAGAGGGAAATTCGGCGTCGGGATCCATCACAAAATCACGCGATGTAAATACACAAGCCGTTTTTAGTTTACGTGGTAAACCTTTGAATACCTACGGAATGTCTAAAAAAATTGTGTATGAAAACGAGGAATTCAATTTGTTGCAGGCAGCGTTGAACATTGAAGAAGATTATGAAGATTTACGTTACAATAACATTGTTTTAGCAACAGATGCCGATGTGGACGGTATGCACATTCGGTTGTTAATGATAACTTTCTTTCTACAGTTTTTTCCGGAATTGATTAAAGAAGGACATTTATACATTTTACAAACACCTTTGTTCCGTGTTCGTAATAAGAAAAAAACAATATATTGTTATTCTGAACAAGAACGAATTGGTGCCATTGAAGAACTAAAACCAAAACCTGAAATTACTCGATTTAAAGGTTTGGGAGAAATATCACCCGATGAATTCAAGAATTTTATCGGTCAGGATATACGTTTAGAACCGGTAATGTTAGATAAATCATCGTCTATAGAAAAACTATTGGAGTTTTATATGGGTAAAAATACACCTGATAGACAAGAGTTTATCATTGATAATTTAAAAGTTGAATTAGATAAAGTGGAGTAAAATAAAGCCAATTATTTAGAAATGAAAAACATTGATAAAAAAAGTTTAGAAAATGCGTATCGTTTATTTGATAGCGGATTTATTAATGAAATAGAAATTGGTACTACCAAAGGTTTACAGCAAATTCACAAATATCTTTTTGATAATCTTTTCGATTTTGCAGGAAAAATCCGTACGTTGAATATTTCAAAAGGCGGATTTCGCTTTGCTACGGCGTTGTATCTTAACGAAATTCTTGTAAAAATAGAAACAATGCCCGAAAATACTTTTGAAGAAATCGTTGCAAAATATGTAGAAATGAATATTGCGCATCCCTTTATGGAAGGCAACGGACGAACCATGCGTATTTGGCTTGATTTAATTTTAAAACATCGGTTAAACAAAGTAGTTAATTGGCAATTTGTTGATAAAACGCTTTATTTGCAGGCAATGGAACGAAGTCCGATTAATGATTTAGAATTAAGAAATTTGCTTGCTCAAAATTTAACTAATGATATAGATAACCGCGAAATTATTTTCAAAGGAATAGAGCAGTCTTATTATTACGAAGGTTACCAAAAAGAAGATTGATAAAACATAATTATTCAAATGAATAACGAAGAATATAACGAAGATTCTGAATTAAACAATTACGAACCAGAGTTGGATCATAACAGTTTAGAAAGCACTGAGGCAGAAACCATTAAAAAGGTTTCGGGTATGTACGAAGACTGGTTTTTAGAATATGCTTCTT
Source organism: Paenimyroides baculatum (assembly GCA_040391685.1). GTDB lineage: Bacteria > Bacteroidota > Bacteroidia > Flavobacteriales > Flavobacteriaceae > Flavobacterium > Flavobacterium baculatum_A. The sequence continues at coordinate 16,487 of JBEBXJ010000028.1, forward strand.
ACGTAATTCTAGAACGCGCTGTACCTGCAATTGAAGACGGTTTTAAACCCGTACAACGCCGAATCATGCACTCTATGAGAGAGTTAGATGACGGACGTTACAACAAAGTTGCCAATATTGTAGGTCATACCATGCAGTATCACCCACACGGTGATGCCAGCATTGGTGATGCTATGGTTCAAATTGGTCAGAAAGATCTGCTTATTGATACTCAGGGAAACTGGGGAAATATTTTAACAGGTGACGATGCAGCTGCTTCACGTTATATCGAAGCACGTCTAAGTAAATTTGCCTTAGATGTATTGTATTCACCTAAAATAACCCCTTGGCAGCTTTCGTACGATGGCAGACGGAACGAGCCTATCAATTTACCAGCTAAATTTCCAATATTATTAGCACAGGGTGGAGAAGGAATTGCCGTTGGTTTATCAACCAAAATTCTTCCGCATAACTTTATAGAGTTAATTGATGCATCCATAAAAATATTAAAGGGCAAACCTTTTACAATTTATCCCGATTTTGTAACCGCCGGTATTGCAGATATATCTAATTATAACGATGGTGCTCGCGGTGGACGTGTGCGCATACGTGCGCGTATTTCTCAATTAGATAAAAACACTTTGGTAGTCAAAGAAATACCTTTTTCAACTACAACAACTACTTTAATAGATAGTGTCTTAAAAGCTAACGAAAAAGGTAAGATAAAAATTAAAAAGGTAGAAGACAATACCTCGTCTGAAGTAGAAATTTTAATTCATTTGCCACCGGGTGTTTCACCAGATAAAACCATTGATGCCTTGTATGCATTTACAAGTTGTGAAATTTCCATTGCACCGCTTGGTTGTGTCATCCAAAATAATAGTCCGTTGTTTACAGGGGTTTCAGACATGCTTAAACAATCTACTAACAGAACGGTTGATCTGCTACGTCAGGAATTGATTATTGAACTAGGCGAACTGGAAGAGCAATGGCATTTTTCGTCGTTAGAACGTATTTTTATCGAAAACAGAATCTACCGTAGAATTGAGGAAGAAGAAACTTGGGAAGGTGTAATATCTGCCATTGATGAAGGCTTAAAACCCTTTACCCAACATCTTAAACGTGCTGTAACTACCGATGATATTTTACGGTTAACCGAAATCAGAATTAAAAGAATTTCTCGTTTTGATTTGGATAAGGCACAGGAAAAGCTGGATGCATTAGAAGGCGATATCGAAAAAGTAAAATATAATATCGAACATATTATCGATTTTACCATTGCATTTTTCACTACTTTAAAAGAGAAATACGGCAAAGGTCGTGAACGTAAAACCGAATTGCGCAGTTTTGATAATATCGAAGCTACAAAAGTAGTTCTACGCAACCAAAAGCTGTATGTAAATAAAGAAGAAGGCTTTATTGGTACGGCTTTACGTAAAGATGAATACATTGCAGATTGTTCGGATATTGACGATGTAATTGTGTTCTTGCGTGATGGTAGCATGATTGTGTCAAAAATTGAAGAAAAGAAATTCGTAGGAAAGGATATTATTCATGCAGCGGTTTTCAATAAAAACGATAAACGCACTATTTACAACATGATTTATCGTGACGGAAAAGCAGGCGCATCATATGTAAAACGTTTCAACGTTTCGGGTATTACACGCGATAAGGTGTACGATTTAACGCAGGAAAAACCAGGTTCTCAAGTGTTATATTTTTCAAGCAATCCAAATGGAGAAGCTGAAGTTGTTACTATTTTACTACGACAGTTAACCAATGTTAAAAAGCTGAAATTCGACTTAGATTTTGCCGATTTGCTCATAAAAGGTCGTGTATCAAAAGGAAATACGGTAACAAAATATCCAATCAAAAAAATAGAATTAAAGGAAAAAGGAATATCTACTTTACGACCAAGAAAAGTTTGGTTTGATGATACGGTTCACCGTTTAAACGTTGACGGAAGAGGTGAGTTACTTGGTGAGTTTAAACCAGAAGACCGCTTGCTGATTATTACCCAAAGCGGTAAAATAAAAACAATTGTTCCGGAACTTACCACACATTTTGATGATGATGTAATTGTGCTGGAAAAATGGATTCCAAACAAACCGATTTCATGTATTTATTTCGATCCGGAAAAAGACAAGTATTTCGTTAAGCGCTTTTTAGTAGAATCTGTTAATAAAGAAGATGTTTTTATTTCAGAACATCCATATTCGCGTTTAGAAATTGTTTCAACAGATTATCGTCCGGTAGCCGAGATTATTTTCGCTAAAGTAAAAGGAATCGAAAAAGAACCGCTAACCGTTAATTTTGAAGAGTTTATTTCTGTAAAAGGTATAAAGGCACAAGGAAATCAGTTAACAAGCGATAAAATTAAAATGATTAATTTATTAGAATCATTGCCTTATGATGATGGTTTTTCTGAAATCGAAAATGATAACACTCAAAATTTTGTTGATATAGTTGATGAAGATAGTTTAACCATTGAAGAAGACGGACAGATTGGTTTTAATTTAGAGTAGGTTGATTTAAAACAAAGTATATAAATTTTGTAATTATAGATCGTTGGTAAGCTTACACTTTTGTTGATTACTTAAAAGGTTCAAATTATAACTCCAGCTTGGTTAACAGGATTTTTTTTATTAATTTTGTACAACTTTTTGGGGCTGATCGGTTTTGACAGCAGGTGGAATTGAAAAGTAAGCACGTCGAGCGCTCATTTACAGCTCGTAAATATCATAAATGAACTTTTTTTTACACGGCGAAGATAACTACGCTTTAGCTGCTTAATCCGAATTATAGTAAGATTTGAGCCTTGTCCTATTAGATAGGAAAGCTAAATTCCTTAAAAAAGCCTTGATTTATGGCGTTTTAACAAAAGGAATCGTAAAAGTAAATCTAGAGTAAATAGCATCTCGGAAGTTACTCGAAATCTTAAGAGATTAAGCATAAAGTGGCTGTTTTTGGCAAAGCTTTATGACGAAAATCCAAACAGAAACTAAACGTGTAGAAAGCTCTTTGATTGCCTGTTTGGACCAGGGTTCGATTCCCTGCGGCTCCACTGAATAAAACCTCAATTGTTTAATAATAAATAAGTTGAGGTTTTTTTATTTCGTTTTTTGACTACAATTTGACTACAAGTGTAAAACTAGGCTACTTTTATTAAACAACAAAGAGGACTTTAAGCTCTCTTATTATATGTTTAATTTTATTGTTCTTTTACCAATCCGCACCTTTTTGTAGATAAGCAACATAATCATCTACAAACTTAGAAACATAACTCTCTAAAGTATTTATTGATTTTTGCACAGATTTTGATTTTTTAGGACTTCCGTATTCATCAAAGAATTTACTGTATTTTGTGCCATAAGTATCTCCAATATCAGTAAATGTAACTCGTACTTTATCATCTTTAAAATCAAGTAGCAAATTATATTTTACTTTTACTTTGCTAGGAGATGTAATATCAAAATGATAATTTATTTTGATGGATTTGTTTTCATCATCTAGCTTCATTACTCCTTTTGGATTAGTGTATTCTCTAGCTATCCAACTTTTAGTTAATTGGTACAATTCAGATGCGTTTTTACCTGATACATCAAAAACATTATTTTCTGTACGTAGTTCTGTGGGAAATGCCCTGTAATTAGCTTTTTGTGCATTAATGGTAGTAATAGCCATTAGGCTAAAAAGTAGTAGTAGTTTTTTCATTTTTATTAATTTATAAAAGGATTTAGTTTACCAATCGTTCTCTGTTTTAAAAATAGATAATTAATAGATTTATTTGATAAAATTTCTTTAAGAGCTTTTTTTACTCATAATTAATAAAATTACTTGATTTAATTTTCTCTGAAGACAAAATTATTGATTCTGATAAAACTATATCAAATTGATTTTTATTCGTTTCTTTAGGTATAAAAAAAACATAATAACTACCCTCTGTCACATTTCCTAATCCATTTTTAGCTTCAAACGAAACTCTTACTTTTGCTATGTCTGTTTTGCTATATTTATCTTTATCATTAAATGTAGAATAATCAGAAATATAAATATCTAAAACGTTTAAGGATTCTGGGTTCTTTAAATTGAATTTAACTTCTGAAATCGTTAAATCATAAAATTTACTAATTTGTTTAAATGAATATTCACAGATAAAACTTATTTTTTTGTCAAAGAATCCTTGAGCAATTTCAATACGTTTCTTCAATATTTCAACACTATCTTTTGAAACTTCATAAGGATTAAAATTAAAAACACCTTCTTCAGAACTCATTACAAATCCATCATTATTTGACTTTAACCAAACAGTATCGGTTTTTAAATCATTAGTAGTGTATAAACCATTTTTACTTTTATTAAAATTAATAAAATTCCAACCGCAATCTTTAAAATTAGAATGGTTGATTACTAGTACAGTATCATTAATGAAAGTCGTATAAATTTTCGCGCTATCTTTTTCCATAACAAAATATTGCTTTTCATTATAAAAGTCTTTCTTGCTACATGAAATGAACAAAGGAATAATTAGTAGTAAATATTTTTTCATAAGTAATTAGTTATTTTAATTTATGTTAAATTGTTATATAAAGTTTATGTGTAAGTTTTTTTAAAATATCAAATTTATAAGTTATTTAAAAAAATATTTTACGGTTTCCCGTAAAGCTTTAAAAAAAGCTAGACAAAAATTAATGACTAGCTTCTTTTTTATAATTTCAAATTAATTATAAGCTTTAATTAATGATGCAATTTAAGCTGGCATTAAATTACCATTTGTGATATCTAAACGCTGGGTAATCTCCTCCTTTTTTTAAATATTTCTTTAAGATCGTTGCTTCATTCTTTTTTATTTCAAAAGAAGTGTAGCTATGAGCAAAAGTAGCTTTACCATTTGTTTTTTCTCCATAATTTACATAGATAACATATTTACCAGCTTTTAACTCATTTGTCATAGTCCATGTGTTTAAAATTGAGTAATTCGCTTTTAGTGATTTATTTTGAATTTTATCATAAATATACCCTCTTAATAAGTCATCTTTTGACTTCTCAAAATCAAAATCGGTATTATCGGCATTCCAAATATGAATTACTGCTAAAGGTTGAATTATTTCGTGGTCTTCTCCTGTAGATAATTTATCTACATAGTAGGAACTGAATATTAATGTACCATTTTGTGAGGTGTTTTCTGAAGTATCATCAGACGAACAACTAAAAAGAATAAAACAGATTGAGAATAGAAATAATAATTTTTTCATAATGAAATTGATTTTTGTTTCACTCAGCCCCAAAATGAAAGTTAGATAAATAAAAAAGCGTGGGACTTAACCTTATTTATTCTTACAGAGGCTCTGGTAAGCCGTAGAGATATAAATAGGCAAGCCCACGCCGAAGCGTGAGCGTTTACCCATCTATTCTACATCTCTTTTTTGAATTTACCAGATTCCTGTAAGGTAGAAATAGAAGCTAACGCTTATTTTTTCGATATGTTAATTAGGCAAATATAAAGAATTTAATATTATAAAAAAAAGCACAACCAATGTTCTATATAAGTTGCTTTGTGATTATATTTTACAGTTTTAGAAAAGTTTAAGCTATACAATTTATTCTTAGAAATTAAAGGCTTTTTATAATTAGATTCGCTTTAATACTTAATACAACAATTATTAATATAGCTCTACATCCTCCTAAGTTCTTTGGTTTGGTAACTATTCCTCACATGCTATTGGTTTTAACGAGACAAAAAAAGTTGATAAAAATTAACATCATTATTGTTAAAGTTTATACTTTTGCCTAAGATATAAAAATACACTTATGAAACATTACTACACTACAAATAAAGTAGTTGTGACTGCTTTACATACTTTAA
>JBEBXJ010000029.1:0-21201 GCA_040391685.1 Paenimyroides baculatum
GAAAAAGACGATTGGCATGATAAGTTCGATCAAATTAAAGAAGAATTCATTACAAAAGAAAAATTGTATGAATACACCAAAGACATTTGGCTGCGACTGAAAGAAGATATGCTGGAGAAACTGAGTGATCGTAATGCTACGTTTAATCAGTACATAAAACAGAATATCCAGCAAATGATCGTGAGTTTTAGAGAAGATGAAACAATGCAGAAAAATATCGATAAATATGCCCGACAATACGTTTATAAAATGGTATTGAAAAACAGTAGCGAAGTTGGAAAGATCATTACAAACACCGTACAAAAATGGGACGGAACCGAATTAAGCGAAAAAATGGAACTGGAAGTTGGTAAAGATTTACAATACATTCGCATAAACGGAACGCTGGTTGGTGGTTTGGTTGGTTTGCTTATTTACACGCTGACACATTTATTTTTATAAGTCATTCAATAAGTTTAAGGATGTGAGATTCCTCCTACGTCGGAATGACAGAATTTGCGAATTACTTAATACTAAAAAACGGAAACTTAAAGTTTCCGTTTTTTATATATTCTTAATTTCGTTCGGGTCGTGTTTGTGCTTAAAAAACAGCGCAAACAAAATAGCAACTACAAAAGAATAAGCCGCAAATGTAAGCCAGATACCTTGCCAGTCCTTCACGAAAACTTCATTGCTTAAAACTCCGTTTTCAGCGATATTAACTCTAAAAGAATCTTTTAAAATAGTTAAAAAAGTGGAATTATCTGCTGTTGTGTTTAATTCGGCAGCCAAATCTGTAGCCGATGTAAAAGACTTTGTAAAGTATTTATCAATAACCCATCCTGCAATGTTGCTTCCTATAACTGCGCCAAAACCGTTGGTCATCATCATAAACAATCCTTGTGCCGATGAACGGATTTTTGCATTTGTATTGGTTTCTACAAACAATGATCCTGAAATATTAAAGAAATCAAACGCCATTCCGTACACAATACACGAGAAAAGAATCATCCATAAACCTGTTGCAGGATCGCCGTAAGCAAACAACGCAAATCGTAAAACCCAAGCCAGCATTGAAATAAGCATTACTTTTTTAATTCCGTAACGTTTCAAGAAAAACGGAATTGCCAAAATAAACAACGTTTCAGATATCTGGGAAACCGACATGATTATGGTGGAATATTTCACTACAAACGAATCTGCATACTGTGGAAAATGCTTGAATTCATCTATAAAAACATCGCCATAGGCATTGGTTAACTGTAATGCGCCACCTAAAAACATTGAAAATATAAAGAACAATGCCATTTTGTAATTTCCGAACAACTTAAAGCCATTCAACCCCAACTGTTCTGTTAACGGTGCATTTTTATCGATTAATCGTTGTGGCGGACATTTAGGTAATGTGAAGGCATACAAGCCCAACAATACTGCAGAAACTCCGGCAATATAGAACTGACCTGCGGTTGCTTTGTTTCCCGTTAGGTTTACAAGCCACATGGCTGCAATAAAACCGACCGTGCCCCAAACACGCACCGGTGGAAAATCTTTTATAATATCAAAACCTTTATTTTTTAAAATAGTGTACGATATGGAATTGTTCAGCGCAATAGTTGGCATGTAAAAGCACATTGCCAAAAGCATCACATAAAAAAACGAAGAAGGATTATCTACCTGAGGTAAATAAAATAACACCAAACCGTACAAAATATGAAGCAAACCATACAAACGTTCGGCATTTATCCAACGATCGGCAATAATTCCGGTAAGTGTAGGTACAAAAATAGATGCAATACCCATGGTTCCAAAAACGGCTCCGAATTGGGTTCCATCCCACTGTTTATCACCAAACCAATAATTACCAATTGTTATTAACCATGCACCCCAAACAAAAAACTGTAGGAAATTCATGGCGATTAGTTTCGATTTTATGCCCATTTTTATCGTATTGAATGAAAATAGTATTTTTTAATCTAATTCAAAAGGCGATTAAATGCTATTTATTGCCTTGCTTGCCAAATCTAAAATCAAATGGAACTGTTGCTCTTTGTTCAGGTTTGAATTATCGATCATTACTGCATTTTCTGCCACAATTAAAGGAGAATCTTCTCGAGTGGAATCAATTTTGTCACGTTCTACTACATTTTTCAGAACCTCATCAAAAGTAATATTAGGCGTTTTTTCCTGCATTTCTAAAAATCGACGTTCTGCTCTGATTTCAGCCGAAGCCGTCATGAAAATTTTTAATTCAGCATCAGGAAAAACAACGGTTCCAATATCTCTGCCATCCATTACCACACCTTTATCGATTCCATATTTTTTTTGCTGCTGAACCAATTTTGTTCTAATTGCAGAAACTTCGGCAATTTTACTTACAAAGTTCGACACTTCAATCGATCTTATTTTATCCTCTACATTTTCATCGTTCAGATAAATTTCAGCAAAACCCAGATCTTCATTGAACTTAAACGATAAAAAAACATGATTCAAATTTTTTACCAATTTGTCAACATCAAAAGAATCAGAAGAAATAAAACCTTGCTGCATGGCAAACAAGGTTACGGCACGGTACATGGCACCGGTATCGATATAAATATAATTTAACGCTTTAGCCAACTGTTTTGCCAGCGTGCTTTTTCCTGTTGATGAATGACCATCAATAGCTATGGTTATTTTTTTCAAGACAATGATGTATTTTATCTGCAAAAATATTACAGTTTAACCGATAAGCCAAACAAATTAGTGTTTCCTGCCAATGTAAAGCGGTTGTATGCGTATTCAATTCTAAAACGTTTTACTTGTAAGCCAAAGCCTGCGGTAAAACCTGCAAAACTGCGTTGTTCTACCAACTTCATTTCTTCGCCGTTTTTAAAGTTATACCCTAAACGAATGTTGAAGTTTTTTTCGGGAAACAGTTCGATACCAACCACTACGTGTCGCATAAGATTGTTACCAAAACCAACTTTTTCTTCGGTTACGTTATTTTCTAAATCGACCTGCGAACGGTTGGGGTTCGAGAAAGAAATATCCCATTTCTGTAAATTATCCAACGTAAAATGCCAGCGAATCGGTACATTTTCCAACAATTTACTGAAACCTAAAACGACTTCGAACGGTAAACTTTCACGCGTATCTTCGTAGCTTGACAGTTGTCCGCCTAAATTTTTGACTGTTAAACCTGCTGCCCAACCCGTTTCTTTATCGTTGTACAAACCACCAATATCTGCTGCTACAGCAAACGAATTATAACTTTCTAAAGTTGATGAAATAGCTTTAATGTTTGCCCCTACAGAAAAATTGGTATCTTGAAAAGGATGCGCATAACCTACAGAAACCGCGATATCGTTACCCGAAAAAGATCCGGTTGCTGTACCATTTTCATCGTAACCATCCATAGATCCGTAGTTTAAAAATGTTACGCCTACATGAAAGTTACGTCCGTTTTTAAATTTGTGTGCATAAGCTGCCGATCCCAAGCTTGTATCCCCGTAATATCTACCAAAATTTACCGACAGCATGTTGTTCATTTCATCGTTTAACGATGCCGGATTGTATAATACCTGATTTACTTCGTTACCCGTTATCGTTACGTTACTGCCACCTAATGCAGCTTGTTTGGGCGATGTTGGCATTTGTAAAAACTGATAAGCATCTTTGCCACCTACCTGAGCAGTTGCGGTTGTTAGTGTTATTAAAGAAACTAAGGTTAATAGTTTACGCATGTTTAGTTGAATTACATGAAAACGAATATATAACTTTATAACGACAGAATAAAAAAATTGGTATGTTTTCGTGTGGAAATTTTATTTCTAATATAACAAAAAAAGCTAATACATTTCTGTACTAGCTTTTGTAATCAATTTATATTTTAATTAAGCTTCTTTAATAGTAAGCTCCTTTGCGTTTTTAACAGTTTGGTTTGTCAACGCCAAGTCAATAACCTCGGTCATTTTATCAACGTAATGAAAAGTTAAACCTGTAAGATATTCCAGTTTAATCTGATCTATGTCGCGTTTGTTTTCTTTGCACAAAATAATTTCCTTGATGTTCGCGCGTTTTGCAGCCAATATTTTTTCTTTGATACCACCAACCGGAAGCACTTTTCCACGTAAGGTAATTTCACCTGTCATTGCTACATTTTTCTTGATTTTACGTTGAGTAAAACTCGAAACCATTGAGGTTAACATGGCAATACCTGCAGACGGACCATCTTTTGGAGTTGCACCTTCGGGTACGTGAACGTGAATTTTGTATTTATCGAACACTTTAGTATCAATTCCAAACAAATTACTGTTCGCTTTAATGTATTCCAACGCAATCGTTGCCGATTCTTTCATTACATTACCCAGATTTCCGGTCATTGTAAGCGTTCCTTTTCCTTCAGAAAGTATCGATTCTATAAAAAGAATATCTCCGCCAACACGTGTCCAAGCCAGACCTGTAACAACGCCGGCAACATCGTTACTTTCATATTTATCATAGTCATATTTAGGCGCACCTAAAATTTTAACAATGTCTTCTTCCGTCAGTTTTTCGTTAAAATCTTCTTCCAATACAATAGATTTTGCAATGTTTCGCACAATGGTTGCAACTTCTTTATCCAACCTGCGAACACCCGATTCACGCGTGTATTTGGTTACGATAAATTCCATTACCTTTTTAGGAATACTGATTACTTTTGCATCTAATCCATGTTCCCTTAACTGTTTTGGCAACAAATGCTGTCTTAAAATCTCGGTTTTTTCTTCAATGGTATAACCATTCATTTCAATAACTTCCATACGATCCAACAACGCAGGTTGAATGGTATTTAAGCTGTTTGATGTTGCTATGAACATTACTTTTGAAAGATCGAAACCTAATTCAACGAAATTATCATAGAATTCTTTGTTTTGCTCCGGATCCAGAACTTCTAACATTGCACTTGACGGATCGCCCTGATTACTGCTTGAAAGTTTATCGATTTCATCTAAAACAAACACCGGATTTGATGTTTTTGCCTTTTTGATCGATTGAATGATACGTCCGGGCATAGCACCGATATAGGTTTTACGGTGTCCGCGAATTTCGGCTTCGTCACGCAATCCGCCCAATGAAATACGCACATATTCGCGACCCAATGCTTTTGCAACGGATTTTCCGATAGATGTTTTACCGACACCCGGTGGACCATACAAGCACAAAATTGGCGATTTCATATCGTTTCGAAGTTTTAAAACTGCCATGTGTTCAATTACACGGCGTTTAACGTCTTCCAACCCGTAATGATCTTTATCTAAAATCTTTTTGGCATTTTTAAGATCGAATTTGTCTTTGGTGTATTCATTCCAAGGTAATTCCAACAAAAGTTCCAGGTAATTTCTTTGAATAGAAAATTCTGCAACCTGCGGATTCATCCGCTGCATTTTACTTAATTCCTTATCAAAATGTTCCTGTATTTTAGTATCCCACTTTTTAGATTTCGCTTTTGTACGCATTTCTTCGAATTCCTGCTCATGCGAAACGCCGCCTAATTCTTCCTGAATGGTTTTGATTTGCTGATGCAGGAAATATTCTTTTTGTTGCTGATCTAAATCGATACGGACTTTGGTCTGAATATCGTTTTTCAGGTTCAGTTTCTGCAGTTCGGTATTCATTCTACGAAGGGTTTCCAACGCACGTTCTTTTAAATCGTTCTTCTCTAAAAGTGCTTGTTTATCTGCAACATCAAGATTCAAATTCGATGCAACAAAGTTTACCAAAAACGAATCGCTTTCGATATTTTTAAGTGCAAAAGCAGCTTCTGAAGGAATATTCGGATTTTCGCGAACAATTTCCTGCGCTGTTTCTTTAATTGTTTCAATGATGGTTTTAAACTCTAAATCTTTTAAATCGGGCTTTCCATCTTCTGCTTCAACAACTTTTGCCTTTAAATATGGATCTTCCTGAATGATTTCATCAATAGCAAAACGCTTTTTTCCTTGTAAGATTACGGTAATGTTACCATCGGGCAACTTAAGTGTTTTTAAGATTTTAGCAACGGTACCAAATCTGTACACATCATTCCCACCGGGAACTTCAACTTCTTCGTTAAGCTGTGCAACAACTCCGATCGTTTTATTGCCTTCTAAAGCTTCGTTGATCAATTTGATTGATTTGTCGCGACCTGCCGTAATAGGAATTACAACACCCGGAAACAAAACCATATTGCGTAAAGGTAATATGCTAAGTTCTGTAGGGATTTCTTCTTTGTTCATTGCCTCTTCGTCTTCCTGCGAAAACAACGGAATAAATTCTGCATTTGAATCTAAATCTTGAAGTGACAAATTGTCTAATGATATAATTTTTTCTTGTGCCATAAATATTTTATAAGTCAAAATGTCATTATAAAGAGATAAATAACATTTTAAAACATTCTTTTCGTATGTATTACTATAACGTACTTAATGTTTCAATATTTATGCCAATAAAAAACGTCTTGCAGTTACAAGACGTTTAATATATTAGTATGGTAAATAATTATAATTACCTTTTGTAATTCTTTGTGGTTCTAAAACCAGATCAATTTCTTCATCTTCAATTTCACTAGGAGTCAAAAGAAAATCAAAATTTCCATTCATATATCTGGCAGTACCATTTACATGCGTTATGTTGCTATAACCTGCATTCTGGTTTTCTTCGGCATTGAGTGTAGAATACTGCACCCAAACTCTGTTAAATTCACCTTCTTGCTCTTCATTTGGTACCATTTCCTGCACATTTAATGTTGCACTGCTTAAATAATTACTTGGATTATCGATACTTAAAGCGGTAGGATAATTTGCAACTTCTAAAGCGGAATACTGAATAATTAGATTAGCAGCTTTATAGCGTAATTCGGGATTGGAAACATTTTCTTGATTAACAAGAGATAAACGTGCGTTTATAGTAAGGCCAATTCCATTAAAACCTACAGTGACTTTATCTGTTACAACGGTTTCTTTAGCGTTTAAATCAAAACTAAATATTGGTTTCCCTGGTAAACTATCATCCTTTACTTTTTCATCAATAGGCTCTGTTTCACAAGATGCGAATGCCGATGCCAAAACTACCGATGCCAAAATATATTTTAATTTTCTCATAAGATTTCGTAAGAATGTTAAATTTATCCAAATATAAAATTATTTTTTTTACATATGAAAGTATTTGTAAAAATATTATTCATTTTAACTAACAACTTCCTTTTTTGACGTTCTTATCAACAAAACAATACCTATGGCAAAAAATACTACTAAAAATAAAATAGCGTTTTGCATTTTGCCTGTTATCTGAGCTATTACTCCGTAAATAAGCATTCCTATTACGATTCCTATTTTTTCAGTAACATCATAAAAACTAAAAAATGATGTGGTATCTGTTGTTTCGGGTAATAATTTAGAATAAGTTGATCTTGAAAGTGACTGAATACCTCCCATTACCAGACCAACCATTGCTGCTACGATATAAAAACTGGTAGGCTTTACCACAAAATAAGCACAAATGCATATAAATATCCAAGCGGTATTTATAACAATTAAAGCATTTATATTGCCGATCCGTTTTGATAATTTTGATGTAAGAATCGCACCTACAACTGCAATAAGCTGAATAAGTAGAATACTTACTATCAACCCCATTTGTCGTTGATCATCGTTTTTCCACTGCACTTCTTTCTCTCCAAAATAAGCAGCAATGATCATAACGGTTTGTACTGCCATACTGTACACAAAAAAAGCACCTAAATATCCTCTTAAAACGGGATATTGTTTTAGTTCTTTAAAAATTCGTTTTAATTCTCTGAAACCTGAAAAGAACGCTTGTGGATTAATTTTTTTTGAATTTCTGAAATTTGGTAATAACCTGTAGGAAATCTGACTAAAACCCAACCACCAGATTCCGACCAATACAAAAGAAAATTTCATTGCTTCCATAGGTCCTTCGAAGCCAAAAGATTCGCTCTTCATTACCATTGCCAGATTAATCAACAGTAAAATTACAGAACCGATGTACCCTAACGAATATCCTTTTGCCGAGACCGCATCTTGCTGTTCCGGAAAAGCAATATCGGGCAGATAAGAATTGTAAAAAACCAAACTTCCCCAGAAACCAATCAACGCCATCATATAAAAGAACAAACTCATGTATAGGTTACCTAAATCGAAAAAGTAAAGCATCATACAGCATATGGATCCTACGAAGCAAAACAATTTCAAGAAAAACTTTTTGTTACCCAAATAATCGGCTACACCCGATAAAAGAGGTGAAATAAAAGCTATTATTAAAAATCCGATGGCGGTTACGTAACTTATAATAGACTCGCTTGGAGTTTCGATTCCGAAAAACGAAGCAGATGTTTTATCTTCTAACCTGAATAAAGCGCCATAAAACAGCGGAAAAATGGAAGATGATATCACTAGGGCATATACAGAATTTGCCCAATCGTAAAACGCCCATGCGTTAAGGACTTTTTTTTCGCCTTTTATATGTGTTTTCATAAAGAAGAAGTTAAAAGGCAGCTACAAAACTGCCTTTTAAATAAAGTTAATATTTTTTGCCAAATTTAGCAGCTTCTGCCTTTGCTTCTGGAATTAATTTTTGAATATCTGCAATACGTGTTTTATCACTTGGGTGTGTGCTTAACAATTCCGGTGTTTTACTACCGCCTTGTGAAGACATTCGTTGCCAGAAACCAATGGCATTATCCGGGTTGTATCCGGCAATTGCCATTAACATTAAACCTAAACGATCTGCTTCCGACTCATCGCTTCTGCCGTATGCCAGCATTGCAAGGTTTGATCCTGTTCCGTAAATCAATCCTAAACCTTGCTGAATAGCAGCTGAACTGTTTGATGTTGCTGCACCTAAACCTTGACCAATACCCGCCTGAATCAACGCTTTATCCATACGTTTACGGCTGTGACTTAACAGAGCATGCGCTACTTCGTGCCCCATAACGGTTGCTAAACCTGCTTCGTCTTTTGTTACAGGCATAATACCGGTAAAAACGGCAATTTTACCACCAGGCATACACCAAGCATTAATTTCTTTGGCTTGAACCAGATTATACTCCCATTTATAAGAAGAAATTTGGTTCTGAAGCCCTTTAGATGTCATCCATTTTACTGCTGCATCTTTAATTTTGGCACCAACATTCTGCACTTTTGTGGCATCAGCTGTTCCTGTAACAACCTTGTTTTCTTTTAAAAATGTTGAATACTGTTGATACGCCATAGGTATTAACTGCTCATTTTCATTTGTTAAAGCCAGTCCTTTCTTTCCCGTCAACGGATTGGTTGCACACGCCAGCATTAAAGCCGCCACACTGCATAATACTAATACTTTTTTCATAGCTAAATAATTTAATCTTTAAATTTTTCTAAAATTATAAAATATTCCAAACAATACCTTTTAACTTTGTTTACAAAAGTAAAAAATATGGCACAAAAACAAGAAAAAGTTTTAGAAGTTCCACGTTATATTAAAAATACATCGAAGGTTTTACAGACACTGAACAAAAATATGGCGGCTGCATTTGCGCTGAAATTATTTGAAACACCCATTAAATACAAAATGCCGAAACGCGAACAGAAAATGTACGAAGTTTCCCATAAATCGAATTTAACCTTACCTGAAAGCGGTAAAGAGATTGTGATTTATGAAAATAAATTCGGACCTAAAAAAGTATTGTTGGTTCACGGTTGGAATGGTCGAGGCACACAATTGGTATCTATTGCAAAAGCTTTTAAGGAATTAAATTATACCATTGTAAGTTTTGATGCCCCAGGACATGGTAAAAGCTCGAAAACTACTGCCAATATGAAACATTTTATTGAGGCTGTTTTTGAATTAGATAAAAAATACAACGGTTTTGATATAATGATTGGTCATTCATTAGGCGGTATGAGTGTGATAAACTCCTTAGGCAGAGGTTTGCAAACAAACAAAGCAGTAATCATTGGCAGTGGAAACAAAACAAAAGACATTACCGAAGATTTTTTAAATACTATTGGAATGAACAAGAAATTAACGCCGACATTAATTAGTTTGTTCGAAAGAAAGTACAACGACAAAATGACAAATTACGATGTTGCTGATAAAGCTTTAAAGGTAAATGTTCCTGTCTTAGTTATTCATGATAAAAATGATAAAGATGTTCCTTTTACTGCTGCCGAAGCAATTTCAAAAAACCTACAAAACAACGAATTATTAATAACAACCGGATTAGGACACAGAAAAATTTTAGGAGATGAGAAAGTTATTGAAAAAATCGTACAGTTCGTTACCAGTTAAGATATTTTGGATATTTTTATGTTTACAATTTATTAGCTGTAAAGAACACAATGCCAACGCACAAACCCAAACAATAAATACTATGACAGAACAAGATTGGAAAGAAAAGCTCACATCCGAAGAATATTATATTTTAAGAGAAAAAGGTACAGAAAGACCTTTTAGTGGAAAATACAACGATTTTTTTGAAAAGGGGTCATACGTTTGTGCCGCATGCGGAAACAAACTTTTTAATTCAGATGCAAAATTTGATTCGTCATGCGGTTGGCCATCGTTTGATCAGGCTATTGAAGGATCGGTTATTTATACTAAAGATACAACCCACGGAATGGTACGAACCGAAGTTACCTGCGCAAAATGCGACGGACATTTAGGTCATGTTTTTGATGACGGACCAAAAGATACTACTGGAACACGTTACTGCATGAATTCTGTTTCAATGAAATTTATACCAGAAGATTAATACATTAATTTTAAATCTTTTATATTAAAACACTGTAAATCGTCATTTTCAAGTTGTAAAACCAGCTGACCATGACGATTTACTTCTTTTATAATTCCGTTGAACAGTAATGCTCCATCTTTACTTTCAAAAGTACTTACAGTATCCTTTCTAAATAAATGGTTGTGATAATAATTCCATTCATCATCTGCTTGATCGTCTAAATTATTAAAACTCGTTTTGATATTTTCAACTATCGCAGTTAATAATTCCAAGCGATCTGGTTTAATATCATACTGCTTTAAAATAGACGATGCTTGGGCAAATCCGTCAAAATTTGTCTGTTCGCAATTAATTCCAATACCGATTACCGAACTTATACTGCCATTAGCATGTATGTTATTTTCAATTAAAATGCCTGCAATTTTTTTGTTGTATGACAAAATGTCGTTAGGCCATTTTACATAAATATTCGTTAAATTTAAAGAAATCAGTGCTTTTAAAACCGCATTTGCAACCAGTACATTCAAGTTAAACAAATTATCAGGAGTGTTGGTCTTTTGCTTTAAATAAATGCTAAAGGTTAGGTTTTTAGCATCTTCGGTTACCCAAGTGCTTCCCATTTGTCCTTTTCCCTGCAGTTGTACATCTGCCCAAACAGCTGTAAAATTATCTAAAACCGAAGTAGCAGACAACTTCTTTAAAAAATCATTCGTGGAAGATATGGCACTGAGTTTGATTAAATACATTATAAATACTATCTTTAGAACAAAATTACTTTATAAGACAATACAATTTAATAAATTTGCAATAAAATAAGTCAAAATACATAGATGAACGAAAACAAAAAGAACAATGAGGCGTTATTAGCCCTTATTATTGAAGGAATAGAAAACGTAAAAGGAGAAAATATTACCATTTTAGATTTAAGAGCTATAGAAAATACTGCTTGTGATTATTTTGTAATATGCGACGGAAATTCAAACACACAAGTAAATGCTATTGCCGGCTCTATACAACGTACCGTATCAAAAGAACTGAAAGATAAACCTTGGCACGTAGAAGGTTCAGAACAAGCAAACTGGGTTTTAATGGACTATATTAATGTAGTTGTACATGTTTTCCAAAAAGAAACCCGTGAATATTATAACATTGAAGATCTTTGGGGCGATGCTAAAATTACCCAAGTAACTTCAAACCAACCAACACAGTAATCATTTTATGAAAAATCCCGTTAACAATAAGCCCAAGTACAATCCTTGGATGCTTTATGGTGGCATTATATTTATACTTTTTGCTATTTCTCTTACAACAGGGGGTGGCAGTTTTGGAAGTAGCAAGACAATTGGTCTTTCTAAATTTTATGAATATTTAGATGGTAATCAGGTAGAAAAAGTCATCTTTAGCAACTCCTCTGCACAAGTATTTTTAAACGAAACCGCAAAAAATAGTGCAGCACACCAAAAAGACAACAAACCTACCTTGTTAAGTTCCATGTCTACAGGTCCGGATTATATAGTGGAAATAGCCAACAAAGATTTGTTCGAAGAGAAATTAGTTCAAGCATCTAACGAAGGTAAACTAAAAGAATTTACAACAGAGAAAGAAAGTAACTGGGGTGGCATTCTTTTATCACTTTTACCAATCATCTTAATTCCTGTAATATGGATTTTTATGATGCGCAGAATGAGTGGCGGAGCCGGCGGTGGCGGTGGCGGACAAATATTCTCTATCGGAAAGTCTAAAGCTCGTTTATTTGATGAAAAAAATGATACACGTGTAACATTTAACGATGTTGCCGGATTAGTAGGTGCCAAAGAAGAAATACAGGAAATTGTTGAATTCTTAAAAAATCCAGAAAAATACACCTCTATTGGTGGAAAAATTCCAAAAGGTGCCTTGTTAGTTGGTCCTCCGGGAACAGGTAAAACATTGCTTGCAAAAGCAGTTGCAGGTGAAGCACAGGTACCTTTTTTCTCATTATCTGGATCTGATTTTGTTGAAATGTTTGTAGGCGTAGGTGCGTCACGCGTACGTGATTTATTTAAACAAGCAAAAGAAAAATCGCCTGCAATTATTTTTATTGATGAAATTGATGCCATTGGTAGAGCCCGAGGAAAATCGAACTTTTCAGGATCTAATGATGAACGGGAAAATACCTTAAACCAATTGCTTACCGAAATGGATGGTTTTGGCACCAACACCAACGTTATTGTTTTGGCAGCTACAAACCGTGCAGAAATTTTAGATAAAGCTTTAATGCGTGCCGGACGTTTTGACAGACAAATTTATGTTGATTTGCCAGACGTTAACGAACGAAAAGAAATATTCGAAGTGCATTTAAAAAACATAACAAAGGTAGATAACCTTGATGTTGATTTTCTTGCAAAGCAAACCCCTGGTTTCTCTGGTGCCGATATTGCAAATGTTTGTAACGAAGCAGCCTTAACAGCCGCACGTAAAAACAAAACCGCAGTAGACAAACAAGACTTTTTAGATGCTGTTGACAGAATTGTTGGCGGATTAGAAAAAAAGAACAAAATTATTACACCAGAAGAAAAGTACGCTATTGCCATACACGAAGCCGGACACGCAACCGTATCTTGGTTAACAGAACATGCTGCACCATTGGTTAAAGTAACTATTGTACCTCGTGGCATGAGTTTAGGAGCTGCATGGTATTTACCAGAAGAACGCCAAATTGTACGTACAGAGCAAATGCTTGATGAGATGTGTGCAACCATGGGTGGTAGAGCTGCAGAAAAAGTAATTTTCGATAAAATATCAACCGGAGCTTTAAGCGATCTTGAAAAAGTAAACAAACAAGCGCGTGCAATGGTTACTATTTACGGTTTAAATGAATCGTTAGGAAATATCACATATTACGATTCATCTGGACAAAGTGAATATAATTTTTCAAAACCTTATTCAGAAGAAACGGCAAAGTTGATCGATAAAGAAATTTCAGGATTAATTGAAGGTCAATACCAGAGGGCGATAACTTTATTAACAGAAAATCAAGATAAATTAATCCAGTTAGCTAATTTACTTTGTGAAAAAGAAGTTATTTTTAGAGAAGATTTAGAAGACATTTTTGGAAAACGTACATTTGACAATCCAAATATTATAGATGTTATTACTGAAAACGAATCTGAAGTTATTTAAAATTAACACATTAGCATACAATACAAAAACTTGGTTTAACCTTCAGTTAA
Organism: Paenimyroides baculatum; assembly: GCA_040391685.1. Lineage (GTDB taxonomy): Bacteria > Bacteroidota > Bacteroidia > Flavobacteriales > Flavobacteriaceae > Flavobacterium > Flavobacterium baculatum_A. Next base: position 13,924 of record JBEBXJ010000029.1, read on the forward strand.
ACCAAGTTTTTTTTTATCTTTGGATATAATACCAAAGTGTACTTTTTAAATTGCCAATGAATATATTTAAAAAAATTTTAAGCAGTTTTACTTCTCCTCGTCAAAACAATAACGAAGAGGAAAGCAAGTATCTGCCTGAAAAAGAAACTCCTGTAGACGAACAGTTTACTCACAACTTTAAGATAAATGGCGGTAAGTTTTTATATTGTGAAAACGAAGAAGAACTTGAAGATAACTTTATAAGCATTTTGCAAGAAAACGATTGGTTTGAAATAGAAGCTTTAACGTTTGAAAAAGGGCTTCAGCATTTTTTATTAGATAATAAACTTAATTATAAAAACCCAATTAATCCTATATTTTTATTAACAAGCTGCGAAAGTTTAATTGCACAAGACGGATCTATATTATTCTCGTCTAAACAGCTGTATCATTACAAACCAAACGAATTGCCCAAAAACATCATAGTAGTTGCAAAAGCAAGCCAAATTACACGATCTAAAAGCGATGGTTTACGTAATATAAAAATACGTTATGCTAATGAAATCCCAACAAACATTACTACCATGCAGCATTTCAAAGAAAGTAAAAATGATGATTTTTTGCAGTACGGGATACAAGCAAAAAACTTTTATCTATTGTTATTAGAAGACTTTTAAAGTATGAACGAAGTTGTAAAACGTACCCTTTCGGGAATTTTATATATTGCACTATTAGTTGGTGCAATTTTATTTTCAAAAGATACTTTTCTTATTCTTTTTGGATTTTTTTATATTGTAGCTGTTTACGAGTTTTGTAAACTTTACAAAATAAATCAAATTTCAGGTTTTGTACTCGCCTTAGTTTTTGCGCTTTCTTATCTATTTCTAGATAATACTTCACAAAACATCATCTACTTGCTAGTTTTACCCTTTAGCATTTACCTTATTATTGATCTTTTAAAAAATAATCAAAACAGCAATACTGTAAATTTTAAAAAATATTTACATTTAACAGGATACGTAATCCTTCCCTTTTTAATTATTACCCAACTTCCCTATTCTAGCCAACAATATACACCTTTGTTATTATTAAGTATTTTTATAATGATATGGTGTAACGACACTTTTGCTTATATTTGCGGCAAGCTTTTAGGAAAACATAAGCTTTACGAGAAAATATCACCAAAAAAAACAATTGAAGGTTTTATAGGCGGATTGATATTTACACAAATTGCAGCCTTTGTTATATTCAAACAAACGAATATTGAGGCATCATTACCGTTTTGGATGCTTATTGGTTTAGGCATAAGTATAATAGGTACCCTAGGTGATCTAGTAGAATCTAAATACAAACGCCAAGCCAGCATTAAAGACAGCGGATCTATCATGCCGGGACACGGTGGTATTTTAGACAGGTTAGACAGTATTTTGTTTGCTGCACCGTTTTTATTTTTAATTTATAAAATTGTTATCTAATGTTTCATAAAGAAGGCGCTAAAATTATTTTATTCTCACTTTTAATTGCAGTTTCAATTATACTAGGGGTTGATTATTTAATTTCAATTCCCTGGTTGGTAAAAGTTTTACAGATAATTACTTTATTATTTTTAGTAATTGTTCTACAATTTTTTAGAAATCCTAAAAGAACATTAGATGATATTGCAGATCATTTAATACTAGCACCTGTTGATGGTAAAGTGGTTGTTATTGAAGAAGTTTACGAACCCGAGTATTTTAAAGACAAACGTTTAATGGTATCAATTTTTATGTCACCAATAAACGTACACGTTACCAGATATGCTTTAAACGGAATGGTTACCTACAGTAAATACCATCCGGGGAAATATTTGGTTGCATGGCATCCTAAGGCTAGTGAAGAAAATGAACGTACTACAATTGTTATAGACAATCCTGTTTATGGTGAAGTAATGTACCGCCAAATTGCAGGTGCATTAGCAAAAAGAATTGTAAATTACGCTAAAGTGGGTCACAGAGTTAATCAAGGCGAAGATGCAGGCTTTATAAAATTTGGTTCTCGCGTTGATTTGTATCTTCCTTTAGGAACAAATGTAAATGTGGTGCTAAACCAAAAGGCACGTGGAAACAAAACGGTAATAGCAAATAAATGACACAAAATACCGATCAATTATTTAAAGAAGCCTGTGAAAGAGCGTCAGCAACATTAGTTAAACTGCCACCTGATATACGCTTGCGCCTTTATGCCTATTACAAACAAGCTAATTTAGATTATTCACACAATTTTGTACATAACGAATTAGATCTTATACGCGGATTTAAATTTAACGCCTGGAAACAAGTGTCACATTTAACACAAGAAGAGGCAAAAATTTTGTATATTAACCTGGTTAAATCATTAAAGCTATAAATTGTATGAAAAGAAACATTTTATTACTAACAGCAATTACTTCTTTTTTACTGTTCAGCTGTAAAAATAAAGAAGAAATGACAGAGGTGCAAGTTCCAAGTGCCACTGCAACAGATTCTATACCTGCAAAAGGTGATCCTAAATCGGTAGTAGCCAATCAAGGTGCTTTTCAAATGAAAGGCTTAAACTATGGATACAACGATTTAGAACCTTACATGGATGGACAAACAGTTGAAACACATTATGGTAAGCACCATTTAGGTTATTGTAATAAACTGAATGACGCAGTTAAAGGAACTCCTTTAGAAACCATGTCTATCGAAGAAATTTTAAAAGGGATCGATCTTAAAAACAGCGCATTAAGAAACAATGCCGGGGGTTATTACAACCACAACATTTTCTGGGAAATTTTAGGACCAAAAGCAGGCGGACGTCCAACAGGAAAAGTAGCCGAATTAATAAATAAAGATTTTGGAAGCTTTGACACATTTAAAACACAATTCAGCGATGCAGCGAAAGGATTATTTGGTTCGGGCTGGGTTTGGTTGGTATATCAGAACGATGGTACGTTGAAAATTACCACATCTATCAATCAGGATAATCCATTGATGCCAAATGCAGAAGTTAAAGGATATCCTTTAATAAACATTGATGTTTGGGAACATGCTTATTACTTAAAGTATAAAAACGAGAGACCTAAATATATTGAAAACTTCTGGCAGTTAGTAGACTGGAGTAAAGTTGAATATAGATTGTCATTAATCAAATAAAGCAAAAAAGAGATTCATTAAGAATCTCTTTTTTTATTAAAAACACTGTGGATTCCCTGAAATAAATAGCTATTTATTAATCTAGATTAAGTTCTTAAAAGTAACATCTTACTAAATTTGAAACTTATTAGGTCTTTATTTTTAATATTTTCGAAAGACACCGGCTTTTCAGTTGGTGTCTTTTTTGTTTGGATATATTTTTTAATGACTCTTTCTTACTTAATCATATTTTTTTTCATTCTAATTTTTAAATCAAAAACAAAACAGTTTTCATCTTTTTAAATCGACATCCTAAAATCATTCTGTTTTAAATTAATTAAAAAGAAAAATAATCATATAAACATGTTTTTAAAATCAATTTATTAGATTTATTTTCTTAAATAACACTTGTTTTTAGAAAATATATAATTATATTTGCTTCGTTAAAAAATAACAATGACAACAACTAACCTTTATAAAATGGACATGTTTATGATGATGCGTAAAGCGTCGCAATAAACTATACCTTAAACCCAATTTGTTTAATCCTTTAGGTATAGCCCTGAAGGATTTTTTTATGGAATTCATCATGAACAAAAAAATAATACCAAAACAGTTTACCCGTCATTTTGCCGATAAAGATTGTGAAATCAGTTATCAGTGGATTTGTATTGACAATGAACCTAAACCAACGCTTGTTATTTTACATGCGTTAACGGGAAACAGTTCGGTTACAGGCGAAAATGGTTGGTGGAAAGAATTGGTTGGAGCATCAAAAGTGCTCGATACCACTAAATATAACATTCTGTCAATTGATACTTTAGGGAACGGATACGCTACAAACACGCACGAAAATATTCATTCAATAGAAAAAATAAGTGTCAACGATATCGCAAAAATCAATCTTTGGTTGTTGAACGAGTTAGAGTTAAAAAAATATATTTCAATAATCGGTGGAAGTTTGGGTGGAGCCATTGCGTGGGAGATGTGGAAAGAAAAACCAGATTTTTTTCAACAATTGATAAGCATTGGTGCGAATCCGTTTGAAGATCATTGGATTAAAGCAATTACTTTTTTACAGAATGATCTTTTGCAGAACGATAATGGATACGAACAAGCACGAATGTGGTCGATGCTTTTTTATAGAAATGCTTTAGGGATTGATGATAAGTTTAAAAACAACAATCAAACAATAGAAAATTGGCTTCTTTACCACGGAAATTCTTTAAAAAAGCGGTTCTCTAAAAAATCATATCAAATTATGAATCATTTGTTGGGATCGATAGGAAAAGGATCTAATAAAGATCAATATCTAAAAACAGCACAAAAAAGCACCACGCAAATCGTTGTTGTAAATATTTCATCGGATTGGTTGTTCCATCCGCAACATCAGATAGAATGGGCAAATGAGCTAGCAAAAACATACAAAAACGTAACGCATCACTCTTTAGAATCAACACACGGACACGATGCGTTTTTAATAGAATTTGAAAAATTAGAAAAAATATTAGCACCTTATTTATGAGCAAAGTATTAAAATTCGGAGGAAAATCACTGGCAAGTCTGCACACAAACAACAACTTGCTGAACATCATAGCCAATTATTTAGAAACATCATCGTTAATCATCGTTGTTTCTGCCATTGGAAACACTACCGATTTATTGTTGGAATTATTAAATAAAGCCAAAAACAATCAGGCTTATTCCGAAGAACTGAAAACATTAAAAGAACTGAATTTTTATCCGAAGATTGATACAACTTCACATTTTCAACTCATTGAAAATATTTTGCAAGGCGTTTCGTTGATTCAGGATTACAGCACAAAAGTTCAGGATTTACTGTTGGCTCAAGGCGAATTAATCAGTTCAAAAGTCGTTACAGAATTATTAATCAAAAAAGGACTTGATGCCGTTTTTGTTGATAGCACCCAATTAATAAAAACCGATGCTTATTTTTCGGCTGCGAATGTAAATGAAACATTAACCGAATTAAATACCAAAGAAGTTTTCAGTAAATTATCTGATAAAAAGTTAATCGTTTTAGGTGGATTTATAGGAAGCACGACCGACGGAGAAATAACCACTTTAGGCAGAAACGGAAGCAATCTGACTGCGGCACTGATTGCCAAATTTACCGAAGCAGAAGAATTTTTAAACTTTACACACGTTGATGGTATTTACACTGCCAATCCTGAATGGGTAAGTTCCGCCAAACGCATCGAACAATTGAACTACAGCGAAGCGAATGAATTGGCAACTTTCGGAGCATCAATTCTGCATGCCAAAACCATTGTTCCGTTGATTGAAAAGAAAATTCCGTTACGAATTTTAAACACGTTGAACCCTGAAAGTACCGGAACTTTGATTTCTTCTGAACCAACGCCAAACGGCGTAAAATCATTGACGGTTTTGCAAAATGTTGCCTTAATCAACTTTCACGGTAAGGGATTGTTGGGAAAAGTAGGAGTCGATGCACGTATTTTTACCACTTTGGCAAAAAACAACATCAGCGTAAGTGTTATTTCACAGGGTTCTTCAGAACGCGGATTAGGGTTTGTAGTAAACGCAAACGATGCCGTTGCAACAAAACAGATTTTAGAACAGGAATTTGCACCTGATTTTTATACAAAAGACGTTGAAAATATCAGCATTAATAACGACATTGCCGTGGTTTCAATTATTGGGCAAGATTTAAAATCGTTTCATAAACCGTACAGTGCATTGGTCAAAAACGGGATTGTTCCCATTTTGTTCAACAATTCCATTTCGGGAAAAAACATCAGTTTGATTATTGAAAAAAGTCAGTTTAAAAAAGCGTTGCACGTGATTCACGGACAAATTTTCGGAGTGAATAAAACGGTAAACCTTGCGATTGTAGGTAAAGGAACGGTTGGAAGTGTTTTGATTGACCAAATCATTGCATCGAGAACACCAATTGCCGAACGTAAAAACATCGACCTGAATATTTTTGCCATCGCCAATTCCAAATCGGTGTATTTCAACAATAATGGTTTTGATGAACATTGGACAACCGAATTTAACACACCAAACCCCAATTCGCTTTCTTCTATTATTGATTACGCAAAAGAACATCATTTAGAAAATCTGATTTTGGTTGATAACACAGCTGCTGAATCTCTTCCAAAACGCTATACGGAATTTATCGATAATGGGTTTGACATTGTTTCATCGAACAAAATAGCGAATACGCTTTCGTTTGAATTTTACCAAAACTTGCGGGAAACCTTAAAGAAAAATCAAAAGCACTATTTGTACGAAACCAATGTAGGTGCAGGGTTACCATTGATAGACAACATACAGCTTTTACATTTGTCGGGCGAAAGCATTACCAAAATCAAAGGCGTTTTTTCGGGAACATTGAGTTTTATTTTCAATAAATTTTCAATTGAAGAAAAACCATTTTCTGAAGTTTTAAGAGATGCTATTTCAAAAGGTTTTACCGAACCCGACCCAAGAGACGATTTGTCGGGAACCGACGTGGCAAGAAAATTATTAATCTTGGCAAGAGAATTGGATTTACAAAACGAACTGGAAGAAATTGATATTCAAAATTTAATTCCCGAAGACTTTCAATCGCTAACCGTTTCAGAATTTTTAGACCAATTAGAAGGATTAAACGATTATTACAACACTATCAAACAAGAATTACAACCCAATGAAGTGTTGCGGTATGTCGGCGAATTATCAGGAGATTTACAGCAAAACAAAGGTGTTTTGGAAACGAAATTGATTAAAGTAGATAAAAATTCGCCTTTAGGACAGCTTTCGGGTTCCGATAGTCTTTTTGAAATTTATACCGAATCTTATGGCGACCGACCAATCATCATACAAGGTGCCGGTGCCGGAGCACATGTTACGGCACGCGGAGTTTTTGGAGATATTTTACGTTTAGCAGAAAAAAAATAAGAATATACGTCAGTTCGAGCTTGTCGAGAACTTCTCGATACGGTTTATTCCATTTTATTACATAAACCTACCGAAGTGACGGAATCACAGTCAATTCGTGATTAAAAAGACTAAAAAATGAAAAAAGAAACATTAGCAATAAGAAATCAAACAGAACGCACCCAATATTTAGAACACAGCACACCGTTATTTTTAACATCGAGCTTTGTTTTTGAAGATGCCGAAGATATGCGTGCAT
>JBEBXJ010000030.1:0-21062 GCA_040391685.1 Paenimyroides baculatum
CCGACGAATATGTTGATATGTTGGCAGCAGGAATCATCGATCCTAAAAAAGTAACCCGTGTAGCTTTAGAAAACGCAGCTTCGGTTGCCGGTATGATTTTAACTACAGAATGTGCTTTAGTTGACATTAAAGAAGAAGGTGGCAGCCAAATGCCAATGGGTGGCGGTATGCCGGGAATGATGTAAGATTATTTTAATATAAAGCAAAAAATCCGACTAAAATTAGTCGGATTTTTTATTGATCTTAATTACGATTCTCTATCGTATTGGCAACAGCCGTGTAGATTATCGTAAGTATCTTTTTCTGCTTTAACATCTTTGGTATCGTGACCTGCTTTAGCAATCGATTCCTGAACTTTTAAGGCACTGGTTTTATTTTCGTCGATAATCAAATGAAGTGTTTGATCGTCACTGTGCCAGTCTGCTGATTTTACTCCTTTTACGTTAAAAGCAGCTTTTTCGATACGCTTTTTACACATATCGCAATTACCCTTTACTTCAACATCAACTTTTGCGTTTTTGTTTTTCTTTTCCTGTGCTGTAGATGTAAATGCAACACCTAAAACAGCCAATAGTACTAATAAGTATTTTCTCATTTTCTTTATTTTAAATTGTTAGTTATTCTTTGAATTATTATAATGAATCATAGTATAAATTTTTCAATATTTTGTCATTCCGACGAAGGAGGAATCTAATTAAAAGATTCTTCACTCTACTATGTTTCGTTCAGAATGACAAACCAAATGTTAGACATTCGACATTATGACTTTAGACTTAATATTATTTAATTTTAAATCGTAATCCGGCATAATACATCTGTCCGAAAATTGGTCCGTACACAATAGTACTATCAAATTCATTGCCAAACGGATCATCGGCTCCTAAAATTACTCTATGCTGCTGATAATTCCCAATGTTTTCGCCACCTACATACACTTCAAAAGTATCAGAAAACACTTTTGTTACCTGTGCATTGATCGTAGAAAATGGATTGGTATATGATGCCAACTGATTTTCTGCCGAATTATCGCCCGTATAAGGTAAACGTTGTGCCCCTAACCAGTTCCAGGTAGCATCGAATTTCCAATAACTTCCGTTATGTTCGTGTGTTGTAAACTCTAAATTCGCAAAAACACGATGTTTAGCCTGTAATGGTCGTTCTAAGGTTTTGTTGCTATACGTTGTTTTAATATCGTAATATTTATAAGCGGTTCTTAAATTTAAGTGTTTGATGATGTTATAATTCAATTCGGCTTGAAACGAATTTGCATACGATTTTCCGTCTAAATTATAGAAATTAACCGTTCTTGCAGATTGATCCATATCAACTACAATTTGATTTTGGAAATCGGTACGATAAAAATCAAGTGTTAAACTTGCGTTTTTTCCTAAAAAAGTAAAATCTTGAGAAACACTTAAACCGTAATTCCAAGCAATTTCAGGATTCATTCCGTACGCTTTTCCGCCTTCGTTCAAAATATTAAACTGACGTGAACTTGCGAACAAATACTGATTTTCTGCAAAAATATTCGCTAATCTTTTTCCGCGACCTGCCGATGCACGAAGGGTTGTTTTTTCCCATGGATTGTAACGTAAGTGCATGCGTGGAGTTACAAACGTTCCCAATCGGTTAGAATTATCGATTCTTCCACCTAAAATCAACGCTAAATTATTGGCGTTATCATAGGTATATTCAAAGAAAGCGCCGTAGCTTGTATCGGTTCTATCGAAATTTTGATTTCCGTAATTTGCTACGAATTCCGAATAATCATCGTGCATAAAACTTGCTCCGGTAGAGAATTTATGCAGTGTATTGCTGATGATGGAACTATATAAAAAGTTTGAATAGATGCTGCGTTGCGTGATATCGAACTGGTTTAAACCGAAATACGAATTTTGTTTATGATAGCTGAATGAGTTTTGCCAACCGAAGCTTTTGTAAGGCTGATCCGGGAAAACATAACCAACTTTTGTGCTGGCATCAAACTTATCGGTATTTAGTTCTGATCCCCATTTTAAGGTTGATAACTTGTGTTGTTTGCTATCAAAATCAATTTCGCCGGTTTGTTTTTCGTCTTTCATATAACGCGCCGTAATAAAGGCAATCCATCCTTTTTCAAGGTTTTGATACTGCCAGCGATTCATTACATTTACCTGACTTCCCAATGGATTGTCTAAAAATCCGTCGTGATTCATATCGTTCTTTTTAACGCGGGTGTTTCCATGAACAAATAAAGAAGTGCTCCATTTATCTGAAATTTTCTCGTTAAAATGTGCATTCAATTCAAAACGCGCATCGGTAGATCCATATAAATTCAAGAAAAAAGGAATATCGTTTCCTGGTTTGATCAGCTCGGTATTGATCTGTCCCGAAATACTTTCAAAACCATTCACAACACTTCCCGCGCCTTTTGTAACCTGAATGCTTTCTACCCAGGTTCCCGGTGTAAACGATAAACCATAAGCTTGCGATGCGCCACGAACACTCGGGATGTTTTCTTCGGCAATTAAAATATATGGACTTGTTAAACCCAGCATTTTAATTTGTTTTGATCCTGAAATGGCATCGGAAAAATTCACATCGATTGAAGGATTCGTCTCAAAAGATTCAGCCAGATTACAACAAGCGGCTTTTAATAATTCACCACTATTCATAGTTTGCGAATTGGTAATACCTTTATTGCGTTCGGTATTTTTCTTGTTTACGTTTACCACCAGTTCACCCAAATCGGCTTCGCCCTGAATTTTAAACGTATAAAATTGGTCTTTATCGGCTAATTCGGTTTCTAAAACCTCATATCCTTCAGCATAAATATATACCACAGACGGTTCGTTTAAAGTAACTTCAAACATTCCGAATTTATCTGTAGTGGCAACAACGCTGTCGTTAACCGTAATATTTGCTTTTTCTATAGATGAATTGTAAGTATCTAAAACTTTACCCTTGTAAGTATCTTGGGCATAAATGTTGTGCACGCCGAACGCACACAATAGCATTAAGGTATATTTCATGAATTTGCATAATTAATTAAACATTCTTTTGGTAAAAAATGTGTAATTATGCGTACAGCAAGTACTGGTTGTAGAGTTTATATAATGGAGGAGCATTACTTTCGCAACGAAAAGTAACGTTGATTTTCTTTGGCAGATTGCTTTTAGAAATAACAAGCGGCTGAAATTTATAAACAACAGGCGTTATAAAATCTGAAAACTGCTGAACGTTAAAAACCTTTATAACAACATCATCTGTTTTTTGCTTAATGGTTTCGTTTTTACAACAATCTTTTTTTACCGTTTCGTTTTTTTCTTTACAACACGCTTTTTCGTGTGTGTCTTCTGCACAATTTATAGACACAGCGTAACCTAATTCAACTTTTTCAATTTCGTTTCCACAATAATGAATATTAATAGCTAACCCTACATTCGAGAAAAGTACGGCTGCTGCTAATAAAATATTATATAGATAGCGTTGAAACATTTAAATTTTGTTGCGTTTTAATTTTTTGTAAATTTACTAAAAAAAGAATATGGAAAGAGAACAATTAAAGATTTCTTTAACAGAAATCATAAAATCGAACAAAACCATTAACGAACGATTACAAGAAATTTGTAATCTTTTGCGTTTAAATGTAGCACATTACGATTGGGTTGGCTTTTATTTTGCCGATGCCAACAAGAGAGAATTACACTTGGGACCATTTGCCGGATTACCTACAGACCACACCACTATTCAGTTTGGAAAAGGCATTTGCGGGCAGGTTGCCGAAAGCAATGAAACTTTTTTAGTTGATGATGTTACTGCGCAAGACAACTATATTTCGTGTAATATTGATGTAAAATCTGAAATTGTTGTACCAATTATTGTAAATGGGATTAATATCGGTCAGATCGATATCGATTCAAATACAGCAAGCGCATTTACCAGTGAAGACAAAGAATTATTGGAATGGCTTACCGATGAAATTGCAGAAATGTATAAAGGGTAAAAATACAGGTACATAATTGCAGGATTAAAAAAAAGATGTACATTTGCATCGAATTTTATAATTCAAAACATTACATAATAATCATTTAAATAATATTAGCATGTATTTAACTAAAGAAGTTAAAGAAGAAATCTTCGCTAAACACGGAGGTGCTGCAGCGAACACAGGTTCAGCAGAAGGACAAATTGCATTATTCACATTCAGAATTTCGCATTTAACAGAGCACTTAAAAAAGAATCGTCACGATTATAATACAGAGCGTTCATTAGTTCTTTTAGTAGGTAAAAGAAGAAGTCTTTTAGATTACTTAAAGAAAAAAGATATCAACAGATATCGTGAAATTATCAAAGAATTGGGTATTAGAAAATAATCCATTTTACAACGAGGTGTGCGCATGCGCACCTCTTTTTTTTATTATATATAAGCAAAAAGCTTGGTTTTTCATTGGGGAACAACAACTACACAACACAACAACAACCCATTGTTTAATCAATTAGAGAATTAATTTATGATTCCACAATTATTTGTAGAAAGCATCGATTTAGGTGATGGCAGAAACATCACAATCGAGACAGGACGCTTGGCGAAACAAGCCGATGGTTCTGTTGTAGTAAGAATTGGAAAAACGGTTATTTTAGGCACCGTTGTTTCCGCAAGAAAAGCAAGTCCGGGAATCGACTTTTTACCGTTAACGGTAGATTATCGTGAAAAATTTGCTGCAGCTGGTCGTTTTCCAGGTGGTTTCTTTAAAAGAGAAGCGCGCCCAAGCGATAGCGAAGTATTAACAATGAGATTGGTAGACCGCGTTTTGCGTCCGCTTTTCCCAAGTGATTATCACGCAGAAGTTCAAGTTATGATTCAGTTAATGTCTCATGACGAAGACGTAATGCCTGATGCATTGGCAGGTTTAGCAGCTTCGGCAGCACTTGCTTTGTCTGACATTCCTTTTGAAACTTTGATTTCTGAAGCAAGAGTTGGGCGTATCGATGGAAAATTCATCATTAACCCTTCTCGTGCACAATTAGAATTGTCTGATATCGACATGATGATTGGTGCTTCAAGAGATTCTATCGCAATGGTAGAAGGTGAAATGAAAGAAATTTCAGAAAAAGAAATGGTTGAAGCCATTAAATTCGCTCACGAACACATTAAAGTACAAATTGATGCTCAAGAAAGATTGGCAGCTGCATTTGGAAAGAAAGAAGTTCGCGAATACGAAGGAGAAAAAGAAGACGAAGCTATTTTAGCAAAAGTTAAAGAAGCGGCTTACGATAAAATTTACGCTATTGCAAGTAAAGGTTCTGCAAAACACGAACGTTCTGCTGCTTTTGATGCTGTAAAAGAAGAAGTAGTTGCGTTGTTTACAGAAGAAGAATTATTAGAAAACGGAGATTTAGTTTCTAAATATTTCAAAAAAGTAAATAAAGACGCTGTTCGTAACGTTACTTTAGATTTAGGAACACGTTTAGACGGAAGAAAAACAACTGAAATTCGCCCAATTTGGTGCGAAGTTGATTATTTACCATCTGTTCACGGTTCTGCATTGTTTACACGTGGTGAAACTCAAGCATTAGCAACAGCAACTTTAGGAACTTCTAGAGAAGCAAACGTTATTGATTCACCATCTGAACAAGGAGAAGAAAAATTCTACTTACACTATAATTTCCCACCATTTTCAACAGGAGAAGCTCGTCCGTTAAGAGGAACTTCAAGAAGAGAAGTTGGTCACGGAAACTTGGCGCAACGTGCATTAAAAAACATGATTCCTGCAGATTGTCCTTATACAATCCGTGTGGTTTCTGAAGTATTAGAATCAAACGGATCGTCTTCAATGGCAACTGTTTGTGCAGGTACTTTATCTTTGATGGATGCAGGTATTCAAATGATTCGTCCGGTTTCTGGAATCGCTATGGGATTGATTACCGATGGAGATCGTTTTGCCGTTTTATCTGATATTTTAGGTGATGAAGATCACTTGGGAGATATGGATTTCAAAGTAACCGGAACTTCAGAAGGTATCACAGCTTGCCAAATGGATATCAAAATTGATGGATTGAAATACGAAATCATGGAGCAGGCTTTAGATCAGGCTCGTGAAGGTCGTTTACATATCCTTGGAAAACTGACTGAAACTTTAGCGAAACCAAACGAAGAAGTTAAAGTTCATGCTCCAAAAATCATCATGAGAACAATTCCTGGCGCTTACATTGGTGCGTTGATTGGTCCGGGTGGTAAAGTAATTCAAGAATTACAAAAAGCTACTGGAACAACAATTGTAATTACCGAAGTTGATGAAGAAGGAGTTGTTGAAATTTTAGGAACTGATCCTGCAGGAATTGAAGCAGTATTGGCAAAAATTCAATCGATCACTTTTAAACCACAAGTTGGCGAAGCATACGAAGTTAAAGTAATTAAAATGTTAGAATTTGGCGCTGTAGTAGAATATACTGCTGCACCAGGAAACGAAGTTTTATTACACGTATCTGAATTAGCTTGGGAACGCACAGAAAACGTTACCGATGTAGTAAACATGGGAGATGTATTCCAAGTTAAATATTTAGGTTTAGATCCTAAAACAAGAAAAGAAAAAGTATCGCGCAAGGCATTGTTACCTCGCCCTCCAAAACCAGAAGGAAAACCTGAAAACGGAGAAGGCAAGTCTGAAAACAGAGAAAACAGACCAGCGCACAGAAATAACGATAACAGACCTTCTAACGACAAGAAAGAAGAAAACAAGTAGTTTCTGTTAAATCTATTCTAAACCGATGAGCAAACCTCATCGGTTTTTTTATTTTTACAACCAAAACAAACTACTTATGAAAAACACTCTTTTGCTTTTTGTGTGCACACTTGTTACACAAATTATCACCGCACAAAACATTAACCTGCAAATTTCAGATTCGGAAACAAAAGATCCAATAGATTTTGCAATCGTGCTTCTACCCGATCACAAGAAAAGTTTTGTATCAAACGAAAAAGGAATTTTTATGATCGATACAAATAAATACAAATTACCGTTAAAAGTAATCGTAGAACAATTCGGTTTTGAAAAACAAGAAATCACACTACAAAACAACACCAATTCTTACAACATTTATTTAAATCCAGCTACAGAAGTACTTCAAGAGCTTATCATTCCACCAGCAAACGCTAAAATTAAAGAACGTACTTATGGTAGAACAAATGAAGGATCGGGAAACATTCAAGGGCAAATGAATCGTTTTGACAATGAAAATAAAGATTCTGGAAGTGAATTTGGATTAATCATTAAAACAAATGATCATTTAAAAAGATTGAAGAAAGTTCATTGGCATATAAACGGCATAACTTTTAAAAGAGCCATTTTTAATTTGCAGTTTTATGAAGTAGAAAACAACAAACCTACTAAACGTATTCCGCACGAGGAATTGAATTTCTCAATCAACGAAAATCAAAAAGGATGGTTGGTATTAAACACAGAAAATAAAGATATTTATCTAGATGGTACTAAAAAGATTGCAGCTATTCTTAAAGTACAAAAAATTGAATTTAGAAAAGGAGAAAATGAAGGAAACTTACTTATGAACGTTGGCGCAGCAACCTCAAATATCATAACCTTAAGATCTAATATTTACGAAGGTTGGGAAAGCGGACCAATGAATTATCCTTTTTACATAACCGTAGATTCGTACGAATAAAACCAAATAAAGCTTATGAAAAATTCACTTTTATTATTTTTATTTACATTTTCCACACAAATTATCACAGCACAAAATGTAAAGTTTCAAGTAAACGATAAGCAAACTAAAGAACACGTTGAGTTTGCTACAGTTATATTACCCGATTATAAAAAAAATATTATATCAAACGAAAAAGGACTCATTATTCTTGATGCTCAAAAATACAAATTCCCTTTAAAAGTAATAATTGATCATTTTGGTTTCGAAAAAAAAGAAATCATCCTACAAAATAATAATTCTTTACAAATTACATTTATCGAACCATCGTCAGAATTATTACAAGAAATAATTATTCCGCCAGCAAACGCAAAAATTAAAGAACGTACGTATGGTAGAACAAGTGAAGCATCAGGAATAGGAACAGGTGAAGATTCATCGGGTAGCCCTAAAACAAGCTATGAGTTCGGTATGGTAATGAATATTAAAGAGAAATTCTTAAAAGTAAAAAAAATTCATTGGCATTTAGAAGGCTTTACCTTTAAACGTGGTTATTTTTCTGTCTACTTTTATGAAGTAAAAAATGGCAAACCATATAAAAGAATACCTCATCAAAATATTAACTTCATTTTATCCAATAAAGCCAGAGGTTGGAATATTATTAACATTGAAGATATGGACTTGTACATAAGCGGTCATAAAAAAATTGCAGTAATAATCAAACAAAAAAAAATAGAATTTCAAGACGGCAAAAAGGAAGGTTCTTTCTTTCAAAACATAGGTTTAACTACCGGAAGTACTTTTTTTACAAGAACTTCTCCTGATGACGAATGGCTTGCTGTACCTGCAAGTATTCCTTTATACATCACCGTAGATTCATACGAATAAAAAACTTTTACAACTTTTTGTAACATTTTGCAACATGCTGCGTATAACTACAAGTTAACAACAAAGGAAGGGGTTATTTAAAACATGAGACAACTTAAAATTACCAAACAGGTAACCAATCGTGAAACGGCATCGTTAGACAAATATTTACAAGAAATTGGTAAAGTAGACTTAATTACTGCCGACGAAGAAGTAGAATTAGCACAACGTATTAAAGCGGGCGATCAGCGCGCATTAGAGAAATTAACAAAAGCTAATTTACGTTTCGTAGTATCGGTAGCAAAACAATACCAAAATCAAGGTTTAACATTACCCGATTTAATTAACGAAGGAAACTTGGGATTAATTAAAGCCGCACAACGTTTTGATGAAACACGTGGTTTTAAATTTATTTCGTACGCCGTTTGGTGGATCCGTCAATCAATCTTATCAGCTTTAGCAGAACAATCACGTATCGTACGTTTACCATTAAATAAAATTGGTTCTATCAACAAAATCAACAAAATGTATGCGTTGTTAGAACAATCGAACGAACGTCCGCCATCGGCAGAAGAAATCGCTAAAGAATTAGACATGACGGTAAACGACGTGAAAGAGTCAATGAAAAACTCTGGTCGTCACTTATCAATGGATGCGCCTTTAGTAGAAGGAGAAGATTCTAACTTGTACGATGTATTGCGTTCGGGCGAATCTCCAAATCCTGACCGCGAATTGATCCATGAATCGTTAAGAACAGAAATCGAACGTGCATTGGAAACATTAACGCCACGTGAAGCAGATGTTGTTCGTTTATATTTTGGTTTAGGTGATCAGCACCCGATGACATTAGAAGAAATAGGCGAAACTTTTGATTTAACACGCGAACGTGTCCGTCAGATCAAAGAAAAAGCAATCCGCAGATTAAAACATACATCGCGCAGTAAAATCTTAAAAACATATTTGGGATAATAAACAATTTTAAAACTCGTTTTTTAGGTAACGAGTTTTTTTATACCCCCTTTGTAACAAATCGAAATAAAGGATACTAACATTTTGTAAAAATTATTCTGCTTGAAAGCCACCGAAAAAGAATTCATGGATTTAATACAAAAGCACAAAGGAATTTTATATAAAATTTCGAGGATGTATTTTGACCATACCGAGGATCAGGAAGACTTGATTCAGGAAATGACTTTTCAGTTGTGGAAATCGTATCAGAACTTTAAAGGCAGTAGTCAATTTTCTACGTGGATGTACCGCGTTTGCCTAAACACCGCATTAACTTTCTTTAAAAAAGAAGACAAAAAACAAGACAAATACGAACTGCACGAAAATTACGATAAAGCAGATGATGATCAAAGCACCTACAAAGAAGAACAGCTAAAATATTTTTACGATGCCGTGCAAGAACTCAACAAAGTAGAAAAAGCATTGATATTTTTATTTTTAGAAGGAATGAATCACAAAGAAATTTCCGAAAATTTAGGTATCAGCGAAGTAAATGCACGGGTAAAATTAAACAGAACAAAAGAAAAATTACAAACCATCATAAAAAAGAACGGATATGAATTTTGATGAGTTAAAAAAACAATGGGACAAACAACCAGAACAAGATATTAAAATAAAGCCCGAATATTTGACTAAGACCAAATCGTTAGCAGAAAAAATTATTAAAAGCTTTCGTAGAGAAGCGCTTATATGGCTTAGTAGTATTCTTTTTCTTTTTATTGTGCCTTTTATCGACATTTATCAGATTAATGGAGTTATAAGCTTTATTTACTATTTTTTGGTTTTTCAGTTTATTATTTTTGGCTTGTATTACTACCGCAGATTTTACACCATAAGTAAAATGATTAAACAACCTAATACCTTTACCAGCCGTGAAAGCATTATTAGGCTGTATTATGAGTTGCATTTTGCCATAGAAACCTACAGGTCATCAATCTATATATTGCTACCAACATCTATTGCGCTTTTCACCATAATGTCCGGAAAAGAAAAAACAGCCGAGATTATTGATAAATTTTACCATTTTAATGAAACTTTACAAACCGAACCCGGCTTTATTTATTCTATACTAATCATAGGAATTATTTCTGTTATATTGTTGATAATATTTTCAGAATGGATGATTAAGAAGTTTTACGGACGCTATCTAAAACAACTTAAAGAATTAATGGACGAATTTGAAGATTAAAAAAAGCAACTCAATTGAGTTGCTTTTTTAGTAGTAGGTAATTGTTCTGTTATGAATATCCGTCGAAAACTCAGTAATAACAATTGATTGAACCCAATTACCTTTTTCATCTAATTCATACGTCACATCAAATTTTCCTTGATCTGATAATACATCATCACGATAGATTTCAAAACCAGAAAAACTTCCATATTCATCATAAAAAAAGATAGTCTTTTCTTTTACATCATCAACGTGAGCAACTTCTTCCGTCTTTATTTTTATTCCTTTTTCATCATAAAAATATTCTTTAACACGATCAACAGCACCACTTTCATTAACAAAAAATGTCTTTGTAATTAAATTTTCTTTATTGTAGTAATCTTCTCCTATTTTTATTTTTAAACCATCTTCTTCTATATAAACTGTTTCTAACCAACCAGTAGGTATTTCCACTTTTTCTCTTGTTATACCTTCAAACTCTAATGAATTTTTATTTTCTAATAAATATCCTTCTTTTGTAAATTGCTTTTCGCTTGTTAAAGAAGAACAATCCTTAGTTTGCGCTTTACCATATCGATTGGAACAAATTTTAAGTTCTTCTGCGATAGATTTCACATTTCCTTTTAAACCAAACGATTGTAAACTTTGGGCATTTATGCCAAAACCAAAAAATACTGTAACTAAAATGAACGCTATATTTTTCATACACATTTAATTAAATACATAAAGATATAAAAAAAGCAACTCGAATGAGTTGCTTTTTGTTTTTATGATAACAATATTAGTATCTGTAATATTCCGGTTTAAAAGGTCCTTTAACCTCAACACCAATGTAATTTGCTTGTTCGGTTGATAACGTTTCCAACTCAACACCTAATTTAGCTAAGTGCAAAGCAGCCACTTTTTCATCTAAATGTTTTGGTAACATGTACACATCGTTCTCATACTTATCAGAATTTTTCCATAATTCAATCTGAGCCAATGTTTGATTTGTAAACGAGTTAGACATTACAAATGACGGGTGACCAGTTGCGCAACCTAAGTTAACCAAACGTCCTTCCGCTAAAATAATGATGTCGTTTCCAGCAATGGTATATTTATCAACCTGTGGTTTTATTTCAATTTTTGAAGCACCGTGGTTTTTATTCAACCAAGCCATATCAATTTCGTTATCAAAATGACCAATGTTACAAACAACGGTTTTGTCTTTCATTTGTTCGAAATGACGACCAACCACAATGTCTTTGTTACCGGTAGTTGTAATAATGATATCTGCATTACCAACAACAGTGTCTAATTTTTTAACCTCGAAGCCGTCCATAGCTGCTTGCAACGCACAAATTGGATCAATTTCGGTAACTGTAACAATAGATCCTGCCCCACGGAAAGACGCTGCTGTTCCTTTACCAACATCACCGTAACCACAAACAACCACGCGTTTACCAGCTAACATTAAATCGGTAGCACGACGAATGGCATCAACAGCCGATTCTTTACATCCGTATTTATTATCGAATTTAGATTTGGTAACCGAATCGTTTACGTTAATCGCCGGCATTGGCAATGTTCCAGCCTTAACACGCTCGTACAAACGGTGAACGCCTGTTGTAGTTTCTTCAGACAAACCTTTAATTCCTGCAACCAATTCCGGGTAACGATCAATAACCATGTTTGTTAAATCTCCACCATCATCTAAAATCATGTTTAACGGTTGGCGATCTTCGCCAAAGAACAATGTTTGTTCAATACACCAGTCAAACTCTTCTTCATTTAAACCTTTCCACGCATAAACCTGAATTCCAGCTTCGGCAATTGCAGCCGCAGCCTGATCCTGTGTAGAGAAAATGTTACAAGAACTCCAGGTAACTTCTGCACCCAAAGCTTTTAACGTTTCAATTAACACAGCCGTTTGTATCGTCATGTGCAAACATCCGGCAATACGCGCACCTTTTAAAGGCTGTTCGTTTTTATATTCTTCGCGAAGCGCCATTAATCCAGGCATTTCAGCTTCTGCCAATTCAATTTCTTTTCTTCCCCAAGCCGCTAATGAAATATCTTTCACTTTAAATGGCACGTAAGGTATCGTTTTTGTACTCATGTATTCTGTATATTTGTATATCTAATTTTTGCAAATTTACGCATTTCATTTTAAAAGATTGCAAACGAAATCATAAACCGTTACAATATGCCCTTATTTAAAACTATTTCGTACAATATTGATACGCAGATATTTATTTGGAAGATTTTAGAAAGCGAAACCGAGTTAAATGCTGACGTTACGTTACAGGACAAACATTTGCACAGATTGAACGGAATGCTTTCGGAACAGCACCGTAAGGGTTTTTTGAGTGTTCGAAAATTATTGATGGAAGCAGGTTATACCGATTTTGATTTGAATTACGATACCAACGGGAAACCCAGTCTGGCAGACGGAAAGCACATTTCTATTACCCATTCGTATGATTTCTCGGCAATCATTATCAGCTCTCAAAATGTTGGAATTGATATGGAAAAACAGCGTGAAAAGATCATTAAAATTGCCGATAAGTTTATTGGATCTGAAGTCGGTTTTTTGAACAGCGAAAAAAATTATAAAGAAGATTTAAGTGTAATCTGGGGTGCGAAAGAAGCTTTGTACAAAATGTGCAACTCCCGCAGTTTAAGTTTTAAGCAGGATATGCACGTTCACGATTTTACTAAAAACACCAACCAAGGTACAGCAACAGTTAGCTGTAAAGAATTAGATTTTGATTGTCAATTTACTTTTCATTTTGAAACATTTGAAAATTACACCTTGGTTTATGCGTTAGAAAATGAATGATGTTTTTATATTTTCAACACATAGAAACATAGAATTAAATTATTTTCAACTTGTTGGTAAAACTATGTAATCTTTAATGTTTTGTCATGAAAAAAAAGAACTATGTGGTTTAAAAATCATACCATTGCTAAATGAAAATCCAAAATGAATAAAGAAATTATACAAACCGAAATACAATACAAAGCCGTACGCAGTTCAGGTGCTGGCGGACAAAACGTAAACAAAGTTGCGACAAAAGTGCAGATTCAGTTTTTTGTTGAACAAAGCAACGGATTAACTTCCGATGAAAAAACAACATTGACCGAGAAATTAGCCAATCGCATTACCAAAGAAGGTTTTATTATGGTTGAATGTGGCGAAACCCGCAGCCAGCTTAAAAATAAGGAACTGTGCACACAGCGTTTGTTTATGTTATTGGAAAACGCGTTAAAGAAAGATAAAAAACGTATTGCTACCAAAATTCCTAAAGCAGTAATTAAAAAACGTTTGGAAGACAAACAACACATCGCCAATAAAAAAGAGAACAGAAAGTTTAGGTTTTAACAATTAGTCAATGAGCTGATTAGCGAATTTTCTCATTGACTAATTCGCACATTATCTAATTCGCATATTGACTAATTCAAAATTATCCATATCTTTGCCAAGTCTCAAAGGGGTGCCGTTTCGGCTGAGATCATACCCGTTGAACCTGGGCAGGTAATGCTGCCAAGGGAAATGAACACAATACTTTATGTACACATAAGTTGCTGTTCGTAACGAAAACATTTTTATTAATCTAAACAAAATAAATGCCCCTTTTATTTGTAAAATTATTTTTACGAATGAAAACTCATTTTTTGTTTGCAGGCTTTTGTCTTTCGGCATTTTCCATGCAGGCACAAACACAGACCGACACTAAAAAAGATACCATTTCATCGGAAACATTAGACGAAGTTTTAGTACAAGCCGTTCGCGCAACCAACAAAACCCCTATCGCCTTTAGCAATTTAAGTAAAGAAGAACTGGCAAAACGCAATCTGGGTCAGGACATTCCGGTTTTAATGAACTTTATGCCGTCTGTTGTTACAACTACCGATGCCGGTAACGGTGTAGGCTACACCGGAATTCGCGTTCGTGGTAGCGACGGTACGCGTATTAACGTAACCATTAACGGTATTCCGTACAACGATGCCGAATCGCACGGAAGCTTTTGGGTGAATATGCCCGATTTTGTTTCAAGTGTCGAAAACCTGCAATTACAACGCGGTGTTGGTACATCTACCAACGGATCGGGAGCTTTTGGAGCAAGTTTAAACTTACTTACAGATAAGTTTTCATACGATGCAAACGGAGAAATTGCCAACTCTATCGGAAGTTTCAACACAAGAAAGCATACTGCAAAATTTTCAACAGGACTTGTGAACAACACGTTTGAATTAACGGGAAGATTATCAAATCTTTATTCACACGGATATATTGATCGCGCTTCATCTAAACTGAACTCGTACTTTTTACAGGGAACTTTTGTTAACGAAGGAACGTTATTGAAAGCCTTGGTCTTTGGTGGAAACGAAAAAACATATCAGGCTTGGAATGGTATCGAAGATAAAGAGGTATTGAAAAACAATCGAACCTTTAATCCTTCGGGAGCATACATTGATGATAACGGTGTACAACGATTTTACGATAACGAAACCGATAATTACAAACAAGACCACTACCAGCTGCATTGGAACGAAAAGTGGAACAGCAATTGGAATTCTAACGTAGCGGTTCACTATACAAAAGGTTTCGGTTATTTTGAAAATTACAAAACCAATCAAAAATTGTTAAGTGATTATGGTATCGCGCCTATAGAAGTTAATGGTGAAACTCAGGAAAGATCTGATTTAATCCGCAGAAAATATCTGGATAACCAATTCTACGGCGTTACTTTTTCAGCTCAATACGCCAAAGATAATGTAGAAGTACTTTTTGGAGGTGCTGCAAACACCTACGAAAACGATCATTTTGGTGAAGTTTTATGGATTCGCAGTCAGCCGCAAAATCAGTTTAAACAAGAATATTACAGAGATAATTCTACCAAAAACGACATTAACGGTTTTTTAAAAGCCAGTTATACGTTTAACGATCAGTGGATTTTGTTCGGAGATTTACAGTTGCGTAATGTAACCTATAAAGCCAACGGAAACGAAACAGGCTTGGTTGACGATAAATTCAATTTCTTTAACCCAAAAGCAGGTATCACCTATAAAATAGACAACGCAAGTAGTGCTTATTTTTCGTATGCAAGAGCAAATCGTGAACCCAACCGTAACGATTATGAAAATGGAAATCCTCGCCCTGAAAAATTGAACGATTTTGAATTAGGATGGAGATATGCTTCGGAAAAATTAGCAGTGAACGTTAACGGATATTATATGCTGTACAAGGATCAGTTGGTTTTAACAGGTGCTTTGAACGATGTGGGTGCTGCATTGCGTAAAAACAGCGGAAACAGTTACCGCTTAGGTATAGAAATTGACGGATCGTGGCAGTTTGCTCCGAAATGGTTGATTAATCCGAATGTTACGTTGAGTTCCAACAAAAACACCGATTATAAAGCAGAAATCGATGGATCGTTAGTTCATTTAGGAAATACCAACATATCGTTTTCTCCAAATTTAATTGTAGGTAATGCCTTAACGTTTTCTCCTGTAAAACAGTTAAACCTTACATGGCTTACCAAATTTGTGGGTGAACAATACATGGGGAATACCGATTCTTCAGAATCGAAATTAGATTCTTATCTAACAAATGATATCAATGTGGTGTACGAAATGCAGTTAAAAAAATGGTTTAAGTCGATATCATTCAGTTTATTAGCGAATAATATTTTTAACGTAAAATACATTTCAAACGGATATTATTACACGTATGATGAAGCAGGTTCAACACCAGGAAGTGTAATAACCAAAGAAGGCGCAGGATATTATCCGCAGGCACAATTCAATATTCTGGGTGGTGTTACCCTTAAATTTTAGTCTAATCAACCATTATAACCATTAACCAAAAACGAGCATCTATTAAAGGTGCTCGTTTTAAATTAAAATGATTATCGGAAAGCTTGTACCACAGAGAATAATATCAGACCTTCGTCAGTTCGAGCGGAGTCGAGAACTTATAATTAAAAAAACTTCTCGATAGCCTGTCTTGACATCTCGACTTCGCTCGATGTGACAGTTGCGAAAGGCTTCAGTGCGTTACGCTACTCGAAGTGACGGACTGAAGCTGTGATTACATAAGCTGTATAAGTATTCTTTGGTATAAAGTTTCATATATCATTTAAATTAATTGTAGATTGTTATCATTGTTCCGCCTTGAGTAACGCGGTATTCTTTCAACGGATATTGCGCATCGGTAGTAGCCAAACCTAAATACAGATTGTACACCAAAGCATCGCTGCAACTGCATGTAGCTTCTACCCCGTTTAGCGTTAGTTTAGAACAAGTACTTATTCCATGGTTGGCACAGGTAGCATCAAAAGCACGTACAGCGGTACCTGTATTAATCACCAAAATCCCATTGATTCCGTAACCCGGTATATATACTGCATTGCCCGGATATTGCAGTTTATTATATGTAGGCAACGATGTGTTTATAGGAACATTCACCGCTATTTCAGGCAGATACGGGTTACGGTTGTCCCAATCGTCTTTAGAACACGACAACAAAAACAAACCAGAACATATTATTAATACAAACAGCTTTTTCATTATAAAAGATTTGGAAAACAAATTTAATTATTTAACTTTGAATAATTATTAAAGTGGAAATATTAACACAATAAACGTATAAGAGCAAAATCCCGTATGTATGGGATTTTTTCTGTTTTATAAATTGAATTGAAAATGAGTAACGTATCCTACTATACTGCCGAGGGCTTAAAGAAACTAAGAGATGAAGTAGAGTATTTAAAAAATGTTGAACGCCCTAAAGCATCTCAAGCAATTGCAGAAGCACGAGATAAAGGTGACTTGTCTGAAAATGCTGAATACGATGCCGCCAAAGAAGCTCAAGGTTTGCTTGAATTGAAAATCGCCAAAATGGATGAAATATTGGCAAACGCCCGTTTAATTGACGAATCGCAGTTAGATACTTCTAAAGCATTAGTGCTTTCAACCGTACGCATTAAAAATCAAGCGAACGGCATGGAAATAAAATACAAACTGGTTGCAGAAAGCGAAGCCGATTTAAAAGCAGGTAAAATTTCTGTTACATCGCCAATTGGTAAAGGTTTATTAGGAAAATCGGTTGGAGAAATCGCTGAAATAAGCGTACCAAACGGAACATTAAAATTTGAAGTTTTAGAAATAACAAGAGACTAAACTTTTAAGCTATGAGTATTTTCACTAAAATCATCAACGGAGAAATTCCATCACACAAAGTAGCAGAAAACGATGAGTTTATTGCTTTTTTAGACATCAATCCAAACGCAAAAGGTCATACGTTATGTGTTCCTAAAGAGGAAATCAACAAGATTTTTGATATGGACAAAGGATTGTACACCCGCCTAATGGAATTTTCATACGATGTTGCCAATGCCATAGAGAAAGCTGTTCCCTGCAAACGTGTAGGTGTTGCCGTTGTTGGATTGGAAGTACCGCATGTACACGTACATTTAATTCCGTTACAGGATATGGACGATATGCGTTTTCAGCGAAAAGCATCGTTAACACAAGCAGAATTTGAAGAAACAGCCAAGCAAATAGCTGCGAATCTATAAAATGAATCCCTTTGAAATTTCAAAGGGATTTTTTTTGTATTTTAGAAACCTTGAAAACATAATCTTTATGAAAAAAATCACTTGGTTAATTACATTGCTGGCATGTATAAATTTATATGCACAAAAATCAGCAGATGAACAAATAGATGAGATTAAAAAAGAAGGTATTAGACTATACAATTCTGAAATGGCATCGTGGCATGGTACCGACTTGTTTATTGAACAGTATCCTACAAAAGAAAAAATTGGCGCCTACTTTTCCTATTCTGAAAGCCATAAAAACATTTGTACTTTTTATTCAAACGACAAAAATCCAAAAGTAATTGGTACCATTACATTTAATGACCAATTTGAGTTAGATAAAGCAATTATAGATTTAACAGAGCGAAACTTCAAAAGCAATGAAAGCAACATCTATAATTTAAGAACAATTGCCCAAAATATTGTAGAGAATGATACCGTTTTATTTAAACATTACAACAATACCAAATACAATTTAATTCCTTTAATCGATAAAGATATAAACAAAGTATATATATTAACTGGACCTTCGGTAAGTGGCGTAGTTATTTTTGGAAACGATTACCTTTTAACATTTAATAAAAAGAATGAACTAATTAGTAAAAAAAGTCTTCACAAAAACATTATTCCTATTGAATTTGGTGATAACGAACAAGAGGTTGAATCTACCATGCATTCGCACTTACCAGAAACAGGTGATTTTTTAACATCCACCGATATTTGTACATTAATGTTGTATGGAAAGTACACATCTTGGAAAAATCACTTAGTAGTTTCTAAAAATTATCTAAATATGTGGATGATTCATGATAACACCTATGAAATAATGACAATGGAAGCTGCTGAAAAAATTGCTAATGAGGCAGACGATTCTGTACAAAAAGAATAAGAATGAAATTCGAACCAAAACAAATCACGTTAAAAAATGAAACAACAGTTGTAATAAGACAGGCTGAACTTTCTGATGCCGAAAATCTTTTAAACTGCATAAAAACCTACATTCCTACCAGCAACTATATTCCAAAATTAGAAAGTGAAATTAAATTAACGGTTGATCAAGAAAAAGAATGGATCAACTCTTTCTTAATTTATGACAATTCTTTACTGTTGGTTGCTGAATATGAAGGTAAAATCATCGGAAATATCGATTTAACCGGAAACCGCAGAAAAATCATGGAGCATACCGCCGTAATTGGCATGGGTATGCTGAAAGAATGGCAAAATATTGGGTTGGGCACAGCCTTACTTTCAGCAATTATTGAATGGGCTAAATACAATCCTATTTTAGAATTGATCTGGCTGCAGGTTTATACAGAAAACGAATCTGGATTGAATTTATATCGAAAAATGGGATTTGTAGAAAACGGAATTATTAAAAACTTTTTTAAACAAAACGATAAGTATTTCCACAACCTTACAATGACTTTAACGGTATAAAAAATTTACATTTTCTTATATTGTATAGAAAAAACGGTTCCTTTTCCAATTTCTGATTTTAAAACCCGTATTGATCCTTTATGGTATTTTTCAACAATACGCTGTGTAAGTGAAAGTCCTAATCCCCAACCGCGTTTTTTGGTTGAAAAACCAGGTTCGAACACTTTTCTAAACTGATTTTTAGGAATTCCTTTACCGGTATCGCTTACTAAAATCTGTAGGGTATTTTCGTTGTTTTTTATTTCAACCTCAACACTTCCTTTTCCTTTAATGGCATCAATAGCGTTTTTTACAAGATTTTCAATAGTCCAGCTGTGTAAGGTCGGGTTCAGCATTAAATTTACGATATCGGTATTGGTTTCAAACTTGAAATTGATCTGCTTAGAACTGCGCGACTGTAAATAATCAAACGATTTTTTGGTTTCTTCCACAATGTTCAGCAGTTCCAGATTTGGCTCTGATCCTATTTTGGAAAAACGATCGGCAATAGTCTGCAAACGATCAACATCTTTCTGAATTTCGACGATTATGTTTTCATCCATATCATCTAACTTCATAATTTCGATCCAACCTAAAAGTGATGAAAGCGGTGTACCGATCTGATGTGCCGTTTCTTTTGCCATACCCGCCCACAATTTGTTTTCAGACGACATTTTACTGGCACGAAAATAACTGTAAACCAACAATCCAAACAAAACCAAAATGGCAACCAATGCCAACGGATAGTATTTTAATTTGGTGATTAACGATGAATTTCCGTAGTAAACATATTGATTGCCACTTGGATGTACAATTTCAATAGGCGCATTTTGTTTTTTAAGATCCAAAAGCATCTTTCTTATCAAAACGGTATCTTCTGCAACTTCTTTCGGTAAGTTTGAAAAACTTCTAATGCTGTCTGTTTTAGTTAACAAAATAACAGGAATTGTAGTGTTTTTTATAACGATATTAGAAGGTAGCTCAATATCCGCATCTAAATCGGACAAATCACTAATTTTTTGATTAGCTTCCGCCCAAATCTCCATTTTTACACGTTCTTCGTGCTTAAACGTCTGGAAAAGCAAATAGGTGTTCCAAAGAATCAAAACTAAAATTCCCAAAGAAAAAAGCAAGATAAACCAACGGGTATACAAACTTCTTTTAACGATTGACATGTACTAAAATTTGAATTGCGCTAAGCAAGATACTGCTTTATAACGTTATTTTGTTGATAATATTTTGAAAATTGAACTGAAAATTTTCAATGCAATACTTATATTTGTTTAAACCAATTTATGTATGTTAAGCATTAATCCAACCGATTTAACTCCGGTTCAAGTTCAGGCGTATTTGCAGGGAGCTGTGGGTCCGCG
>JBEBXJ010000031.1:0-20415 GCA_040391685.1 Paenimyroides baculatum
ATTTACCAGAAGCAGCTTTCAACTTAAAAGGTTCAATTGAAGATGCAATTGAAGCCGGACAAAAAATGTTAGCTGAAGCATAATCACTAAAAACAATTTATCATGATTTTAGAAATTGTTTCGCCAGAAGCTACACTATTCAAAGGTCAGGTTACCGCAGTGTCTGTTCCTGGTATCAACGGTGAGTTTCAAATGTTAAGTAACCACGCACCAATTGTTTCTTTATTAGTTGAAGGAAGAATTAAAATTGCAGGTACCAACTTACAATTTGAACCACAGTTTGAAAACCGATTTGAAAAAATTGACAGTAATACTTATTACCTTCCAATTAAATCGGGCACACTTGAATTAAAAGATAACAGAATTAATATCTTAGCAAATTAAATAAAAAGCCAACTCAATTGAGTTGGCTTTTTTTATTATCATTGACTTTATTCAAAATGGAAACCATTAAATTTCGAGATTGGGAACTCAATGTTGATTATGAACTTACAAAAAAGTTTATAATAATGTCAAATAACTATATGGAACTTTATACCAAAGGATATTTATACAACTTATTGTATTCAGCCCGTCACTTCGAGTAGCGTAACGCAGTGAAGCCTATCGAGAAGTTGTTAGTTAGTTCTCGACAAGCTCGAACTGACGAGGAGTTGATATATTCTCTTTGGCACAAGCTTTCCGATAATCATTTTACTTATTTATATTAAAAAACACCTTATTTTAAGGTGTTTATTTTTTGTATCATATTGTCTTGCTGAAGAATCCAGTTATAATAAGCATTGTCATCGTATAACTGATGTGTATATTCTGCCACCAAATAAAACATAATGTTATTTTTATGCCGATCTAAATTAAAAGTTAAACCACTGGATTTTAAATACTCCTTTAACTCGTTAAAATACTTAGGTTCTTTATAAATTCTATTTGCTACTTGGGTTGGCGTTAAACTTTGCAAGTACGTACGTTCTTTTTCAATTTCTTGAAAAACATAATAACTTACCAACGATGTTTTCATTAACAGCTGTATAGCATCTTCACCATGTTTATTTTTTAAAGGAATAAAAACATCAGGTACAATTCCACCCCCACCAAAAACAGTTCGTCCGCCAGTTGTTTTAAACTTTAAACTATCAGCCAAATGAATACTGTCTTTAGAATACAATTCGCCCGATTTAAAACGGTTGCTTAAATCACTATTATATTCATCTAAGCCATCGTTGTAAGGTTTCTGGATAGATCTGCCAGAAGGTGTATAATAACGCGCTGTAGTCAACCGAACGGCAGATCCGTCGCCCAAATACATTTCACGCTGCACCAAACCTTTTCCGTAAGATCTTCTTCCAACAATAATTCCACGGTCGTTATCCTGAATGGCACCTGCAATGATTTCACTTGCCGATGCCGAATTTTCGTTCATTAAAACGTACAGTTTTTTATCTGTAAACAAACCTTTACTGGATGCTTTGGTAATTTTTACATTTCCTTTTTTGTTAACCGTTTTTACAATAACCTCGTTCCCTTTCAAGAAATCATCGGCAATCTGTATCGCAGGTTCCATGTAACCACCGCCGTTCTCACGAAGATCCAGAATTAACTCATCAATACCTTGTTTCAGTAACGATTCTAATCCGGCTTTAAATTCGGTATAAGTGGTTTCAGCAAAACGGTTAATTTTAATGTAACCTGTATTATTATTGACTTTAATGGCAACATCAACACTTTTTAAAGGCACTTCACCACGGGTTATTTCTACATCGAAAAATTTATTGGCAGACTTTCTGTAAACTTTAAGCAAAGCCTTAGATCCTGCATTTCCTTTTAACAGGTTGATAATAGAATCGTTTGATAAGCCCTGATTAAACAGTTGTACTTTTTCTGCATACAAAATACGGTCACCGGCTTTTAATCCGGCTCTATCAGACGGTCCGCCCGGCAATGGTTTCACAACAGCCAACGTATCGTTTAAAACGTAATAATTAATGCCGATTCCCACAAAAGAACCTTTCATCACGTTTTGAACCTCATCAAACTCTGATTTCGAAATATAGATAGAATGCGGATCAAGCTGGGCAAGAATGTTGTTTACCGTCATATCAATAATAGAATCGGTGTTTACGTTATCTACGTATTCCTGTTCAATTAAATCGATCAGTTTATTCAACTTAACGCGTCCTTTATCTTCTTTAACAGAAAAAGGTGCGCCATTCTTAGTAAAAAATCCACCTAAAACAATACCCGCCGCTAAAGAGCCCATTGTAATTAAAGGCCACAAATAATTTTTCTTATTCATACAACAAAGAGCTTATATCCTCTATCTGAACCACTTCTACTCCAGCTCTCTTTAAAAATTCAATACCAGCTAAATCTTTATAACTATTTTGATACACAACGCGTACAATGCCCGATTGGTGAATTAATTTACTGCAATCTCTACATGGACTCATTGTGATATACAACGTAGCATTCTCACAAGATTGTGTAGATTTTGCTACTTTTAATATGGCATTTGCTTCGGCATGAAGCACGTACCATTTTGTTTTACCGTCTTGGTCTTCGCAACAATTCTCAAAACCTGAAGGTGTTCCGTTATATCCATCGGAAATAATCATTTTATCTTTAACGATAATGGCACCAACTTTTTTACGTTGACAATAAGACAACTGCCCCCATTCCTTAGCAATTTTCAGGTAGGCTTTGTCATATTTATTCAACTTCATTTGGTCTTTCATAAGAATTGAAATAGTAAAAAATTATATTTTTTTTAACACAAAATTCGGTAGTGCAAAATTACATAAAAAACTATTTTAGTTTGATTAAAATAAACATAAATCTGTAAAAAAAATCTAAAAAAGTTTTGATTTTAAAAAATGCTAAATATTCTATAATTGACTGTAAAATACCTAAGTATTATTATTTTTTTGTTAATTTTAGATATTAATAGTAAAACATAAGGTTATGTTGTATCAAGATATATATGATAGTGGTTTCAAGGAACGAAACAAAGGACACTTTGCATCGATCGTGCGTGTGGCTTATAATGACGGAGAATACACTAAAACAGAACGTGAATTTATAGACGCTTTAGCAAATAAGTTAGATATAAGTGAGGAAGATTATAAAGCCATTTTAAAAAACCCGAACGGCTACCCGGTTAATCCGCCCTATTTACAAGAACAACGTATAGAGCGTTTGTACGATTTGGCGCGTATGGTTTTTATTAACTATATTTTAGGACCTGAGCAAAAAGCCACATTACGCAAATTTACATCGGCATTGGGGTTCGTAGGCGATATTCCGTCAATTACCGATAAAGCTTTAAGCCTGTTGGTTATGGAATATGATTTAGAGCGTTTTAAAACAGAAATGGATATTTACATTAAAACAGTAAACAAAAAAGCGAGTTAAACACTCGCTTTTTCTATAAATAACTTTCTAACTTATCTACCATATTTTTGCTTCCACAGAAAATAGGCACACGTTGATGCAGTTCTGTAGGTTCAATTTCCAAAATACGCTGTTTCCCATCAGTTGCTTTTCCGCCAGCTTGTTCTATAATCATTGCCAAAGGATTGCATTCGTAAAGCAAACGCAGTTTTCCGTTTGGTTTTGATGCCGTTCCAGGATACATGTAAATACCTCCTTTTAAAATATTTCTATGTACATCGGCAACCAAACTACCTATGTAACGCGAGCTGTAAGGCGTTTTAGATGTATCGTCTTTACAAAAAGCAAGATAATCTTTTACACCTTGTGCAAACTGGTTGAAATTCCCTTCATTAACAGAAAAAATAGCACCTTCCTCGCTAATCTTCATATCCGGATGCGATAAAAAGAAAGTTCCTAATGAAGGATCTAACGTAAAACCGTTTACACCGTTACCCGTTGTATATACCAACATGGTTGACGATCCGTAAATAACATAACCTGCCGCTACCTGATTAACTCCTTTCTGAAGAAAATCGGCTTGAGTTACAGGTGTGCCATTTTCAGAAATACGACGGTAAACCGAAAAAATGGTTCCAACCGAAACGTTCACATCTATGTTTGATGATCCGTCTAACGGATCCATTAATAATACATATTTGTTATTATTGTTACCGTCTACGCCACAAATAGTAATGAAATCATCGTTTTCTTCTGATGCAATTCCACAAACTATCTCCCGGTTAATTAACGTTTGAATAAAAACATCATTTGCAAAAACATCTAACTTCTGTTGTTGTTCGCCCTGAATGTTTTCACTACCAAATGCACCTGTAATATCAACCAATCCGGCTTGATTTACTTTTTGAGCCACAATTTTTGAAGCCAAACGTATCGAGTTCATCAAACGCGACAATTCGCCCGATGAGTAAGGAAAATCTTCTTGTTTTCTAATTATGAATTCGCCTAAAGTAATAAATCTCTGTTCCATAGTTGTGTTGTAAAAAGTGGTACAAATATCGGTAAAATGTGCGTAAAAAATCATTTCTTTTTATATTTTTAAAAATACGTATTGCCTAACAAAAATGGTTCGTTATTTTTGTTGAAAACAAGCAATGAAATTTAATTTAGTTACAAACCTAAATTACCAGTAAGACTAAAATGAGAGTATTTAAATTTGGAGGTGCATCAATCAAAGATCCACAGGCAATTCGCAATGTTTTACATGTTTTACAAACGGTTGGTTTCAGCAACAGTTTAATCATCGCATCGGCAATGGGTAAAACCACCAATGCTTTAGAAGATGTTTTGAATGCTTATTTTAAGAAACCCGAAGAGCTTAAAAAGTTTATTGAAATCGTAAAAAACTATCATTTAGATATTATTGTCGATCTATTTAAAGACAAAAATCATGTGGTTTTTGATCGAATTTCTGCTTTGTTCACCGAAATAGAACTTTTTCTATCGAACAACAAATCGCCAAATTATAATTTTGTTTATGATCAGATTGTATCGTACGGAGAAATTTTGGCTACAACGATTTTAAGTTACTTTTTTAACGACCAGAATATAAAAATCAGTTGGATTGATGCCCGAAATTTAATTAAGACCGACACTACCTATCGCGATGCCGTTGTAGATTGGAATGCTACTGAACAAAATATTACCAGCCAGTTAAAAGAGGAAGAATTATATATTACACAAGGCTTTATAGGATCTGACCCTAATCATTTTTCGGTTACTTTGGGACGAGAAGGATCTGATTATTCGGCGGCTATTTTTGCGTATTGTTTAAATGCCGAAAGTGTAACTATTTGGAAAGATGTACCGGGAGTTTTAAATGCCGATCCGCGTTATTTTGAAGATACCGTGCTGTTAAATAAAATATCATACCACGAAGCTATTGAACTGGCTTTTTACGGTGCATCGGTTATACACCCAAAAACTTTACAGCCCTTACAACGTAAAGAAATTCCGTTGTACGTAAAATCGTTTTTAAATCCAACTTTACCGGGAACGGCAGTTTCTAAAAGTGTAGGATTAGAACCACAAACCGCTTGTTTCATTGTTAAGAAAAATCAACTGCTTATTTCAATTTCATCTAAAGACTTTTCGTTTGTGATGGAACATCAGGTTAGCGATATTTTTAAATTGTTTGCCGAACAGCACATTAAAGTAAATGTTATACAAAACTCGGCAATTAGTTTTACGGTTTGTGTGGAAGATAAGTTTGGTAATTTCCATCATATTTTCGAAAATCTTGCAAAAAACTTTAATATTACCTACAACGAGAATGTTTCACTGTATACAATTCGTCATTTTACCGACAACGACGCAAGAAAAGTAATTACCGGCAAAACTGTTTTGTTACAGCAGGTTAACCGCGAAACCATTCAAATTGTAACCAAAGAATAATAATTGAAGCCACTTGTTTTTAGTGGCTTTTTTGTTTTTAAGATTTTTTTGGCACATTTTTTGGCGTGCGTTAACAAATTTAAAAACACAATATCATGAAAAGAATTATTTACCTTTTTGCCCTAATCTCTACAAGTGCTTTTGCCCAAGAGCACCAAAAAGATGTTGTAACTGTTTCTGCAAACTACAACTTTTCTGAACCTACACAATATGGTGTTAGTCTAGAATTTACAAAAGAAACCAGAGTTGACGAGCGTTTAACGTCACGTTTATTAAACGTAAGCTACGGACAGTTAGAGTATGACAATAATTATTTAAAAAGTACCGGTGAAGGTTTTGTTATTGAACTAGGTAGCCGTACCTATTTTAAAAAAGGTGTACGTGAAGGTTTTTATGGTGAAAACTTCATTACACACGGACAAATTAAGTTCGATGAAATGATTAACGGAGAAAACTTTGAAGGAAAGTACAGCTTCTGGAGTATTTTAAACCCGAATATTGGTTATAAAATTCAATTGACTAAAAACTTAAGTTTAGACCCGTCGGTTGGTTTTAACTGGAAATGGGAAGTTAAAGGAAAAGGCGAAATCGATAACCGCCATTTTGATAACTTCGTGTTTAAAGCCGGTGCCAAATTAGGTTATACGTTTTAATAAATAAGTCACATCAAACAGATGTGACTTATTATTTATTCCGAAAATTGTTCAAATAATTTAGGACAAATGGTTTTCATACTTTCGGGATTATCTTCTTTCCAATCAAATTCAAATTGCTGATAATTCCCTTCATGAGTTTTAAAATTATCATAGTCTATAAAATCATATAAATCTTTTCCGGTTTTTTTATTAAAAGCTTCTAATGCAACATACCAGAACTCTTCAAAAAAGAACATATCATCTCTACCGCTTTCTTTTTCGTTAATTAAAGAGTCAGGGTTTTCTTTTGCTTTATAATAAGCATTTTTCCCTCTTGAAATAACCCAATTTCTAAAATACTCAAATCCATCGTCCGAACATCCACTATTCATTATAAAACCTGCACACCACATTTTAGAATTATAAGTATCATACAGAAGTTTGTCTGTTCGCAACCTAAAGCCTATAATTTCTTTTGGTGTTAATTTTTTTATTTCATCTATCAAAAATAATTCCTGATCATCCAGGTTATTGGTTTGTTGCAAAGATTCATCAATAATATCCCAAAAAATAGATTCATCAAGCATTTCAGAGGTTTTGTCAGTTTCATTGATGTTACTTATTTCCTTATTAGTAGTTTTAGAAACACCAAATAGTTTATTAAAAAATTCATAGGATGATAACTGGTTTCTGCATTTGAACAACTCAAATAAAATGTTCCAAGTGCCATTATATATATTTTTTTCATTAATGGTATTGTGTATATGCAATATAACATATATTTTTAAAACTATATTAATTTCCGTATTCAAGTTCTTTAAACTTTCTCCAAGAAAAATACACTATTTTTGGTATTTTGAAGTTATAACTTACATGAAACCCTTTTTTTGTTTTGTATGGTGTTTTTTAATTTTTTCTTTTGCCGGTGCACAGGAAACAAATTCGCTGTACAAATCAAAAAAAATCATAAGCGATTCGTTAACTACAACGGTTTATTTAGACAGTGTTGCCTTAAACAACATGTATTTTAAGATTGTAAACAATCAGGGACTCAATATTGATCCGGAAAATTACAAGGTAGATTATAACAATGCAACCGTTACATTTACCAAACCGTTGCAAGACACCTTAAATATTTCATTTCTTAATTACCCCGATTTTTTAACGCGGACATACGCTTTATACGATACCAAACGTATTGTTCCAAATAA
This sequence comes from Paenimyroides baculatum, assembly GCA_040391685.1. Taxonomy (GTDB): domain Bacteria; phylum Bacteroidota; class Bacteroidia; order Flavobacteriales; family Flavobacteriaceae; genus Flavobacterium; species Flavobacterium baculatum_A. The sequence goes on from JBEBXJ010000031.1 coordinate 7,688, forward strand.
AGAAGGTGCATATATTTTTTCGGTTCCGGAAAAACAAGCAACTACTTTTACACCCTTTGATGGTTTGAACACCAACGGAAGCATTTCACGCGGAATTACCGTAGGTAACAATCAAAACCTGGTAACAAATTCAAATCTCGACTTACAGATTGTTGGGAATTTATCCGATAAAGTACAGATTCGAGCTTCACTTCAGGACAGCAATGTGCCTTTGCAAAATGGCGGATATTCTCAAAAAATGGATGAGTTCGATCAGATTTTCATGGAACTTTTTACAACCGATTGGAGCATTAAAGCAGGTGATTTGTTCCTGGAAAACAGAGCTTCACGTTTTTTAAACTTCAACAAAAAAGTTCAGGGAATATCAGGAACCGCAAAATTTGGCAACGAAAACAGCAAAACAACCATTGAAACCGCAGCAGCTTTGGTACGCGGGCAATATGCGAAAAGCGAATTTGTGGGTCAGGAAGGAAATCAGGGTCCGTATAAGTTAAAAGGCAGCAACAACCAATTGTACATTTTAATTATTTCGGGATCAGAATCGGTATATGTAAACGGACGTAAATTGACTCGCGGTGAGCAAAACGATTATGTGATCGATTACAATTCGGGCGAAATTCGTTTTACAACACTTTTCCCAATTACTGCCGAAATGCGTATTGCGGTGGAGTATCAATATACCGATAGAAATTATGCCCGATTCTTGGGTTATGGCGGAATTAAACACGAGCGCAAAAATTGGAATATTGCCGGATATTTTTATACCGAAACCGATATTAAAAATCAACCCGTTCAACAAAATCTAAACAAAGAACAAGTAGATATTTTAAAACAAGCAGGAGATAGTCTGGCTTTAATGATGGCTCCGTCTGCCTACCCTGATACGTATTCAGAAAATAAAACGCTGTACAAAAAGGTCAACCAAAACGGTTACGAGTATTATGAATATTCCAACACGCCAACAGATACTTTATACATGGTTTCGTTTAGTTATGTAGGTCCAAGCAACGGAAATTATCGTTTATCAAATTCAGCAGTTGTTGGAAAAATTTATGAATTTACAGAACCAATAAGCGGTGTAAAACAAGGCGATTACGAACCATTAATTCAACTGATTGCACCTACACGCTTAACATTAGCAACCGTTATGGGACAATACAAACCTAAAGATTTTACATCGGTTGATTTTGAATTTGCTTTTAGCAATCACGATGAAAACCTGTTTTCGCCAATAGATGATGGAAATAATAAAGGAATTGCCACCAATATTAATGCCACACACCGGGTTTTAAACAATAAATGGAAAGTAGATGTTTTTGGGAATGTGCAGTTGGTAACAGAGAATTTTAAAACCATTGAACGTTTGTATTCTATTGAATTTGATCGCGATTGGAATGTTGCAAACACCTTCGGAAATCAATCGTTACTGACTGTTGGTTCTAAAGTTTCTCCTAATGATAATAGTTTTTTCACCTATCAATACAGTCGATTAGAATACACAAACAGCTACATTGGGCACAAACAATCTTTAATCGGGAATTATCTTTATAAAAACTTCAACCTAAATACCAATACCAGCTTTTTATCGGCAAAAGGCAGCGTTTACAACACCAATTTTGTTCGAAGCAAAACACAGGCGGTATATACAAAAAACAACAATTGGGCAGGGTCTCGGTTAGATCTGGAAAATTATCAGGTAAAAGATGTTGCTACGCAGCAATATCAAACCTTATCACAAAAATACGCACAAATTGATGCTTTCGTAGGTCGGGGCGATACCTTGAAAACATATTTGGAAATAGGCTATAAATTCCGTGTAAACGATTCGCTTCAGAATAATGTGTTGCGAAATGTTTCAAACGCACATTCATTTTACGCAAAATCGCAGCTTTTTAAAACCCAGACCAGTGATTTGTCTGTTTATGCAAATTACCGTCGATTAAAATATACCGATACGGGCTTGGTCGAACCTACATTGAATTCGCGCATAACTTACAACGATCGTTATTTAAAAAACCTTCTGCAGACCAATACCATTTACGAAACCTCATCGGGAGCTGTTGCGCAGCAGGAGTTTACCTATATTAAGGTTGATCCGGGTTTGGGAACGCACATGTGGAACGACTACAACGGAAACGGAATTCAGGAACTGGAAGAGTTTGAAATTGCACCTTATCCCGATCTGGCAATTTATGTACGCATGTTTTTGCCGAATCAAACCTTTGTAAAAACGCATCAGACTAAACTTACACAGGTTTTTAATTTCAATTTCAGCATTTGGCAGAATGAAAGTGGCTTTAAGAAATTTGCCAGTCAGTTTCATTTGCAATCGTCTTTTATTATCGATCGAAGCATTTTGCGAGATGGAAACGGAATTGCATGGAATCCTTTCGGATCTTCATCTGATGAACTGGTAGCAGAAAATTCCAATATCCGCAATTCGATCTATTTCAACCGGGGAAAACAAAAATACACCACCATTTATTCGTTAATAAACAACCGGGCAAAAAACCTGATGAATTTTGGTAGTTTAGACAATAAAATTACTACACACCAGATACAGTTTCAGCATTTGTTGAACAAATGGTGGCTGGCGCAATTAACTAATAAGTTTGATAAAGTAGAAAGTGTTTCAGAAAACTACGGATCTAAAAACTATCTGTTGAACAATTTAAGTATAAATCCGCGTATAAGTTACCTGTTTTCGCAAAATGCCCGAGTGGAGTTATTTTACGAATGGAAAAACAAGGAAAACGTTCAAGGCGATTTAGAAACCTTACAGCAACACCGCATTGGAACAACTTTTAACTGGAGTACCTCACAAAAATTTACGCTGAATGGTGAGTTTTCGTTTTACAACAATAAATTCACCGGAAACCCTTTATCGGCAGTGGCTTACCAAATGCTGGAAGGTTTGCAGCCCGGCAAAAATATCACATGGCGTTTGTTGTTTCAGCGCAATTTAACCAAGTATTTAGATGCCAACATCAGTTACCAGGGCAGAACCAGTGAAACCGCAAAAACCATTCATACAGGAAGTATTCAACTTCGTGCATTTTTTTAAACAAAATGTGTATATTTGTTTCTTTAACAGATCAAAATCATGAAAAAAATAACAATTATAGCATTATTTGCTGCATTAGGTTTGGTTTCTTGTAACGATAAAAAAGCAGAACCTACCACTACAACAGAAACAACAACTACAACAGACGCAGCTCCGGTAGATGAACATGCAGGTCATAACCATGCGCCAGGTGAAGGTCACGATCACGGTGCTACAACAGAAGTAGCTGAAGGTATAAACCCGGCACACGGACAGCCAGGACACCGTTGCGATATTCCTGTAGGCGCACCATTAAATTCGCCTCCGGGTCAGGGAGCAGCACAAACTTCTGCACCTGCAACACAACCAAGTCAAGGTGGTTTTTTAGGTAGTGGAAACGCTCAAGCTCCGGCGCAACAACAAGCTGCACCACAGCAGGCAATGCCGGCACAAGAAACAGCTCCGGGAATGAAAGGAAAACCAAACCCAGCACACGGGCAACCAGGTCACCGTTGCGATATTTCGGTAGGTCAGCCTTTACCATAATTTATACTTTAAATCTTTCCTTTAAGATACCAACTTGTGAGGTTTTAAAAACCTCACAAGTTTTTTGTTTTCAACTTTATACATAACGATCTAATAACTCATTTGAGATTTCTCACTCCGTTCGAAATGACACAACATTTTGTCATTCAGAACGAAGCGATAGCATAGTGAAGAATCTTTTAAATAGACTTGAGAAGTTTTTATATAGTTTGAACTGAAGTTGTACTTTATGACTTTCCAAATTAAAACATTCAACTTCGCTCGCGTTAGGGATTGCAACATTGTTTGAGCACATTTTGTAACGAAGTGGAAAAATTGCAAGTGTGAAAAACCCGACCGGCTCATTAAAAAGCCGGGAACGCCCAAATAGAACTTATATTATTAAAACTCTCTCTATTTTTCACTATTTTTGTAGGCTGAAAACCATACAGTCATGATTCAAAATCCTAAAAGATATACCATTACGGCAGCTTTGCCTTATACTAATGGTCCTATACATATTGGGCATTTAGCAGGCGTTTACGTTCCGGCTGATATTTATGCCCGCTTTTTACGCCAGCAAAATAAAGATGTTGCTTTCATTTGTGGTTCAGATGAGCACGGAGTGGCAATTTCCATGAAAGCTAAAAAAGAAGGAATTACACCACAAGAAGTGATCAACAAATACAACAAAATCATCAGTGATTCTTTTCAGGAATTCGGAATTTCGTTTGATAATTATTCGCGTACATCTGCCAAAATTCACCACGATACCGCATCTGAATTTTTCAGAAAATTGTATGACGAAGGCAAGTTTATCGAAGAAATAACCGATCAGTTATATGATGCCGAAGCAGATCAGTTTTTGGCAGATCGTTTTGTAACCGGAACCTGCCCTAAATGTAACAGCGAAGGTGCTTACGGCGATCAGTGCGAGAAATGTGGCACATCGTTAAACGCTACCGATTTAATCAATCCAAAATCAACCATTACAGGTTCTACTCCTATTTTAAAATCTACAAAACACTGGTTTTTGCCTTTAGACCAATACGATGCTTTTTTACGTGAATGGATTATTGAAGGTCATAAAAACGACTGGAAACCGAATGTTTACGGACAGGTAAAATCGTGGTTAGATGATGGTTTAAAACCTCGTGCGGTAACGCGTGACTTAGATTGGGGAATTGATGTTCCGGTTGAAGGAGCTGAAGGTAAAAAATTGTATGTTTGGTTCGATGCGCCTATCGGCTACATTTCATCGACCAAAGAATGGGCGGCTCGTGAAGGTAAAGATTGGGAACCTTATTGGAAAGATCAGGATACGAAATTGGTTCATTTTATCGGAAAAGATAATATTGTGTTTCACTGCGTGATTTTCCCAGCAATGCTGAAAGCCGAAGGAAGTTATATTTTACCGGATAACGTTCCTGCCAATGAGTTTTTGAATTTAGAAGGAAATAAATTATCGACTTCTAAAAACTGGGCAGTTTGGTTGAATGAATATTTGGTTGATTTCCCGGAAAAACAAGATGTATTACGTTATGTTTTAACCGCAAATGCTCCAGAAACAAAAGACAACGACTTTACATGGAAAGATTTTCAGGCGAGAAATAACAACGAACTGGTTGCTATTTTCGGAAATTTTATTAACCGAGTGGTGGTTTTAACGAATAAATATTACAACGGCGTAATTCCTGCTCCAAATGCTTTATCTGAGGTTGACGAACAAACATTAGCCGAATTAAAAGCATATCCGGCAGTAATTGAAAGTTCGATTGAACGTTACCGATTCCGTGAGGCTTTGGGAGAATTAATGAATGTAGCACGTTTAGGAAATAAATATCTGGCAGACGAAGAGCCCTGGAAGTTGATTAAAACCGACGAAGAGCGCGTGAAAACACAAATGTATGTAGCGTTACAAATTGCTGCGGCTTTATCTACTTTGGCGGAACCTTTTTTACCGTTCACGGCTGCGAAATTAAATAAGATGTTGAATGTCACATCGAGCGGAGTCGAGATGTCGTGGAAAAAGGTTTCCGAAACATCAGACTTAATTCCGGCAGGTCACCAAATTGGTCAGGCAGAATTGTTGTTTGCAAAGATCGAAGACGAAGAAATTCAAAAACAAATTGATAAATTGGAAGCAACTAAAGTAGCTAACGCAGCAGAAGCAAAACAAGCAGAACCTCAAAAAGAAACCACTCAATTTGAAGATTTTGCGAAGATTGACTTACGTGTAGGAACCATCATAGAAGCCGAAAAAATGCCAAAAGCAAATAAGTTATTGGTATTAAAAGTAGATACAGGTATCGATATCCGTACCATTGTTTCGGGAATTGCAGAACATTTCACTCCCGAAGAAGTAATTGGCAAACAAGTAACGGTTTTAGTAAATTTAGCGCCAAGAGCTTTACGCGGCGTTAATAGTGAAGGGATGCTTTTATTAACCGAAACTAAAGAAGGTAAATTGGTGTTTGTAAACCCTGATGAAGCAGGTGTTTATAACGGAGCTACGATTGGGTAGTTTTACTATTTTATAAATACAAAACGCAAACCGAATGGTTTGCGTTTTTTTGTTAATTATTGTCATTTTGAGCGCAACGCAGTGAAGCCTTTCGCAATGTCACATCGAGCGTAGTCGAGATGTCAAGACAGGCTATCGAGAAGTTGTTAATTGTAAGTTCTCGACAGGCTCGAACCGACGAGGAGATGATACATTATCTTTGGTGCAATCTTTCCGATAATCATTTTTATTTATTACATATTATATTAAAAGGAGAAGATTTTTAAATTTTCTCCTTTTGTCTTTAATGGTGTAATCTTATTTTTTCGTGTTTTTACAAATCAATTTCATGTTTTCACAATTTCATGTTGTAACTAATCTGCAAATTTGTTGTATTAATTTCAATACAGCTTATTATGAGAACAATCATTACTATCATCATTTTTATATTTGCCTTTGGCAAAACGCAGGCGCAAACACCCAAATGGAACATAGTACCCACACCAAACGATACAATTGCTGGCTATTTTGGGAGTTTTTTAAAGGTAATAGATTCATCAACAGTAGTTTTAATACCAAAATACACGTATGATACTCCAAGCCTGATGAAAACAACAGACGCCGGACAAACGTGGACTTCGCATATTATAGATTCATCAATATATACTCTTTTACACGAGGCACAGTTTGTTGATGCAAATACGGGTTATATTGTTGGTGGAACTGATTTTGGCAACTGGAACGTATTCCTTAAAACAACAAATGGTGGAGAGACTTGGCAGAATATAGACACGTCATTTTTTCCTACTGCTTTTCCTACAGGAATTACCGAAATATCTTTTGTTACCGACCAAATAGGGTTTATCGCAAGAAACGGAGAGGATAAAATATACCGGACAACCAACGGCGGAACAAGCTTCACAGCGTTAGATTTACCACTAAATCCACAGGGAAATTACGGATATTTAACGGAAATACATTTTATCAGTCCGTATGTGGGTTTTGTTAGCAGAATGCAAACCAGCGACCACATTAACAGTACTACCGAAATTTTAAAAACCAATGACGGCGGAACCACGTGGACTATTGTAAATACAACCAACTGGCAAAACGTAACTGTTTGGGAAAAGAAAGATAAAATACAATTTGTAAACAACTTACAAGGTTTTGCTATTGTGGGAACAGGTGTTTTAAAAGTAACCCAAGACGGTGGAAATTCATGGACAGAACACAATTTACCTTTAACCACACCACCCGCACCCGATTTTTATTTTGTTAATAATGCTTGTGGATATGTAGCTTTAGCCGGTAATATTTACCGAACCGATGATGCGGGGCAATCGTGGAGTTTACAAACAATTGAGAATAATTTAAACGGAGTTAATTTTGTACAATTTGCAACCAAAAGTTATGGTTACGCGTCAAACTATACTTACACACAACCACATCAACAAGTTTTAAATAAATTGTTAAAAACAAATCAACAACCTGCTGCCGCACTTTCTTTAAATATATTTGAAGAAAACCTTTCGTTTACGGTTTATCCAAATCCTGCCGATGATGTAATTTATATTCAAAACGTGAACAACGCAGCTGTCAATTTCATACATCTGATAGACAGTTCGGGCAAAATCATAAAAACTTATAAGGATAACACGGAACAGTTAGATGTTTCTTCTGTTGCATCAGGGAATTATTTACTATTCATTCAAACACCAACGCAGAAAATAGTAAAGAAAATGATTATTAAATAAACCTAAAGCCTTGACTTCTCAAGGCTTTTATATTTTATATTCTGAAGGCATCTTATTCGTATGCTTTTTAAACCAATTACTAAAATAAGCTATATCATTAAAACCTAAATCAAACGCAATTTCGCCAATGCTTTTGCCTGAAGTGCAAATTAACCGTTTCGCTTCTTTTAACAACCGGTCGTTCTGAAGTTCTTTAATTGTTTTACCCGACGTTTTAGCTATCTTATTTTGTAATGTCCGTGGTTCTAAATTCAGAAATTGAGCATACTCATTAAGAGTAAGCTGCTTTTTATAATTTTGTTCTATCAAGGAAACAATTTCATGGATTAAAGGATCAAAAAATCGTTTTGTGCTTAACAAATCCAGATAAGTAGTAGCGATTTTTGTAATTAAGGTAGCAACTAATTGTAATAAATATTCAGGATGTTGGCGGTTTTTGTCAATTTCTTCAAATATAAATCCAAAGCTATTTCTGTCCTCTTTATTCAGATTGATAATATTTGAGTTGTTAAAAAGTTCAAAATAATCAATTCCCTGATTTAGAACCTTTAGCTTATGCAACAACTGGTCTTTATACATAATGGCAAAACCATTAGATGTTTGCATACGCTCTACCCAATGTAAATCATTTGCCGCCAGTAAATGAATAGAATAATCACGAATATCGTGGGCTTTGAAATTGATATTATGTGTTCCCCCTCCCGCAATAAAAATCAACATCTCATTATATTCGTGCGAATGAAATGTATCAAAGATATAACTGCTTGATTCCTCTAATTGAACCAAACGTACCAACTTGTTTTTAACATCTTCTTCGTTGAATCTATATATAGGAAACTGATTCATACTATTTTATTTAGTCTAAAGATATTAAAAATAAACTATCTCTTTCATAATCAATTCCTACTGCGCATCCAAAGCCTGTAAAGCAAAACTACCCAACCAGTGGCTTCCCATATAATCATCGTTGGATATGTTAGGAAAAGCTGCGTTAAAATGTTTTTCGGCAACAGGGTTTAAATGGTTTAATTCAGGTAAAACTTTTGCAATTTCAAACAAACAGGTTGCCCTGCTGAAATTCAATCCATCTAAATGCACCAAATGTCCGTCGGTTCTGTCGGAAACCTTCCCGACTTCCAGATCAAAGTTTTTATCGAACAATTGTGGTAAAAAATTCTGTAACCAGGTTTTATAGTCGGTTTTTGGCAATACTTTACTTAGTAACCATGCTTCCTGCAAACAAGGAGATAGAAAATCGTGGCCGCTTGGTTCATAAGCAATGGGGCAGTTGGTATCGTTGGTATATAATTCTTTGGCTTTTTGAGTAATCGCTTCTTTAAGTTTGGTATTTCCTACCGTTTGGGCGTATTCCAAGCTCAATGCCATACCAAAAGCAGTATTATCGTGCGTGCCGGTTCTAATGGGATAATTCAATTTTGGCAGATAGTCTAAATACCTTTCAACAAAAACATTTTCTAACGGTTGCAAAGTCTTGTACCATTGCTGCGCTTTCGGATTGTCTTTCCATGTATATAATTCTTCCTGCAACTTAAAAAACCAAGCCCAACCGTAGGTTCTTTCGAATGTTTTGTTGTGTGGCTGATCAAAAAATGCTTTTTCTACCGATACATTTTCATCAGTAAATACTTTTGTTAACAGCTGATCTATCTTTTTATCCTGATCTAATTCCGGAAACTGTTTTACTAATTTTATAATCGACCAATATCCGTGTGCTGAAGAATGCCAATCGAAACAACCGTAAAAAATTGGTCGCAATGCTTTAGGAGATTTTAATTCTGCATCAGATGCCAAAACTTGTCCTAATTTATTCGGATATTCAACTTCTAAACAATGTAACGGAAGCGCGATGATTTTTTGTGCTTCGGCTAATTGTAATTTTAATACTTTTTGATTCTGTTCTGGTTGAACATCTTTTTCCGGACTATCCTTTTTGCAGGAGATCATCAGAAAAGCACACATAAATAAAGAGGTAAAAAGTTGTTTCATGTATCGAAATTTTCATAAATATAATGAGAATAAACAAAAAAAACAGTCTAAACCGACTGCTTTTAAATTGAACTGTTACTGATTAAAACAAAACGTCCTGAATGTCTTTGTTTTTATCAAACGTGGCTTTTGCAAACGGACATAAAGGCAGAATTTTAATTCCGTTTTCGCGGGCATATTCAACTGCTGCCAAAACCATTTGTTTTCCCACGCCTTTTCCGTTGAATTCCGGATTTACCTCGGTATGGTCTATAATAATTTTTTCCTCTCCTGCTTTGCTGTAAGTCATTTCGCCTGCTTTTGCTCCGTTTTCACTTGCAACAAAAGCACCTTTATTTTCTTCTTTTCTGTGATTGATTTCCATAAAGATTTTGTTTTATGTTAGTAACCTAAAATTATAAAATACTTTGGCAATACCCATTAACTTACATTAATTTCTGCTGCTTGTTTTTTTGAACAAATTGATACGTTACAAACAGAATAATTAACCAAACAGGAATTAAAATTACCGAAACATGCATACCGGTTATACTCATAATTGCTAAAATTGCCAGTAAAAACACAATACAGATGTAATTTGAAACAGGATATATTATAGATGGAAACTTGGTTTTAATGTTTGCCTGATCTTTAAACTTTCGGAATTTTAAATGCGTAAACGAGATCATTACCCAGTTGATAATCAAGCAGGAAACAACCAGCGACATTAAAATTTCAAATGCCTGTTCGGGTACAAATTTATTAATCAGAATACAAATAGCTGCAAAACAGCTTGATACGATGATTGCACGTGTTGGAACCGAGCTTTTGTTTAACTTCAACAGAAATTTTGGTGCATTGCCTTGTTCTGCCAAACCAAACAACATACGGCTGTTGCTGTAAACCGATGAATTATAAACTGATAGTGCTGCCGTTAAAACAATGACATTCAACGCATTTGCAATTAGGTTTGTTGCAGAAACATCGGTTCCGAAAAAGTTAAAATGCATTCCTTTTAGATTATCGAAAACCGTTACAAACGGACTTGTTTTTGTTGTGATAGTTTCCCACGGCGAAAGCGAAAACAGGATAATCAGCGCTCCAACGTAAAAGATCAAAATTCGGTAAATAACCTGATTGGTAGCTTTCGGGATATTTTTTTCCGGATTTTCGGCTTCGGCAGCAGTAATTCCAATCAGTTCCAAACCACCAAACGAGAACATGATGATTGCCATAACCGACAATAATCCCTGATAGCCGCTTTCTGTTTTTTCAAACCACCCTTTCGGGAAAAAGCCACCATTATTTGTTAAGTTTGATATACTTGCTTGCTCGCCGCCAGTTCCCGAAATCAATAAATAGGTTCCAAAGATAATCATTGCCACAATGGCAACTACTTTAATGATTGAAAACCAAAACTCGGCTTCTCCAAACATTTTTACCGATCCCAGATTTAACGCCGTAATTGCAAAAAAGAAAAAGGTGCTTGATGCCCACAACGGAATTTCGGGCCACCAGTATTGCACATAAATACCAATAGCGGTAAGTTCGGACATGGAAACCAGTATATACAAAATCCAATAATTCCAACCCGAAGCATAACCCGCAAACGAACCCCAATATTTATAAGCAAAATGCGAAAAAGATCCCGAAACAGGCTCTTCTACAACCATTTCCCCCAACTGACGCATTATAAAAAAAGCAATAATTCCTGCAAAGGCATATCCAAAAATAACCGATGGTCCTGCCAATACGGCTGCCGGACCAATTCCTAAAAATAAGCCGGTACCAATAGCACCGCCTAAAGCAATTAACTGAATATGGCGGTTAGACAACCCGCGTTTTAAGGTATTGCCTGTAGTAGTTTGTTCCAAAGTTGAAAGTTTTAGTTTGTTTAACTGCTAAAATAAAAGTTTATTTTAGAAAATCAATAAAAAAGGCTGCACTTGGCAACCTTAATTTTTTACGATAAAAATCCATTTGGCATTTTCAACAAAACCCGAGTCGAGCACTTGCCTAAAATAATGCACTTCACCATTGCTGTTTCGCAGGCTATTCCTAACAATTTGCAGGCTTTGAACCGATGCCCATTTCTCCTGCGCTTTACCAGTCGGCGATGGTCCGTTAGTCAGTTCGACGGCGTTATCTGGCAATGCCATAAAATCTTCGGTTAAAACACGTTCAAATTCTTGTGGAGGAGTTAAAGACGACGGAACAATTATTTCGCCACTACCCATAAAAATCTGTGTAGCGTGATAAATCAACTCGTTTCCTTCTACATAATTTACCTTAATATAGCCCACATCGGCAGGCGGAACATTTTCAACTGTTAAATTATAGGTTGGATATTGTTCATTGTAATGATACACCTTCCCGCCCTCAAAATTATTGGTTAAATCATCAACAATTAAAACAGATAACCGATTTCCTTGTTCAACAGGTATCACATCATCATCAAAGCTGCAACAAGACCAACTGATTAAAGCACCAACAATTAATAACGTTAATTTTTTCACTTTCCGTATTTTTTCAATAATCCGTAAAACAACATACTTAAGCCAACGCCAACAGCAGCACCCAATGGTTTAGAATGCCCTGTAATTTTTGTAACGGCAATACCTGCCGCTGCACCTGTGGTAACCAAAGCAGCTATATCTTCATAATTCAGCTGCTGCATTTCTTGTTTAATTACATTTTTCATAGTTTTCATTTTCTATTAAAAATACGGAAATAATCTTTATGCTTTTATTTTTTAACAATTGACCTTTTGTTTTAAGCTCGTTTTTAATTAGCTTGTATCTTTGAAAAAATTTTGAACCAATGATTGAAAACATCCGGGTAATTGCTTTTGATGCAGACGATACCCTGTTTATTAACGAACCTTATTTTGACGAAGCCGAAGAAAAATTTTGTGCTT
>JBEBXJ010000032.1:0-20385 GCA_040391685.1 Paenimyroides baculatum
TCGCGACATTCAGCTTGGAAGGCTGACGCTCTACCAACTGAGCTACTTCCGCATATACGTTTTTAAATCTCCGTCTGATTTTGTGTTTGCAAATATAGCGATTAAAAAATATTCGGTGCAAATTTTTTTATTGTTTTTTACCTAATAAATCATGGCTTAAATGTAACGGTAAAATAATCAAATATTTAAGGTTTTAATATGCTTGGTAATTTATATTTAATATAAAATTAACAAGTTTTAGTTCGGTGATTGCCGAACTAAATGTAGTTTTGTACAAAAATTATAAAATGCAGACAGTTTTAGAACTCGATTTGTTTAAAGAAACTTCGGCACATTACGAACGGTTTCATAAAATGCAGCCGCTAACCGCGCGGCTTTACGCGTGTTTGGTGTTTAATAACTGTGCAGAAGGCTTGTCTTTTGACGATTTGCTGGAAATCTTCCAATCAAGCAAAAGCTCCATTTCGCACAGCCTGAATACGCTTATCGAAATGAATTTTATAGAACAGTATAAAAAAGAGAACGAGCGCAAACGTTATTTCAGAATCAACAGAAACCTGTTTTTAAAGCGTCTTGAAGATGTAAAAGAGCGTTTAACCGAAGAGAAAAGAATCTATACCAAAATTCGTGAATACAAGGAAACAAATGCCAAAATGCTTTTTAAGCCCGAAGTGTTTGACTTTTACATACGGCATTTAGAAGATGCCACACATTCCATTGAAAATACAATTAAAAACCTAAAACTCTATATAAATCCAAATGAAAAATACAATTAAAACGCTCTTAATCATGATAATTGGAACATCAATAATTGGATGTTCTAAAAAAGAAGAAGCACCGCAAGCCCAGGCGCCGCTTTTAGATGTGGTTACTGCAGGTACAAAAGATGTGGTTGGTTATACATTATTTCCGGCAACCATACAAGGAAAAATAAATAACGATGTTCGTGCTAAAATTCAAGGTTATATACAAGAAGTGTATGTGCATGAAGGACAAGTGGTAAGCAAAGGGCAATCTTTGTTTAAGCTGGAAGCCAATAATTTAACAGAAACTGCAAGCGCGGCAAAATCGGGCATTGCAGTGGCACAGGCAAATGTAAATGTTGCGCAGGTCGAAGTTGATAAGCTGATTCCTTTAGTACAAAAAAACATTATAAGCAATATACAGCTAGAAACCGCTAAGGCAAACCTGGCGTCGGCAAAAAGTATGCTGGCACAAGCAAAAGCTAATTTTGGTACAGCAAATGCCAATGTTGATTATTCGGTGGTGCGCGCGCCAATAAGCGGTATTGTTGGTCAGTTGCCATTAAAAAAAGGTAGCTTGGTTGGTCCGGCAGACCCTACCGCTTTAACTACTATTGCAGATATCAGTTCGGTTTACGCTTACTTTTCAATGAACGAAAAAGAATATTTTCAGTTTTTAAACGAAGCACCTGGTAAAACTTTAGGAGAGAAGATTAAAAACCTGCCGGAAGTTGAATTACAACTGGCAGACGGAAGCATTTATGCTGAAAAAGGAAAAATAGAAACCGTTTCGGGTCAGATTGATGCGGCAACAGGTACTGTTCAATTCCGTGTTGCTTTTGCAAATCCAAATAAGCTGTTAAGCAACGGAAACAGTGGAACCATCCGCTTACCAAAAAAATACACCAACGTGTTAGTGGTACCCGAAGTAGCATCGTACGAACAGCAAGGAAAAGTAAATGTTTACAAAGTTGTGAACGATACGGCAGTTTCAGCAGTTGTAGATGTTACAGCACGCGTAAACAATTTAATAATTGTAAAAAGTGGTGTTAAAGAAGGTGATGTAATTGTGGTAAGCGGTGTAGGATCGCTGCGAAATAAAACGGCAATTAAGCCTAAAAAAGTAGATTTAGATGCAATTGTTAATGCTGTAAAACCGGTTTTTTAATTTAAAATATCATGCTAAAAACGTTTATTGAAAGACCTGTACTTTCTACAGTTATTTCTATTTTAATAGTAATTCTGGGTATTTTGGGGTTAACGGTACTGCCGGTAACTCAATATCCTGATATTGCACCTCCAACCGTTCAGGTTGCAGCTTCATACCCTGGTGCAAATGCACAAACAGTTCTAGAAAGTGTTATTGTTCCTATTGAAGAACAAATTAACGGTGTTGAAGGAATGGATTATATTACTTCAACTGCCAGTAACGATGGATCTGCCTCTGTTCAGATCGTTTTTAAACAAGGAATCGATCCTGATATTGCTGCCGTAAACGTGCAAAACCGTGTGGCACGTGCAACACCGTTGCTACCAGCCGAAGTAACACGTTCCGGTGTAACCACACAAAAGCAGCAAACGTCATCGTTAATGTTCTTGTCGTTTTATTCAGAGAACGAAAATTACGACGCAACCTATGTTCAAAACTATATGAACATTAATGTGATACCCGAAATTAAAAGGGTAAACGGAGTAGGAGACGCATCAGTTTTTGGAGCGAAGAACTACTCAATGCGTATCTGGCTGAATCCTGCTAAAATGGCAGCACACGGATTGGTTCCTGCCGATGTGAATGCAGCAATCAACGAGCAGTCACTTGAAGCTGCTGCGGGTCAGTTGGGCGAAAATTCAGGTGAATCATTTCAGTACATTATCAAGTACAGCGGAAAATACAAAACCGAAGAACAGTATGGCGATATCGTTATAAAATCGTTAGAGAACGGTCAGGTTTTACGTTTGAACGATGTAGCCGATATTGAACTGGGTGCGCAGACTTATGGCGGATATTCAGAATTAAACGGAAATCCTGCCGTAGCAATGGCTATTTATCAAACGCCTGGTTCTAATGCGCAAGATATCATTAACGATATTAAGAAGGAATTAAGCATCATAGAGAAGAATTTACCCGAAGGCATCAAATATAAAATCAATTTAGATTCTAATGAATTTTTAGATGCTTCGATAGATAAAGTAGTAACCACTTTAATCGAGGCTTTTATCTTGGTATTCCTTGTGGTGTATATCTTTTTACAGGATTTTCGTTCAACGTTAATTCCATTAATTGCGGTGCCGGTATCCATTATAGGAACTTTCTTTTTCCTGAATTTATTCGGATTCTCCTTAAACCTTTTAACACTGTTTGCATTGGTGCTCGCCATTGGTATTGTGGTAGATGATGCCATTGTGGTAGTTGAAGCCGTGCACGCAAAAATGGAAGAAACCGGGCAAGATGCCACAACGGCAACAAAAAATGCAATGAGTGAAATTTCCGGAGCCATTGTATCGATTACGTTGGTAATGTGTGCTGTTTTTATCCCCGTAACATTTATTACCGGACCAACAGGTGTTTTTTACAAGCAGTTTGGTGTAACGTTGATTGTGGCTATTGCCATATCGGCAGTAAACGCATTGACTTTAAGTCCGGCTTTATGTGCGTTGTTCCTTAAACAACATGATGCAGCGCACGGCAAAAAACGTAATTTTATTCAAAGGTTTTTCGATGCGTTTAACAATTCGTTCAATGCAATGACTAACAAATACGGTAGATCGTTCAAATTTTTGTTTAAACACAAATGGGTGTCGTTTGCAATTTTACTGGCCTGTTTGGGCGGAACGTATCTTGCAAATAAAACAATGCCGGCAGGTTTTGTACCAAGTGAAGATCGTGGATTTATTATGGGTAATGTTGAATTACCTGCGGGTGCTTCGGTTGACCGTGTGTATAAACTGGAAAAAGAATTTTCTAAACAAGCAGAAAAAATTCCCGGGGTAGAATCGGTAACTGTTATTTCCGGTCGAAGTATTATTTCGGGATCAGGATCCAATTACGGTTTTTTAATGATTAAGATGAAACCATTTGCTGAACGTAAATCAGACGAACAATCTACTGATGCAGCAATTGGTCAGTTATTTGCATTGGCAGGAAAAAATTTCCCGGAAGCCAAAATGATTTTCTTTCAACCGCCAAGTATTCCTGGATTTGGTTTTTCTGGTGGATTTGAATTGAAATTGTTGGATAAATCGGGTGGGGATCTGAAAGAATTCGACAAAAAAACGCAAGAATATATTAACGCGTTAATGCAGCGACCGGAAATTATGTATGCGCAAACGCCGTTCAACACCAATTATGCACAGTACGAAATTAAGTTGGATATTGTTCGTGCAAAACAATCGGGAGTATCGGTAAGTAACATATTTTCTGCATTGCAAGGATACATTGGTGGTAATTATGTAAGCGATTTTACGCGTTTTGGTAAACAATACCGTGTAATGTTGCAGGCATTACCAGGCGACCGTAAAAACACCTCCAGCCTAAACGGAATGTTCGTTCGTACAAACAGTGGTGCAATGGCACCTTTAAGTCAGTTTGTAACGTTGGAAAAAGTGTACGGACCGCAGTCGGTTAACCGTTTCAACTTGTTTACTTCTGCAAACGTTTCCGGAGCTCCAAAACCGGGTTATTCATCGGGTGATGCTATTAGAGCCGTACAAGAAGTTGCCGAACAAAAATTATCTGCAAGTTACGGGGTTGATTTTACTGGGTTGACTCGTGAAGAAATCAATGCGGGTTCACAAACCATTTTAATTTTTGCTTTGTGTATCGTGTTTGTCTATTTTATTTTGGCAGCACAGTACGAAAGTTATATGTTGCCTTTTGCAGTAATTTTATCGTTGCCAACAGGTATTCTGGGAGCTTTCTTGTCGCAAAAATTAGCCGGCTTGGAAAACAACATCTATTTCCAAATTGCGCTGGTCATGCTCGTGGGATTGCTCGCCAAAAATGCCATTTTAATTGTTGAATTTGCTTTGCAGCGAAGAAAACACGGCGAAAGCATACTAAAAGCAGCAATAGACGGAGCCAAAGCACGTTTACGACCAATCTTAATGACATCGTTCGCCTTTATTTTAGGATTGATGCCATTGGTGTTTGCAAACGGTGTGGGATACATTGGAAACCGTTCAATTGGTACAGGGGCAGCCTTTGGTTTGTTAATAGGAACCGTTTTAGGAGTTTTCGTTATTCCTGTACTGTTTGTGATTTTTCAGACACTGCAAGAAAAAATAAAACCTATGAAATTCGATCAAAAAGCAATTCAAGAATAATATGAAATTAATATATAAAACAGCCTTTGTGGCAATTACAGCTGTTTCGTTACAATCATGTATTGCTACAAAAGAGTATCAAAAACCTAATGCATGGGAAAACGCATCATTTAATACAAACGAAGTTGTTAAAGACAGTATAGCGGAAAATGTATTGCCGTGGCAACAGGTTTTTACAGATGCAGCTTTGCAACAGCACATTCAAACCGCATTAGATAATAATCTGGATATACGTGTTGCACTGGAAAATATCAACCAAGCGCAGTCGTACATGGCACAAGGAAGAATGGGGCATGTACCTACATTTACCGTTGGTGCCAATTATACACATTCGGTCAACTCAATCAATACACAGTTTGGTCGGATTTTAGGTCAGCGCCAGCGATTAGATCAGTTTGATATTACCGGAAGTTTAGGTTGGGAGGCTGATATCTGGGGAAAAATCAACAGTAGAAAGTTAGCTGCCGAAGCTACCTATTTACAAACTGTTGCGGTACATCGGGCTGTTAAAACCCAGTTAATTGCAATGGTAGCATCAAACTATTACAATTTACTGGCTTTAGATGCACAAAAGCAGCTTGCTTTAAAAACAATTGAAAACAGAAGTAAAAGTTTAGAGACGAATAGGGCATTAAAAGATGCCGGGCGTGTAACCGAAGTTGCTGTAAAACAAACCGAAGCACAGGTTTTAAGTGCGCAGGCTTTGTTGCTGGATATTGAAACAAATATCAAAATACAAGAAAATTCACTGAGTGTGTTACAAGGAATGTTTCCTAAAGCAATAGAACGTTCAACTTTTGCAGATTTACAGTTAAATATCGATACGCAAGCAGGTGTTTCAATTGAAACATTAAACAACAGACCCGATATTCAGGCTGCCGAATTAGGTTTTAGAAATGCCTTTGAATTAACAAATGTAGCCAAAACAAGTTTTTATCCTACGTTAAGATTAACAGCCAGTGGCGGATTGCAATCGGTTGAATTTGAAAAATTGTTTGATCCAACTTCGTTTTTTGCAAGCATTGTTGCCGGAATTGCGCAACCGGTTTTAAACGGCAGACAAATCCGTACACAATACGAAATTAGTCTATCAAACCAAGAAAAAGCATTTTTAAACTACAAACAAACGGTTTTAAACGCCGGCAAAGAAATATCTGATGCGTTATACAGTATAGAGAATAATGCTAAAAAACTAGAATTGAAAAAACAAGAAGCAGATGCTTATACTACAGCGGTAAATTATTCGGAAGAATTGTTAAACAACGGTATGGCAAGTTATTTGGAAGTTTTAACCGCTACAGAAAGCGAATTGAATGCCCAATTAAACATTATTACTACACAGTATAATTTATGGAATGCCAACATACAGTTATACAAGGCAATGGGTGGCGGTGTAGAGTAATTTTTTCTATTTATATAAGTGATTAATGCAGCTAATTTTAGCTGCATTAATTTTTTACAAAGGTTGGTAAACAACGAGAGTTTATAATTTATTGATTTCAGACCTCATAGGTTTTTAAAACATAGGTGTTCGGAAGACTAAAAAAGCCCGAAAACTACTAATTGTTTAGAGTTTTTTGTATTAGTTTTTTTATGAATTACGTCACTTCGAGTAGGTTTTCGTAATGAAATGAAGAAAAACCGTATCGAGAAGTTCTCGATATGCTACGTTTCACTTCGCTACTCGAGCTGACGAACCCCTGAAAACCTATCTTTTTAGTACAAAAATCATCTTCCGAACAGTTGTGTTTTTAAAACTTGTGAGGTCTTGACAGAAATGAAAGATTTTTAAATTTTTGTCATGTTTAAGAGTTTTTTCGATTTTTGTATCTTTGAAAGAAAAAAGAAAATGAGATTTTTTTTGTTTTTGATGCTTTTTCCAATTTTAGGCTTTTCGCAAGAATCGTTTAGTTACAAAACCAATAAACAGCAAACATTTAATATTCGTCCGGGAGCAGATAAAGTATTTCACTATATTAAGATGGACAAGCAGGATATTGTATCAAATACTTTATTTGTAATTGATGAAGATACAAAGAAACTCATTATACCCGAAAATGGATTTTATGAAATAGAAGCCTCTTTCCATTTCAACCCTAGTACAAGTGTTATAAAATTTAACCGTGGGGGTGTTAATTTCGGTATTGTTCAAATTGCAGAAGGAGTGGAGCAGTATGTAGCGGCTACGCGAAAATCGTTCGATCAGGACAATCAGGATCTGTTTTCGCGAATAGAAGTGTATCCAACAATAGTTTACCTGCAAAAAGATGCGGTTATAGCTCCGGCTGTAAGTTCTGGTTTGCTGGGTAACGTGCTTTTGGGGTGCGAAATTGGCTGTACCAGAAAAAATAAAAACTGCGTTTCGTTTTCCATGAACATAAAATTAATTAGCGATGAAGATGGGTTTCAAAGGTATTATTAGATTTTTAATTCTTTTTGTAGGTTTTAGCGGATTTTCGCAAGAAAAATTGTTCTATATTCGCAGTATAAGAAGCATTCATTTAGAAAGTACTCCAACGGTAATGCAGCAGATAAAGTTTGCGCCGGTAGATGTACTTTATAATAAAATTGCACAGTTTTTAGACGATAAAATTACAGTTTCCTCATCGGGAACATTTGAAGTTTCGGCTTTTGCTAATATTAATCCGGGGGTTATGGGCAGTACAACAAAAGATAGTATTCATATAGAATTGTATCTTGTGAAGAATAACCCGTCCCAAATAGAAAACATTATTGCTAAAACCGATTTTAAGTTTAGTTTCGGAAATTTTGATGTAGCTGCCGGGCTTTTAATTGCGCCAACCGAAGTTCAACTGCAAAAAAACGACGAAATCTCGTTATGGGTCAAAATTCTTCCTACTTCTACTATCGATATCAACAAAAACCCTAAATACGACCACATAACCAAACCAACCGGTATGCAGCAAATAGCGGGAATAAGGATTGCAAAGATTTTATAACAAAGGTGCCAGCAATCTGCAAATAGATGCAAAAGCTTTGTAATACCATTTTTCATTCTGCCATAAGGCTGCCGTAAAAGGTTTGCTTCCTAAAATATCTTTCTGGAATTGCGTATTTAATTGCTGTGCAATTTCTTTATTTAAAACAATAGCCGACAGTTCAAAATTTATTAAAAAACTTCTAGAATCTAAATTCGTTGTTCCAATGTAGCTTAGTAACCCATCAATACAAATGGTTTTGGCATGCATAAATCCTTTTTCGTATAAATACACTTTCATACCGCGTTGCATAAACTGTTTTAAAAAGGATAATGAAGCTGCCTGAACTACAGCCGAATCACCTTTTGCGGGTAGCATTAATGAAACTTCCACCCCTTTTGATACAGCAATAAGCAATGCCGTTTTAAAAGAATCTGTCGGGATAAAATAAGGCGTGCAGAGTTGTATGCTTTTTTGTGCTGCCGAAATGCTTAAAATCATTGATTCCATAACATACGGAGGGGTGTTCCCAGGCGATGAGAATGCAAAAGTAACCGGTAATTTATTGTTAACAAAAGTTTTTAACTGGGGTAAGTAGCCGGAGTTTAATGTAAACGTATCTGCTGAAATGCTTTGCCAATGCAACCAAAATTGCATTTGTAACACTTTGGTGGCGTCGCCTTCAACCCTAATGGCAGTATCGCGCCAATACAGGCTGAATTTATTAGGATTAATGTACCTGTCCGAAATATTAATCCCGCCCACATAACCAATCAATCCGTCAATCACCACAATTTTTCTGTGGTTGCGGTAATTACTGTTTGCCAACGATGAAAAACGTACCGGTAAGAAAACCTCAAATAAAATACCTTGTTTTTCATAATATTTTTGACGTTTTGCAAATTTAGAAGATCCAAAATCATCAATAATCAAACGTACTTCAACACCTTGTCTGGCTTTGTCAACCAGAATATCCAAAACCTGTGTTCCAATTTCATCTTCATCAAAAATATAGTATTCTAAATGAATGTGATGCTGTGCATTTTTAAGGTCGTTCAGTAAAAGCGCAAATTTTTCTTCGCCATTAATTAAAAGTCGGGCGCTGTTGTTCGATGTAGGAACGGCATTGCGCGTATGTGCCAGATATTCAAAAACATCGTTTAAATGCGGATCGTATGAATCGGTCAGTTTAATTTCTTTGGTAATAAAAGGCTTTAAATCGTTCCAGCGTTCTTCTAATTTCTGCTTGTAACGGTAATCTAACTTTTTAAAGTATTTTTCTTTCTGAAATTTCTGTCCGAAAAAATAATACAGAATAACGCCGCCAAACGGAAAAAATACAATTACCATAAGCCAGGCAATGGTTTTTTCGGGCTTGCCGTTTTCTACCAAAATAGTAATAAAGGCAGTAGTGTTTATTAAAGCTAAAGGAATCCAGTACCACTCTTTAATAAACTCCCAAATTGTTTGTAAGTTTTCCATAACTTGCGTTGTTTTGTTCTAAATTACCCATTTGTTAATACATTTGCAATGAATTTTTTTACAAAGTGGTTTTCAAAACCGCATACACAGGCAAACACAGAGGTTATGAAAAAATATTTAATTGTTGGATTGGGAAATATCGGAGCCGATTACGTTAACACGCGCCACAATATTGGTTTTAAGGCGGTTGATTTTATGGCAAACGAAGCCGGTACAACTTTTGAAACAGTAAAATTGGGAGCTTTGACCGAAATTAAGGTAAAAAACAAAGTTTTATTTCTTTTAAAACCAAATACCTACATGAATTTGTCGGGCAAAGCCGTACAATTTTGGATGGATAAAGAAAAAATTCCCAAAGAAAATATTTTAATTATTACAGATGATTTAAATTTACCTTTCGGATCAATCCGAATAAAAGCAAAAGGATCAGACGGCGGGCACAACGGGTTAAAGAACATACAGTTGATTTTGAACAGTTCGGAATATCCGCGTTTACGTTTCGGAATATCAGACGAGTTTAAAAAAGGACAACAGGTTGATTATGTTTTGGGCAATTGGACCGATGAAGAAACAACCGCTTTAAAAGAGCGTTTACAGGTAGTTTCTGATGCTGCCAAAGAATTTGCTTTAGCAGGTTTAAATAATGCAATGAATAAATTTAACGGAAAATAAAATATGAAAAAAATAATTGCGCTATTGGCTGTTGCAGCCGTAGCTGTTAGCTGCTCAACCACAAAAGGAGTTGAGTCTACCAATTGGTTAGGCAAAAAGGTAACAATGGTTTCTGTTGCTCCAGAAAACGGAAAAGTAACAGCTACCCGTGAGTCTGAAAAGGCTTTAAATTTAAACGGTTTTGAACAATTGTATCCGCAAACAATCTATAACCCGGAAACGGTTTTGGTGCAATACAGTTTCGACAGAAACAAGGCTAAAGAAAATTATGCAGACGATTTTTACAAGGAAGAATTGTTCTTGGAAATTCCTGCAAAAGCATTTAAAAAAGAATATAAAGATGCTGCGTTAGAACAGGTAAAGTTAGTTTACGGAAAGCACTGCTACTGTAAAGGCGAAGCAGGTTATTACAAAATAACACAAGGAACTTTGAAGGTAGATCATTCTGATAAGCAAACAAAAATAAAATTGTCGTTCAAAGCACCTTCCACTTCGTTAATCGAAAATGTGGAGTTTGTTGTAGAATAAGTTTTAAAGATGTCCTTTTCGGGCATCTTTTT
This sequence comes from Paenimyroides baculatum, assembly GCA_040391685.1. GTDB lineage: Bacteria > Bacteroidota > Bacteroidia > Flavobacteriales > Flavobacteriaceae > Flavobacterium > Flavobacterium baculatum_A. The sequence continues at coordinate 10,720 of JBEBXJ010000032.1, forward strand.
TTGTATATTTATTTTATGAAAAAATTGTTGTTACTACTTATTTTAAGTTGTTTTTCTTTTGCAGGGTTTTCTCAAAAAATACCTGTCGAAAAAAGTGTTGTTGAAGCTCCCGCAAGCAGTTCAACAAAAGATACACTGATTGATGTACCTAACACATCAGTTTATGCAGATGCAGCACAAATCAAAACAATATCCGGTAAAACAGTAACAAGATTTTTAGCCGAAAACTATAGTTTCCCTGTCGAAGCGTTGGAAGAAGAAATTAGCGGAACTATTTATGTGCAGTTTGTAGTAGAAAAAGATGGTACAGTTAGTAATGTAACCATTGAAAAAGGCTTGTGTAAAGTTTGTGATGAAGAAGCTGTTCGTGTCGTTAAAAGGCTGCGTGTTCATCCTGTTTTAATAGAGGGAAGTCCGTCTCGTATACGTTATCGTGTGCCAATCCGGTTGGTGTTAGAATAATTTTTGTACCTTCGTGCCGATTTTGGTAGAACATTCGTCATGTTCTTTAAAAGGGAATCAAGTAAGATATAATCAAGTCTTGAGCTGTACCCGCAACTGTATGCTACCAAACTTATTGTAAATTAAAAACGTCACTGGATTTTTTCTGGGAAGACCTACAATAAGATGCAAGCCAGGAGACCTGCCTGATCATTTTAACTTTCGGGAATAAAAGTGTTAGGGAAATCTTCTTAAAAAATCTTTTCATAACAATATATTCTTATAAAGTTTCGGGAACAAAACTTTAAATTTTCTATATTATGAAAAGAATTACTTTGTTATTCTTACTGTTTTTTACGCAGATTATTTTTGCACAATTTACTGCAAACGATGTAAAGTACTACGTGGGTACAGGATCTGAAACGGCTTATTTGGTAGTTGATTTTAAAGATGGAACCGATGATCGATCATACGCTTGGGGATATCGTTATAATTCTGTTGATGCTCCTAAAATGGAAGATATTATTACTGCTGTAGCTGCTGCGGAGCCTAATTTTACTTATGTTTTTAGTGTTTTTAGCGGAAGTAATTTTTTAAGCGATATTGTCTTTAATTCTCACAGCGGTATTTCTGGTACTCCAGATTATTGGAGTACTTGGGAAGGTTCAAGTGCCAGCACTTTTGGAATGAATGGGGGAATAAGTTCTTCTACAGTTCAAAATGGGGGCTGGTATGGAGTTTCTTATGGTTTTAGTAATCCTACTTCGGAAGAACCAGCTACACCAATAGCTGCTTACAGCTCGCAATGGTACAAAAAGTCAGATATTATTACATGGTTAGGAACAGGAACCAACCAAAGTTTAGTAGTTGTTGATTTTGGTACTGATACGAATAATGTTGCAGATTCTTACGTTTTTGGAATTCAATACAACGGATCCATTACAGCAGAAGATGCTTTAGATTTAATTAATACAGAATTAAACGGCGGATTTGATTATGTAATGACTGCAAATGTTTTGTCCTCTGTAACAATTGGAAATCGTACAGAAACAGCTTCAGGAGCTAACTTATGGAAAGCTTACAGCGGAACAGATCTTTCAAATTGGAAAACAGAAAACGACTTGTCTTTAGTTACTTTAGATAATAACGATTGGTTAGGTTTAAGTATTGGTGCAAGAAGACCTTTTACACCGCAAGATATCACTGCTTCATTATCAATCAATAAATACAATACTATCGAAGTAAATGTATATCCAAACCCAACATCAGATATATTAAATATTCAAACTGCCGAAATTATTACAAACGTAACCGCTTACAATATTACAGGTCAAAAAGTATTACAAGCTAGTACACAAACAATTAATGTTTCTGAATTAAGAGCAGGTGTTTATATTTTAAAAGTTGAAACTTTAAAAGGTTCGGCTACATTAAAATTCGTAAAAAAATAAGATCGATTTGAGTTAATCTTTCTAAAAAAGCTATCTTAGAATATTCTAAGGTAGTTTTTTGTTTTTAAGAAGTTAAGTTTTTAATTATGAGGTGTTTTTACATATTGATATTTTGTTTTTTAAGTGTATTTACAAACGCGCAAACAATTAAAGGAGTTGTTGTAAGTGCAGAAAACGGCAAGCCTGTTGAAGCGGCATCGGTTTTTTTAGATAATACAACTATATCAACCGAAACAGATGCCAAAGGAAATTTCCATATAAACATTCCGGCAAACAATAAAAACCAATTGGTTGTAAGTGCTTTTGGATATGAATATTTCATTGTGTCGAACCTAGGTGCAACTACTGATTTAAAGATCCGACTGAAACCCGAAGAAACTATTTTAGATGAGTTAGTGATCGACAAAAATGTTTTTACCCGAAAGCAGATGCTCAAAGCTTTTAAACACTTTTTCATAGGAAATACCAAAAATGCCAAACGAACAAAAATTTTAAACGAGAATGATTTAGTTTTTTATTTCGATACAAAAACCAATCAGTTATCTGCCCATTCCGATAAACCGATCATTATCAGTAATGAAAACTTGGGATATACCATAAAATTTCACTTAGAATCATTTCAGGTGCAGTTCAATTATCAAACATTAGATCCTAAGAATTACATGAACAGCAATTATTTTGGGTATTCTTTATTCAGTGAAAACGAAAAATCTAACAAAAAGATAGTTGCTAACAGAAACGAAACCTATAACAACTCAAGTGTTGCCTTTTTTAGCGATTTAACTACAGCTAATCTCGAAAATTCTGATTATTTACTTGCCGTTAATGGTTTGGGAGTTCCTGTAGAAGAATATTTTAAAGTAGAACCAGAAAAAGAGGGTTATAAACTTTGTATCATTAAAAAACCTACCCGTAAAAGACCCGATTTGTCAGGTGTGGTTATAAAAGGCGGTAATTTAAATTCAAAATTGCAAAAAGATACTGCCGAAATAGAAGTGCCGTTTGTAGTTTTTAACAAAGAAACTAAAGAGCAATCTCAATTGTATTTTCAACAAAAATGTGTGCTAATTCAAAAAGGCGGACATTTAGTAAACCCGAATGATGTATATTTTAGTGGATTTTTTGCCGACTTAAAAACTGCTGATATGTTACCTGTTGATTTTATTGCAATGAAACGACCTGCTAAAAAATCAACTGAGACTTCAAATAACAAGGAAATGCCTACTTATGAAGTTTTTGAAAAACAAGCAATTACATTCTACACATCTGAAAATTATAATGCTCATAGAAAAGCACGAAAGGCATTTTTTGATAAGTTAAAAGTTGAATACGATTATAAAGTGCATGAACCGTTCCAACTTTGGGTCGAGGAGAATTTGAAAAATACTTTATTTACTTCGAAAGAAGAAGCTATCACATTGCATGGAAATTTTGTATCGACTTTTAAATTGATCAAAGATCAAAAAGAAGATATTGAAAGAAAGGAAGATCATTTTAGTAAATTATATGGAGAGAAAGAATTCGGTAAAATGTATTATAACAAAGTGATACAAGGTTTGTGGAATAAATTAGGCAATACCAAAGAAGAGAATTAAGAGTCTTATCCTTTATTTAAAGTGTTTTGCAGATTTATTTACTTTACTGTAAATTTACCAACCTAACAGAGAGGTGTCCGAGTGGTTGAAGGAGCAAGCCTGGAAAGTTTGTATGTGGGTAACCACATCGAGGGTTCGAATCCCTTCCTCTCTGCAAGATAAAATCATTTTAACAGTCAGTTTCAAAATAATGAATTGCAGAATTTTAAAAAGATAAGAATGATGTTTTATGTTTATACTCTAATAGTTCCTATATTAATTATATTATTAGGTATTTGGTTGAAAGGGGTAAAGTTTAAAGAAATACCAAACTTGGTAAATATTCTTTTTCAAATGATCCCTCATCTTTTTGGTTATGCTTTTTTTATATATTTTTTAGAAAGAGAAAGTTACATTGATAGTTCATGGGCTTTCTACACATTAATTTTTTTCTTGATTCCTGTTAGTTTCATTATTCTTGTTTTGAAGATCTTCTTTACTATAAGAAAATGAAATAGCTTTGGATTACTGATAATAGCAAAATCCCAACCTTTAGGCTGGGATTTTTACTTTTTTATACCTGATCAATTACGCCTTTACATTCAGCATAATTGATAATTCATCTAATTGAGTGTTATCAATGGTTGCAGGTGCATCAATCATCACATCTCTACCCGAATTGTTTTTAGGGAACGCAATAAAATCGCGAATGGTTTCTTGTCCTCCTAAAATTGCTGTTAAACGATCCAATCCAAAAGCCAATCCGCCGTGTGGTGGAGCTCCAAATTGGAATGCATTCATTAAGAAACCAAATTGTTCTTGTGCTTGTTCTGGTGTAAACCCTAAATGCTTAAACATTAAAGCCTGCATTTCTTTATCGTGAATACGGATCGATCCACCGCCAATTTCATTACCATTCAATACCAAATCGTAGGCATTAGCACGTACTTTACCGGGATCAGTGTCTAACAAGTGCATGTCTTCTGGTTTTGGCGATGTAAAAGGATGGTGCATTGCATGGAAACGTTCCGATTCTTCGTCCCATTCCAACAACGGAAAATCAATCACCCATAAAGGAGCAAATTCGTTTGGTTTGCGTAAGCCCATACGGTTTCCTAATTCCATACGCAATGCCGATAACTGGCTGCGTGTTTTGTTTGCAGGACCTGATAAAACTAAAATTAAATCGCCTTCTTTAGCTTCTGTTGCTATTGCCCATTTTGCTAAATCTTCCTGATCGTAAAATTTATCTACCGATGATTTGTACTGGTTGTTTGCTTCGCATTTTACATACACCATTCCTGATGCACCAACCTGAGGGCGTTTTACCCATTCAATTAAAGCATCAATTTCTTTTCTGGTGTACGATGCCGCACCCGGAACGGCAATTCCAACCACTAATTCTGCCGAATTGAAAACCGGGAATTCTTTGTGCTGCGCTACATCGTTTAGTTCGCCAAATTTCATTCCGAAACGGATATCCGGTTTGTCGTTCCCGTACGTTTTCATGGCTTCATCAAACGTCATACGTGGGAACTTTTCTATTTCGATGTTGTGGATGTTCTTCAATAAATGACGCGTTAATCCTTCAAACACATTTAAAATATCTTCTTGTTCAATAAAAGACATTTCACAATCGATCTGTGTAAATTCAGGCTGACGGTCGGCACGTAAATCTTCATCACGGAAACATTTCACAATTTGGAAATATTTATCCATTCCACCCACCATCAATAATTGTTTAAATGTTTGTGGCGATTGTGGCAAAGCGTAAAACTGACCAGGATTCATGCGTGAAGGCACAACGAAATCGCGTGCACCTTCTGGCGTAGATTTTATTAAATAAGGTGTTTCAACCTCGCAGAAATCTAAATTAGAAAGATAATTACGAACCTCTTGGGTTACTTTGTGGCGGAACAACAAGCTGTTTTTAACCGGGTTACGTCGAATATCCAAATAACGGTATTTCATACGGATGTCTTCACCACCGTCGGTTTCGTCTTCAATTGTAAAAGGTGGCAGTTGTGATTCGTTTAAAACCGTTAATTCCTTAACCAAAACCTCAATTTCACCTGTAGGGATATTTGCGTTTTTAGATTCGCGTTCTATCACTGTTCCCTTAACCTGAATAACAAATTCACGACCCAACGATTTTGCAAGCTGCATAACAGTTGCTTCGGTACGCGATTCATCAAAAATTAATTGGGTAATTCCGTAACGGTCGCGTAAATCAACCCAAATCATAAAACCTTTATCACGAGATTTCTGAACCCATCCCGCAAGTGTAATTTCTTTATTTACATCGGCTAAACGCAGTTCGCCGCAATTGTGACTTCTGTACATTTTTCTAAAAAAAATTGTTTGTGCAAATGTACTGTTTTTGTGTGGTTTGTTGCACATTTTTCACACAATGTGCAAAAAAATGTGATATACTTATTACCGTTACATTATAACGCTAGAGGAATAATTTCTATGATTGATTAAAAAGAATAAAACATTTTATTTGTATTAAAAACGGAATTTTATAACATAAAACATAATGTTTTGTTAAAAAAAATGTTTATGTTTGATAAAAACTGAAAATTAATTTGAAAATTCATGGATATAAGAAAACGTAAAACCACTCTTTTTTTAGGAATGGCATTATTTGCTATGTTTTTTGGTGCAGGAAATCTACTATTACCTGCTTATTTAGGTTTGCAAACCCGCACAGATTGGATGGCAACATTTGCAGGTTTTTCGTTAACCGCGATTTTGGCTCCCGTTTTGGCAATTTTTGCAGTAGCTGTTTCAGGAAATTATTTTACCGATTTAGGTTCGCGTGCCAATGTAAAACTCGCCTATATTTTAGCAACAATAAACGTTTTATGTATAGGTCCGTTAATTGCTTTGCCACGTTCGGGCGCATCGGTTTACGAAGTTGCCATTAAGCCGATAATTCCCGATGCACAGCCGGTTTGGGTTTGTGTGTTGTTTTTTGGGGCTGTAATGGGTGCGTCGTTTTCTTTAAATAGAATTACCGGGATATTAGGAAAAATCTTCGCTCCGATTTTGCTTTTCTTCCTTGCTTTGTTAATTGTACCAGGTTTGTTTATGGGATCGACTGTAAACATTGAACCAACAATTATAGAAGACCGTTTTTACGTTGGTTTTCAAGAAGGCTATCAGACAATGGATGTTTTGGCAGGATTAATTTTCGCTGTTTTATTGATTGCAGGTGCCAATCGTAAAAGTTATACGCATGTAAAAGATAAAATTGAAGTTGTAGTAAAATCGGCAATATTGGCAGCAGTGTGTATGTTGTTGGTTTACGGTGGTTTGTTTTATCTGGGTGCGCACGCTACGGTTGATGCTGCAAACACTACAAGATCATCTTTATTGATCTACCTTGCCACACAGTATTTTGGATCGAACGGAGTTTATTTAATATCGATCTTAATGATTTTGGCGTGTATAACAACTGCAATTGCACTAACGGCAGGTTCGGCAAACTTTTTTGAACGATTAACCAAAGGAAAATTGGGATATATCGAAGGTGTAATATCAATAACATTGGTGTCTACTCTTTTAGCAATTACCGGAGTTGATGGTATTATTGAATATGCTGCTGCTTTGTTAAACTTTATTTATCCGGTAACTTTGGTACTGATTCTTTCGGTTTTGTTGTTCGGCAGAACCATTCAAAACCAGAAGCCTTATTTCATAACGCTGATTGTAACCATGGTTATATCGTCTGTTCGAGTACTTGCAGGTTGGTTTCCTAATGAAGAAACTTTTACACAACTTTTAAATATGATGCCTTTTGCTCGTTTTAATTTGGAATGGGTAATACCTGCAATACTAACATTTGTAATAACGTGTTTTGCTTTAGGTAGAAATTTGAATAGAAAATAAATATATAATTATTGCATAAAAAAACCAACCGTTAAGGTTGGTTTGCTGTTATCTGTCGGCATTTGCCGTCCAGGTAGCACCATCTTTTAAATAAAAAATGGTTAGTTTACTTGCGTTGATTCTAATGTAATGGGTTTCGGTAGAACCGATCATTACTGCTGAATTCTCATTCTTTTCAATTTCGATTCCCGTAATATTAGGAATGTCGTCTGAAAATAAGAAGTTGTATTTATCTCCCACTTTTACCACCTGTACATGTCCGTCGTCATTCGATTTGGTTTCTCCGTCAGCCATATAACTTACAGCTCCGTTATATCTGCCAATAAAAAAATCGTTGTTTGCTGGATCATCATCATCACTACATGCTGTAAAAACAAAGATTGATAAACATAAAATTCCGAAAATCTTTAAAATACTTTTCATAGCTTTTTAATATTTAATGTTACACTGTACTTAAACCAAGCATTGTGCCACTACCAATATGTCGCTAATTAAAGAGTGTTTAAATTGTTGAAAATGTAAATTATGGTCATTTTTTCTACAAAAAGTGTATTTATTTATGATTTTAGAAACTTTTTTAAGTAAACGATTGCCAGCATTGCACCAATAACTGCCATGCCAACTCCAATTAAAACAGGCGAATTATACGCATAACCCAAAGTAATGGGTATGCCGCCAAAATAAGCACCTAAAGTATTACCAACATTAAAACTAGCTTGCCCGGCTGCGGCTGCAATATTTTCAGACCCTTTTGCCGATGTTATCAGCATCATTTGTAAAGGCGATCCAATGGTAAAGGCAACCAAACCTGTTACAAACGCCATTACATAAGTTAATGCCGTAATGTGTGCTGTAAAATAAACCGCTACCAAAGTAAGCGCCATGGTGGTAAAACATGCAATAGCAGCTTTTGTCGGTGAGATAGTATCTGCGAGTTTACCTCCCAGGATATTTCCAATGAACATTCCCAAACCAACCAATATCATAATAAACGGAACGCGGTCTTCTTGTAAACCACCCACTTTAGTCACCATTGGCGATATGTAGGTAATCCATGAAAACAAACCGCCTGTACCAATTGATATTACTGCAATTATTAACCACGCCTTTAGCTGTTTAAAATACGAAAGCTGTTGTTTTAAATCGCCATTCATTTTACTATTAATATCAGGTAACCATAAGTAAATGCTTAATATGGTAATAAAACCTAATGCAGCAATAATGCCGTAAGTTATTCGCCACGAATAATGATGTCCTATGTAGGTTCCCAACGGTACACCAGCTAAATTTGCAATGGTCATACCGGTAAACATAAAAGCAATGGCTTGTGCTTCTTTACCTTTTTGAACTAATTGTGCGGCAACTACCGATCCCACACCAAAGAAAGCACCATGTGGTAACCCCGACATAAAACGGCTGATTGCAAGTGTGTTGTAATCTGGTGCAATGGCAAACAATCCGTTAAATACAATAAACAGTAACATTAGTAAGAGTAAAACTTTCTTAGGAGCAATTTTTCCAGTAAAAATGGTTAAAATGGGTGCACCCACTACAACGCCTAAAGCGTATAAAGCAATAAAATGTGCTGCCTGTGTAATTTCAATCTGCTGGTCTTTGGCTATATCCTGCAAAATTCCCATCATGGTAAACTCTGTCATTCCAATAGCTAAACCGCCAAAAGCCAAAGCAATTAATCCTTTATTCATCTTGTTCAAAAATCAATTTGCAAAGGTAACGCTTACTTTACAAAAGTAGCCGGCAAGCCAAACTTCTTTTAAAGCCTGCGTTGTTTTAACGTTATCATTTGTATTAATTTGAAAAAAAACATAAAAAATTAATAGCCGGTGTATAAAATTTAAATGGAATTAATATATTCGTACTTTAAAATTTAAAACAGTTAAAGGCTTAAAAGCAAATTTTTATGAAACAGAGTATGTCTGAAGATCAGCAGTTTATTTTTGACTCGATTTACACGCAGGTACGTTCAGGATTTTATAGTTTGGAAGACATTCAAACCAATATTATCGAAGAAATAGAAGACAATGGTTTTGAAGACGAAATATCGGAAGAATGGGCGTATGAACAGATTAACCGCGTAAATGATGAGCTTTTAAAAGAAAGCGAATCTTGGGGCGAAAACACACAGACAAATCGTTTAATTGCTGCTTTTGACGAGCTGGCAGATTCTAAAATCATTGCATTGCATTATACAGGATTTACGATTGATGATGGGGAATATGAAGTTGTTGAGGTAGAGCGTACGTTGATTGATAACGATGAAAAATCGGAAGGATACTGTTTTTACC
>JBEBXJ010000033.1:0-20306 GCA_040391685.1 Paenimyroides baculatum
TTCTAAAGTATCAATTACAAACTGAACTTTTTCTTTTTTGGTCATTTTAATGTGTAAATGATTTGTAATTTTACAAAAATACTAAATTTATGACTACATTAAAAACAGGTGATATTGCTCCGCTATTTTCAGGGATCGATCAAAATGGAAATTGTGTTAGTTTGACTGATTTTAAAGGAAAAAAAGTTGTTTTGTTTTTTTATCCTAAGGCATCAACTCCTGGTTGTACTGCGGAAGCCTGCGATTTACAAAATAATATAGAACGGTTTAACAAAGCAAATTATCAAATTGTTGGCGTTAGTGCCGATTCGCAAAAGAGACAGTTAAACTTTGCCGAAAAAAATAATTTGCAATATCTTTTAATTGCCGATGAAGATAAAACAATTATTAATGCTTATGGTGTTTGGGGACCAAAAAAATTTATGGGTCGTGAATTTGATGGGATCCACAGAACTACTTTTATTATTGACGAAAAAGGAATTATAGAAGATATAATTACAAAAGTGAAAACTAAAGAACACGCAGACCAGATATTAAAATAAAAAGAGTTCCTAATTTGGAACTCTTTTTGTTACTTAATTCGTTATAACCGGTTTGGTAATCGGCGAATTACTTTTTACAACCACAAAAGTTGAAAGCGCATAATAAGCATGCGGATTATCTCCTTGATACTTCATATCATTTTCCCAATCCTGAAATGTATATTCAAGATTAAACGACTTATTAAATAAATTTTTATCAAGGTTATTAATTCGAATAGGAACAACCATACCTGGACACCATCCTGCTCTGTCATCTCGCCAATTTCCTTGTTGATTTTTTATAGGATTATCTTTACAGCCTAAGGCTTCTAATTTGTGTTCAAAAGTTGAAGTATTATTTATCAAGACATGATGCGTTCTAAAACACCATTCTGCACAACCTCTGCCACCTGCATCATTTGGTGTGGCATGTCCCCAACCAGAAATAATACTTCTTAAGTGTGCCGATTCAGTATTAGAAGGTAATTCAATTTTTCTATCCATATCAAAGTTATGTGATTCGCCGTAAGGAACACCATCTAATGAGTTTTTATTATATTGAAAAACTGGAACTACTGCCGAATACTTATAATCAGATTCACCATATTCTATATCAAAATCTACACTAACTCTCCAACCATCAGCCCCCCATACTTCAGTATAAATTTTCAACTCAGTCGATCCGTTTAAAACTGATTTAAAATCTGTTACATCGAATTCCAACCCTCTTTCTAAAGGTGAAGAATCTTTTCCGTAAGGGGTAATATATCTTCCTATTTCATACCATTCTCCAGAATCTTTATCTTTAGCTTGCACATTCGCAAAAACATCCCAAATATTACAAGGACAATCAAATTGAACAAACATCTTTATAGTTTTTATCTTATCAATATCTGTAGGAAAGCTCACAGTTTTTTCGGCGCTTTGTGATAAACCATCTCCAAACGCAACTTTTACTTTTTCAAAAGTTTTTAGATTAATTGTTTTCGATGGGTTATCACTTATTTTTTCATCGTCTTTACATGAAATAAATGTAAAAGTTGAAAGTAATAATACTGTTATAAGTTTTTTCATCTATATTGTTATTAATTATTTGTAAATATAAAATAAAGTTATTTGTTCGGGTAAACTATTTTTACTTTTTGAAAAATTAAACAATTACATTTAACTTTACGCAAAAAGTAAAAATGCAGCAGAATATTTTAGATACACCTATTGAATACCTTAAAGGCGTGGGGTCGCAAAGGGCTGTTGTGCTAAAAAAAGAGTTGCAGATTTTTACTTATAAAGATTTAATCAACTTTTATCCGTACAAATATTTAGATCGAACAAAGTATTATAAAATCAACGAATTAAATTCGGGAATTAATGCAGAGGTTCAGCTTGTTGGTAAAATTATTCGATTAAAAACGGTAGAACAAAAACGTGGAAGCAGATTAGTTGCTGTTTTTACTGATGGAACTGCCGAAATGGAACTGATTTGGTTTCAGGGACATAAATGGATTAAAGAAAATTTACAGTTGAATTCGCCTTATGTGATTTTTGGAAAGATCAACCATTTTAACGGGCTGTTTTCTATGCCACACCCTGAAATGGAAACGGTTGAAGAGCATAAAAAAAGTTTGCAGTCTGCGTTGCAACCGGTGTATCCATCGAACGAAAAATTAAATCAGAAAAATATTTCCAACCGAAGCATTACTAAAATGATGCAGCAGGTATTTATAGAAACGCATCATTTATTTAAAGAAGTTTTTCCTGAAAATTTAATTAATGAATTGCGATTGCTGCCCAAAAACGAATCATTTTTTAATATTCATTTCCCAAAAAGTGCCGATTTGTTAAACAGAGCGCAGTTTCGCTTGAAGTTTGAAGAATTGTTTTTTATCCAATTGCAATTACTTTCTAAAAATCTGGTTCGGAAACATAAAATTAAAGGATTTGCCTTTAATGTTGTTGGCGATTACTTTAATTCGTTTTATCATGATCATTTACCATTTCCGTTGACAAATGCCCAAAAACGAGTATTGAAAGAGATTAGAATTGATATGGCGCACGAAGCTCAAATGAATCGTTTGTTGCAAGGCGATGTTGGAGCAGGCAAAACAATTGTTGGTTTTATGAGTATGCTTTTGGCATTAGACAACGGTTTTCAGGCGTGTTTAATGGCTCCGACCGAAATTTTGGCGAATCAGCATTTTGCAGGGATCAAAGAACTGGCAGATAAAATCAATGTGAATGTATCTTTGCTTACCGGATCAACCAAAACTAAAGAACGCAACCAAATTCACGAAGATTTAGAAAACGGAACCATTCATATATTAATTGGAACCCACGCTTTGTTAGAAGATAAAGTCAAGTTTAGAAACTTGGGATTATCTATTATCGATGAGCAACATCGTTTCGGTGTAGAACAGCGATCAAAAATGTGGAAAAAAAATTCCTTGCCTCCACATGTTTTGGTTATGACGGCAACACCCATTCCGCGCACACTGGCTATGAGTTTGTACGGAGATTTGGATGTATCGGTAATTGATGAACTGCCACCGGGAAGAAAACCTATAAAAACACTTCATTTCTTTGAAAGCAAGCGTTTGCAGGTTTGGCATTTTATTAAGGAAGAAATTGCAAAAGGGCGACAGATTTATATTGTGTATCCGTTGATTCAGGAGAGCGAAAAGTTAGATTACAAGAATTTAATGGAAGGATATGAGGCTATTTCGCGCGATTTTCCTTTTCCTGAATACAGAATCAGCATTGTGCACGGACAAATGCATTCTAAAGATAAGGATGCCGAAATGGACCGATTTGTAAAAGGCGAAACGCATATTATGATTGCCACTACGGTGATCGAGGTTGGTGTGAATGTTCCCAATGCATCGGTAATGATCATTGAAAGTGCAGAACGATTCGGATTGAGTCAGCTGCATCAATTACGGGGAAGGGTAGGTCGTGGAGCTGAACAAAGTTATTGCATTTTAATGACCGGAAACAAATTAAGTGCCGATACAAAAGTACGAATGGATGCCATGTGCAGAACGAACGACGGTTTTGAAATATCGGAAATCGATTTAAAACTCCGTGGTCCCGGTGATATTATGGGAACACAACAAAGCGGTGTGTTAAATTTACAAATTGCCGATTTAGTTAAAGATCAGGAGATTTTAAAACTGGCACGTACAAAAGCAATCGAATTGTTAAAAGAAGACATCAATCTGGAAAAACCAGAACATCAGGCACTAAAATATGTGTTTGAAATGCTGGCAAAGAAAAACAACATCTGGAATTATATAAGTTAACGTATGAAAATCATTTTTGCATCAAACAATAAAAACAAAGTACAGGAAATTCAAAATCAGGTTCCTAATTCTATTCAAATCGTAACACTTGAAGAAATAGGCTGTACCGAAGATATCGAAGAAACCGGTAAAACCTTAGAAGAAAATGCCATTATAAAAGCTAATTACATAACTGAAAAATACGGTTTGCATTGTTTTGCAGATGATACCGGTTTAGAAATTGATGCTTTAAATGGCGAACCAGGCGTTTATTCGGCAAGATATGCAGGCGAAGATAAAAACGCTGATAAAAACATGGATTTGGTTTTACAAAAATTAGGGAGTACAATAAACCGAAAAGCCCAATTTAAAACCGTAATAGCTTTAAATATTAATGATAAACAACATTTGTTCACAGGAATTGTTGAAGGAACTATACGTAAAGATAAAACAGGTAGTAACGGTTTTGGTTACGATCCTATTTTTGAACCGGAACAATTAGGAAGAACTTTTGCCGAAATGAATTTGGAAGAAAAAAACAAACTGAGTCATAGAGGAAGGGCTGTTGAAAAATTAGTAGCATTTTTATCAAATTTTACAAAATAAATAATTTAACCTAACTATAAGATTAAAATTCGCAAAAATAACCGTACCTTTGCAAATATTTTAAATATTATATGAATAAATTCCAAGAATTAGGATTAAACGAATTGCTTTTAAAAGCAATTCAGGACTTAGGTTTTGAAAACCCTTCAGAGGTTCAGGAAAAAGCTATTCCCTTATTGTTGCAACAAGATACAGATATCGTTGCACTGGCGCAAACGGGTACTGGGAAAACAGCTGCTTTCGGGTTTCCTCTGATTCAAAAAATTGATCCAGAGAACAGAAGCACACAGGCATTAATCCTATCGCCTACCAGAGAATTGTGTTTACAAATCACCAACGAAATTAAGCAATATTCTAAATATGTAAAGGGCTTACATACAGTTGCAGTTTATGGTGGTGCCAGCATTACAGAGCAGGCAAAAGATGTGAAACGTGGTGCACAGATTATTGTAGCAACACCAGGACGTATGCAGGATATGATTAACAGAAATCTTGTTAACATTAAAAACATACAAATTTGTATTTTAGATGAGGCTGATGAAATGTTGAACATGGGATTCTATGAAGACATTACATCTATTTTATCGGATACACCAGAAGAAAAAAACACTTGGCTTTTTTCTGCAACCATGCCACAGGAAGTTGCAAGAATAGCAAAAGAATTTATGAAAAGACCACAAGAAATCACTGTTGGTCATAAAAATCAAGGTTCAACAACCGTTTCTCACGAATATTATTTAGTAGGTGCGCGTGACCGTTACCCTGCATTAAAACGTTTAGCAGATATCAATCCAAATATTTTTTCGGTTATTTTTTGTAGAACAAAACGTGATACACAGGCAGTTGCCGAAAAATTAATCGAAGACGGATACAACGCAGCAGCTTTACACGGCGATTTATCGCAAGCACAGCGTGATGGTGTAATGAAAGCATTCCGCGGACGCCAGATTCAAATGTTGGTTGCTACCGATGTTGCTGCACGTGGTATTGATGTTGATGATATTACACACGTAATAAACTATCAGTTGCCAGATGAGGTTGAAACCTACAATCACCGTTCAGGCCGTACAGGTCGTGCTGGTAAAACAGGTACATCAATCGTTATCGTAACAAAATCTGAATACAAAAAAATCAGTCAGATAGAACGAATCATCAAAACAAAATTCGTTCAAAAACCAATTCCAACAGGAATGGAAATTTGTCAGGCTCAGTTAATTCACTTGGCAAACAAAGTTAAATCTGTTGAAGTTGATGCTGAAATTGAAACATATCTTCCACAAATTGAAGAATTATTAGGAGATTTAACGAAAGAAGAATTAATCAAAAAAATGTTTTCTGTAGAATTTAATCGTTTTATTGAATACTACAAAAAACAAAATACGATCGATTCACCAAGAGCACGTGAAAATAGTGAAGGTGGAAGTGCCGTAAGTTCTGATGGTTCTGTACGTTATTTCTTAAACCTAGGTTCACGTGACAATTTCGATTGGATGAGTCTGAAAGATTTCTTACGTGATACATTAGATTTAGGCCGTGACGATTTATTTAAAGTTGATGTAAAAGAAGGTTTCTCATTCTTTAATACCGATGCTTCACACAGCGAACGTATTATCGAAATTTTGAACAACATGCATCATGAAGGTCGTCAGGTAAACGTTGAAATTTCTACAAGTGGTGGTGGTTCTGGTAGAAGAGACCATAATGGTAGAGGCGGAAGAAGCAGCGGTGGTTTCCGTGGTGAACGTAGTGGCGGTTTCCGTAGCGAACGTTCATCATCAGACAGAAGACCAGCTGGCGGAGACCGTTTCAGCAATGATCGTAAAACAGAAAGTAGATTTGGACGCAGCAGAGAAGATGATCGTCCGGCAAGAAGTGAAAGAAGAGCTGTACGTGGTGATCGCCCACGCAGATCTAACTAATATTTGTTGTTAATATTTACAAAATAAATAACTGAAACTGCAAAATATCCATTATTTTTGGTGCATACTAAAAAAGATATGAGATATTTTGCAGTTTTACTTTTTATACTATTTTCTGTTTCAATTTTTGCACAAGAAAAAAACATTAAAGGAATCGTTTATAGTGAATTAAGCTACCATCCCGAAAGCAAAGCAAATATTGTTAACCTGAGTTCGTTAAAAGTGGCTCAAACTTCAACAGATGGATCCTTTTCAATTCTTGCAAAAGTAAATGATACCCTGCATATTTCTTCAGAAGGTTATCGTTCCCTAAAAATAAAGGTAACCAATGATTGGTATAAAGAAGGCAGCATGAACATCTACATAAAAGATCTTTCAACCGTGTTAGATGAAGTTGTGATTAATACATTGAAACTTACCGGTATTTTATCTGTTGATACCAAATTAATTGCTTTGGCAGATTATCCGTATTATCGCGATTTTACTGCAACAGGCTTTAGTGCTAACTATAATAGTGGTTTAAACCCTATTAATGGAATTTACAATGCCATAAAACGTAATTCAAGGGAAACAAAAAAAATCAACCAAATACGGAAAGAAGTTGAGCTGATTGAACTAATGAAGAAGAAACACGACCGTGAAATGGTTTCTGCTTTATTAAATGTTTCTAAAGAAGACATTGTAAAAATATTACAGCGCTGCAATCATACCGAACGTTTTATTTACACCGCAAACGATTTTCAGATTTTTAATGCCGTGAATGAGTGTTATGATAATTATAAAATAGGAAAATAAATTTTTCCAATAAAACAAAAAACCATTTCATAATTTGAAACGGTTTTTTAATAAACTTAACTAACTATTAAAAACTATATTTATTATCGGCGATTACTTTGCTTGCAATAATTTCTTTTAAAGCCATAACATTTGGTTGATTATCGTATTTTGTAAAGCGGCGTAATCCCATCAGCATCATACGCTGTTCGTCTTCCTGTGCAAAAGAAACAATCCCTTCTTTACCTTTGGTGTAAATAATATCTACGGCATTATATAAATACAGTTTTGCCATGGCAATTTGTACGTTGGCAGCTTCTTCGCCTATGCTTTTTGCTAACTTTTCGGTTCTTAAAATACCCGATTCTGCCATGTAAATTTCAATAAGCATATCTGATGCAGCCATTAATAACTGTTGGTGCTGGTCTAATTCGGTACCATATTTTTGGACCGCCGATCCTGCAACCATTAAAAAGGCTTTTTTCAGTTTTGCAATCAATGCTTTTTCTTCTGCAAACAATTCAGAATAATCAGGAGTTGAAAAATCGGGAATTCCCATTAATTCTTCGCCTACTTTCATTGCCGGGCCCAATAAATCAACATGACCTTTCATTGCCTTTTTAATCAGCATGCCCACAGTTAGCATTCGGTTTATTTCGTTTGTTCCTTCGTAAATTCTAGAAATACGGGCATCTCTCCATGCACTTTCCATAGGTGTATCTTCAGAAAAGCCCATTCCGCCAAAAATCTGAATGCCTTCATCGGCACAATGCTGCACATCTTCAGAAACGGCAACTTTTAAGATGGAACATTCAATGGCAAATTCTTCCACGCCTTTTAATTCAGCCTCCTGATGTGAATTTCCTTCTGCCAAACGAGCATTTATTCTGTTTTCGATATCACCTGCAGCTCTGTACGAAGCCGATTCGCCAACATAGGCATTTGTCGCAGTTTCGG
Source organism: Paenimyroides baculatum (assembly GCA_040391685.1). Taxonomy (GTDB): domain Bacteria; phylum Bacteroidota; class Bacteroidia; order Flavobacteriales; family Flavobacteriaceae; genus Flavobacterium; species Flavobacterium baculatum_A. The sequence goes on from JBEBXJ010000033.1 coordinate 8,053, forward strand.
CAATTTTAGATCGAATAGCACCAAAATTTGCAATAGGTGTTTTAAACTGTACGCGTTCGTTGGCATAATTTACCGATTGTGTAATTAAACGGCGTTGCGAGTCTAAACACGCTGCCGCCAACTTAATTCTACCTACGTTTAAAGCGTTCATGGCAATTTTAAAGCCTTCGCCACGACCACCTAACATGTTTTCTACAGGAACAACCTTATCAGTAAAAAACACCTGACGTGTAGAACTTGCGCGGATTCCCAGTTTGTGTTCCTCTTCGCCTAATGTAATTCCGTTTGGATTTGCAGGATCGTATTCCACAATAAAACCTGTAATGTTTTTATCGTCTTCAATTCGAGCAAAAACAATCATTAAATGACAGAAACCTGCGTTTGAAATCCACATTTTTTGTCCGTTTATTTTGTACGATTTACCATCTGCACTCAATTCTGCTTTTGTTTTTCCAGAATTAGCATCAGATCCTGCACCTGGTTCGGTTAAACAATATGATCCAAACCATTCACCCGAAGCCAGTTTAGGTACATATTTTTGTTTTTGTTCTTCGGTTCCGTACAAAGTAATAGGCATGGTTCCGATACCCGTATGTGCACCAAAAGCCGTTGAAAAAGAACCGGTTGCACCTGAAATATAATCGCAGGTAAGCATGGTTGATACAAAGCTCATTCCCAAACCGCCGTATTCTTCTGGAACTGCAACACCTAAAAAGCCTAATTCGCCGGCTTCACGCATGCATTCTTCGGTAAACTTGTAATCTTTTTTCTCGAAACGATCTTTGTTTGCCCAAATTTTTCTATCGACAAATTCTTTTACCGAATCGCGCATCATTTTTTGTTCTTCCGAAAAATCTTCCGGTGTAAAAATATTTTCTGCCAAGGTCTCCTTTACCAAAAATTGACCACCTCTTGTTATGTTTTCCATTGTTTATGTTTTTTAGAGAAAAGATGAAAGAATCAGGAAAAAAGATTTTACTGATCTAGTTTTTTAATAAATCCTGATATCATCTTTTGTAGTTCTACAATTTTGTTTTCTATTTCGATTGTTTTACTTTCTGTTATATAATTATTCTGTTTTGCTATAAGAAGTTGAGTCTGAAGTTCGAACGACGAACCAAGTGCAATATTTAAAAAATGCTTAAAATGAACATTATTTCTGTTTGACCCCTCTGCAATATTTGAAGGAACAGAAACAGCAGCTCTGTTTATTTGACTTATCAATCCATATTGTTCACTTTTAGGAAATTCTAAACAAGCTTTATGAATATCAAACGCCACTTCCATTGCAAGTATCCAAATCTTAAGATTTTTGAAATTATGCATCATAATCTTCTTTCTTCTTTCCTCTTGTTTCTTTCTTCTTAAAGTAATTCATAAATTCCTGCTGTTCCTTGTCCGGTACCTACACACATGGTAACCATGCCGTATTTGTTTCCTCTTCGTTTCATTTCATCGAATAACTGAACGGATAATTTTGCTCCGGTACATCCTAATGGGTGACCTAATGCGATGGCTCCACCATTTACGTTGATAATTTCAGGATTTAGATCTAATTCGCGAATTACAGCTAGCGATTGTGCTGCAAAGGCTTCATTTAATTCGATTAATTCAATGTCGTTTTGTTGTAGACCTGCTTGTTTTAATGCTTTTGGGATTGCTTTCACAGGACCAATTCCCATTATTCTTGGTTCAACACCTGCCGATGCAAAAGTGACCAATCGGGCAATAGGTTCTAAATTCAATTCCTTTACCATTTCTTCAGACATTACCAATACAAACGCAGCTCCGTCTGACATTTGAGAGGAATTTCCTGCAGTTACAGAGCCATCGGCAGCAAAAACAGGTTTTAATTTTGCCAATGCTTCTACACTTGTTCCTGCACGCGGACCTTCGTCTTTGGTAACTACATACGATTTTGTTTCTTTTTTACCCTTGTCATTAATAAAAGTATCTTCTACGGTAATTGGTACAATCTGGCTATCGAATTTACCTTCTGTTTGTGCTTTTAAGGCTTTCATGTGTGATTCAAAAGAAAACTGATCCTGATCTTCACGCGAAACATTAAATTGTTTTGCAACAGCTTCGGCAGTTAAGCCCATTCCCCAGTAATAATCTTCGTGACCGGCAGCCGTAACCTTATAATCTGGTGTTGCACGATAACCACCCATTGGGATAAAACTCATAGATTCGGCTCCTCCTGCAATGATACAATCTGCCATTCCAGACTGAATTTTCGCCGTTGCCATACCAATAGTTTCAATTCCCGATGCACAATAACGGTTAACAGTAACACCGGGAACATCTGTAATTTTTAATCCCATTAACGATATCAATCTTGCCATATTCAAACCTTGTTCGGCTTCGGGCATAGCATTTCCAACCATTACGTCATCGATACGTTTTTTGTCTAATTTTGGCACTTCATTCATCATAAACTCAATGGTTTCTGCCGCCAATTCGTCGGGTCTTTTAAAACGGAACAATCCCTTTGGTGCTTTACCAACGGCTGTTCTGTATGCTTTTACTATATATGCTGTTTTCATCTATAAAAAGTATTAAGATTGGAGTATTAAGTATTAAGACTTTTTTCCATCTGTATTAATGGTTGTGTTTAAAGTTTTCTGAAATGAAAAATTCATATTTGAAACTTCTATTAATTGGTTTATGATTGGTTGAATTATTTCTTCGTTTATTAGCTTTAATCGTTTTGCAAGTATCAATTGTGTTATTAATTCAAATGTAGATCCGTTCGCTATTCCTAAAAACTGAATAAATTCTTTGTTATGATTTCTTCCTGATCCTTCTGCAATATTTGAAGGAATTGAAACGGCACATTTTTTTATTTGATGAATTAGATTGAATCTTTCATCAGTTGGTAAAAGCGCAGAAATTTTATAAACTTCTACAGTAATATCCATTGCTTTTTGCCAGATTTTCAGTTTTTCAAAGTTGTGCATACCTAGTTTATATTTGTCTTGATACTTAATACTTACATCTTGATACTAAATCACACTAATTACGCAACGGTTTGCCTTTTGTTAACATAAACTGAATACGTTCCAACGTTTTGCGTTCGGTACATAAACTTAAGAATGCTTCGAGTTCTAGATCTAATAAATACTGTTCAGATACCAATGTAGGTTCAGATAAATCGCCACCTGCCATTACGTAAGCCAATTTATTGGCAATTTTTTTGTCGTGTTCAGAAATATAATGTCCTGCCATCATACCGTCGGTTCCAACCAGAAAAGCACCTAAAGCCTGTTTACCCAAAACCAAAATGTCTTTACGGCGGACAGGTTGCGTATAACCAGCTTCTGCCATTAATAAGGCGTGTTTTTTAGCTTCGGCAATTTGTCGGTCTTTATTAACCACAACAATATCTTTTGTTGGTAAAAGCACGCCGTTATTAAACCCTTCGTAAGCCGATGTTGCAACTTTTGCAGTACCAACGGTTAAGAAATATTCTTGAAGGATATTCAGTTTAACATCATTCTTTTTGAATTGATCCGAAGCGCGCAACGTCATTTCTTTAGATCCACCACCGCCAGGAATCACACCTACACCAAATTCAACTAGACCAATGTATGTTTCTGCAGCTGCAATGGCTTTGTCTGAATGCATCACCAATTCGCAACCGCCGCCCAGCGTCATTCCATGTGGAGCTGCAATTACCGGAATGCCCGAATAACGAACGCGCATCATGGTGTCCTGGAACGATTTAATAGCAAAATTCAACTCATCGTATTCTTGTTCAACCGCCATCATGAAAATCATTCCTAAATTGGCACCGACCGAGAAATTTGCTGCCTGATTTCCAATAACCAAACCACTGTATTCTTTTTCGGCAAGATCGATCGCTTTATTGATTCCGCTGATGACACCGCCACCAATCGAATTCATTTTTGAATGAAATTCCAGATTTAAAATTCCATCGCCTAAATCAAACAATGTAGAATCGGCATTGCCCCAAACTTTTTTGGTATCACGAATATTGTTTAAAATGATAAACGCATCTTGTCCCGGAATTTTTTTCTGTGATTTTGAAGTGATATCATAATAATAGGTAGCACCTTCTTTTACAGTGTAAAACGATGTGTTTCCAGATGCCAACATTTCATTAACCCAATCGGCAGGGGTTTCGCCAGCTTCTTTTATCAGTTCGATACCTTTTTCAACACCAACGGCATCCCAGATTTGGAAAGGTCCATGCTCCCAGCTAAAACCAGCTTTCATGGCATCGTCTATCTTATATAAATCATCGGTAATTTCGGGCACGCGGTTAGAAACATATGCAAATAACCCCGCAAAAGATTTACGGTAAAATTCGCCAGCTTTGTCTTTGCCTTTAACCAAAAATTTAAAACGATCAATTACATTATCAATGGTTTTGGTTAATTCCAACGTTTGAAAAGATGCTTTTTTATTTGGTCGGTATTCCAGGGTATTCAAATCGAGCGAAAGAATATCTTTATCTACCTTTTTATAGAAACCTTGTTTTGTTTTGCTTCCCAACCATTTGTTTTCCATCATGTGGTTGATGAAATCGGGCAATTTGAATAATTCGTGCGCTTCATCATTCGGAACATTTTCGTATAAACCGTTGGCAACATGCACCAAAGTATCCAAACCAACCACATCAACCGTACGGAATGTTGCCGATTTTGGTCTGCCAATAACAGGTCCTGTCAATTTATCGACTTCTTCGATAGTCATATCCATTTCTTTTACCAAATGAAAAAGATTCATAATTCCGTAAATACCAATGCGGTTTCCAATAAACGCGGGTGTATCTTTAGCAACAACCGATGTTTTTCCTAAGAACTTTTCACCGTATTCGTTTAAGAAATCTAAAACTTCCGGTTTTGTTTTTGGTCCGGGAATGATCTCGAACAATTTTAAATAACGTACCGGATTGAAAAAGTGCGTTCCGCAGAAATGTTCCTGAAAATCTTCGCTTCGTCCTTCGCTCATAAAATGAATCGGAATTCCGGAAGTGTTAGATGTGATCAAGGTTCCCGGTTTACGATATTTTTCAATCTGTTCGTAAACTACCTTTTTAATATCCAAACGTTCTACAACAACTTCAATGATCCAATCAACATCTTTAATTTTTGGAAGATCGTCTGTTGTGTTTCCTGTCGAAATTCTGTCGGCAAATTTTTTGTCGTAAATAGGCGAGGGGTTCGATTTTAAAGCGGTTGCCAGATTATCGTTTACCGTACGGTTTCTTACTGCTTTGTCATCAAGCGTAAGTCCTTTTTTTTGTTCGGCTTCGGTAAGCTGGTTCGGAACAATGTCCAATAACAGCACTTCAACGCCAATGTTTGCAAAATGGCAGGCAATTCCCGAACCCATGATTCCGGAACCAATGACAGCCACTTTTTTTATTAATCTGTTCATAATTATATGAAGTTTGGTTTCTTAAAATTTCTTTTTTGTTGTGATGATATTCTGAATTTTCTCTGACATTTCAATAAAGTTATCAATCTCTTGTTGCGAAAAGGTTTCTAAAAGTTTATTATTAAAATTCAGAACAGTTTGTTTAGACAGTCCACGTTTTTCAACACCCAACGGAGTTAAGTAAATGTTTACGCCACGACCGTCTATCGGATTTTTCTTTTTTATGATCAATCCTTTTTCTTCCATGGTTTTTAAGGTGCGGGTTAAACTTGTTGGTTCCATGCCCAAACGCGGAGCCAATGCGGTAGAAGGTGTTCCTTCTTTATCGATATTCAACAACGCGTACCCTAATGCCATGGTTGCTCCGTACTGTGAGGCTTCCTCATTATACATACGGGCAATTGCCTGCCAGGTTGCTTTAATAACAGAATCTATTGTGTTGTTTTTCATTTAATTGAGTTACTATAAACCAAATATAATAAAAAAATAGTATGCACGCATACTATTTTAGATTTAATTTTTCGTTAAAAGAATATTTTATTGTTATTTCTTAGATTTAAGAATACAATTTATCATATAATTTCTTGTATTTTTCAAGAATAACTTTACGTTTTAGTTTTAAGGTAGGTGTCAGTTCACCAGAATCAATTGCCCAAACATTTGGTGTTAATGCAAACTTTTTAATTTGTTCCCATTTACCGAACTGCGGGTTGATTAAATCGATTTCTTTCTGAATGCGTTCTATAACCAATTCGTTGGTTACTACTTCATCTAACGAAAAACCAACGTTTACTTTGTTGCGGTTTGCCCATTCTTTAATAAAATCGAAATTAGGCTGAATTAAAGCTGCCGGCATTTTTTGTCCTTCACCAACCACCATAATCTGTTCAATAAAACGCGACTGTTTCATAGCATTTTCAATCATTTGCGGAGCCACATATTTTCCACCTGATGTTTTGAACATCTCCTTTTTACGATCGGTAATAAACAAAAATCCGTCGGAATCAACCACACCAATGTCGCCTGTATGAAACCAGCCATCAATAAAGGCTTCTTTTGTTTTTTCTTCGTCTTTATAATATCCTTCGGCAACAGACGGTCCTTGGCAAAGAATTTCGCCGTCTTCACCAATTTTAACCGTTACATTGCTTAAGACCCTTCCTACCGAACCAATTTTCCAACCGTTGTTTCGTTGGTCGTTCACTGCAATAACCGGCGATGTTTCGGTTAGACCGTAACCTTCCATAACTGGAATATCGGCTCCGCCAAAAATACGTGCCAAGCGAGGAGATAAAGGAGCAGAACCCGAAACCAACAGTTCCAAATTTCCGCCTAACGCAGCGTGCCATTTAGAGAAAATCAGTTTACGTGCAATTTTTAGCTTAAATTCATAAAACCCGCCGTTTGCACCGTAAGGTTTAAAATCTTCAGCTAAACGAAGTGCCCAGAAAAACAGTGCTTTTTTAATACCCGAAAGTTCAGATCCTTTAGCATAAATTTTATCGAAAACTTTTTCTAAAACCCTTGGAACAACAGTCATTACCTGTGGTTTTACTTCCTGTAGATTGTCGGAAATCTTGTCGATAGACTCGGCAAAATAGATCGACACACCCATATATTGGAACAGATACAGAATCATGCGTTCAAAAATATGACAGCATGGCAAAAAGCTCAATGCAGTGTACTTTCCAGGCTCAAACGGCACACGTTCTTCGGAACCTAAAACGTTACTGATGATGTTGTTATGTGTTAATAAAACGCCTTTTGGTGTTCCGGTTGTTCCGGATGTATAGATAATCGAAGCTAAATCGTTTGGCTCTACATTTGCTTTTGCAGTTTCCAAATCAGTATTATTCAACGCTTCTTTACCTGCGGTTAGTATTTGTTCCCAATTGGCGCAACCGGGAATTTCATCAAACGAATAAATACCACGAAGTTTAGGTATGTTGAATTTTACACGATCCAACTTTTCTAAAATAGCTTTATCTGATACAAAAACATAAATGCTTTCCGAATGCTTGATGATGTATTCGTAATCGTGCTCTGAGATGGTGGGATAAATAGGTACTGTAACTGCACCGGTTTGCAGAATACCAATGTCCATAATGTTCCATTCGGTACGGTTTGTAGAAGTTATCAGTGCAATTTTATCGCCCTTTTTAACGCCCATTGAAAGCAGGGCTTTAGAAACGTAATTTGCTTGTTCTATATATTCTTGAATACTTGTTGATTTCCAAACACCCTTGTATTTTGTAGAAAAAGCTTTTTCTAACGGATAGTTTTGTAACTGATAATAAGGAATATCGAATAATCTACCTATTTGCGACATATTTTTTCATGGTTTTAGTTACTGCATTTGCAAAATACTAATTTTTTGGCATAAATGCACTAATTTTTATATTTAGTTTTGGTTGGTACCGGCTTCTTTTAATTTTTGAACCCCTTCAGAGTGTAACACAGCCGACGGTAACTCTTTATTTTCGTCTGCCGTATTGATCAATTGTCCGTTGCTGTAAAAGTAATCGACGTAGCGCAACAGCTTGTTTGCATTATTGGCATCGGTTTCTTCCACAACACAGGCTATCAATTCGTTCTTTTTGTAATAGAAAACTTTTTGTAATGTATGTTTTTCAAAAACGGTATAAATTATTGAAAAGATATTAGCATCGGGCAAAACATAATATGAAAGATCATAAGTTGTACCACCAGGTAATGTCCCCGTAGAATTTATAGGATCGAACCATTCGTTTTGCGATGTCGACTGTATGTAGTTTTGTATCTCTTTAATTTCAGCATCGGTATTTTGTGCAAATGCCGATGTTACAAGAAACATGAAAACCATGCTGGCTATTAACTTTTTCATTGTTGTTTTAGTTTAATTCGGTCAGTTCTGTTGGCTATTTCCCAAGCAGTTACAAAAATTAATTGTGTGCGTTTCAGCATATCGTCAAAATTAATTTTATCAACGGTATCGGTGGGTTTGTGATAATCTGCATGCTCGCCGCTGTAATAAAATATTACCGGAATGTTGTATTTGGCAAAGTTGTAATGATCTGATCGGTAATAAATCATTTCGGGATGTTTATCATCGTTAAACGTATAATCTAAAACCAGATTCGTGTATTTTTTATTCATGGTCTCCGAAACATTGTGCAATTCGGTACTTAACTTATCGCTTCCCACCAGATAAATATACTCTTTCTTTGATTTTTCATAGGTAAAATCTCTTCTGCCGATCATATCCACATTTAAATTTGCTACAATATTTTCCAGCGGAATAATTTTAGAGTTCACAAAAAATCGAGATCCGTGCAAGCCATATTCTTCCCCGGTACAATGCAGAAATACAATGGAACGTTTTGGTCCGTTGCCATTTTTCTCGGCAATTTTAAACATACGCGCCATTTCAAGCAAGGCGGTTGTTCCGGTACCGTTATCGTCGGCACCATTATAAATTTCATTGTTTGTAATACCAACATGATCGTAATGTGCAGAAATAACCAGATATTCATCGGGTTTTTCGCTTCCTTTTATATAGGCAACAACGTTTTCACTGTCGTTTAATTTAGGACTGAACATACGTTTCATAGCTTCAGACGGAACGGTTTGAAAATAATCATCGGTTCCGGGCAATGCTTCAATTCCCAGATTTTTATAGATGTTTCGCAGATAATTTGCCGCCATTTTTTGTCCGGCTTCACCTGTTTTTCTGCCTTCCATTTCATCGCCGGCAATAATAGAAAGATGCTTTATTAATTCATCTTTCGATAGATTTTCCATCATTTCCTTTACACGGTCTTTTTGTTTTTGGGCATGAATAAATCCCGAATTTAACGATGCAAAGGCAACAAACAGAAAAATTTTATTTTTAAATTTCATTCGTATCATTTTAGTTTTCCAAGTACTAAAAATACTAATTTTTACGATTGCTATTGTATATTTGTTGAAAATATTAAAAATGAGCAAAGTTGTATTGATAACCGGCGGATCATCAGGTATTGGCAAAACGGTCGGGAATTTTTTACTAACCAAAGGTTATACGGTTTACGGCAGCAGTAGAAATCCTGAAAATGTTGCAAACAGTAGTTTTCCACTGGTTGCAATTGATGTTCGAAATAATGAATCGATACAAAGTGCAGTTGCCGAAATTATTGCGAAAGAAGGTAGAATTGATGTACTGATAAACAACGCTGGTGTTGGAATTACCGGACCCATTGAAGAAATTCCGTTGGAAGAAATCCAGAATAATTTTCATACCAATGTTTTTGGGCCAATTGAGGTTATGAAAGCGGTTTTACCGCAAATGCGCCAACAAAAATCGGGGCTGATTATTAATGTAACATCGATCGCAGCTTATATGGGACTGCCTTACCGCGGAATTTATTCGGCATCGAAAGGAGCTTTGGAAATGATTACCGAATCAATACGAATGGAAGTGAAACCGTTTAATATTCGTGTTACTAACGTGGCTCCGGGCGATTTTGCTACCGATATTGCTGCACGACGTTTTCATGCACCCGTTTTAGAACATTCACCTTACAAGGAAATATACAGCCAACAGTTGGCAACCATTAATGAACATGTAAACGATGGTGGCGATCCTATTGAAATGGCAAAAGCGATTGATATAATTATTCAGACAAAAAATCCGAAAGTTCATTACAAAGTAGGCGCTTTTATGCAGAAATTTTCTATCTTTCTAAAAAAGATTCTGCCTGATACGGTTTACGAAAAAATGCTGATGAATTATTATAAGATTAAATAATTTTTTGCCACAGATGCACAGGTTTTTAATTTACAAATAAGGAAATAAATTGACAATAACATATAAAACTAAATCACAATGAAATTTTTTATAGACACAGCAAACCTAGACCAGATTAAAGAAGCACAGGCATTAGGTGTTTTAGATGGGGTAACAACAAATCCGTCGTTAATGGCAAAAGAAGGCATTACCGGAAAAAATAATATTTTAAAGCATTATGTAGATATATGCAATATTGTTGACGGTGATGTAAGTGCCGAAGTTATTGCGACCGATTATGAAGGAATGGTTAAAGAAGGTGAGGAATTAGCAGAACTGCACGAACAGATTGTAGTTAAAATTCCGATGACACAAGACGGAATTAAAGCTTGTAAGTATTTTTCTGATAAAGGCATTAAAACTAATGTAACGTTGGTGTTTTCGGCAGGTCAGGCATTATTAGCTGCAAAAGCAGGAGCAACCTATGTATCACCGTTTATTGGTCGTTTAGACGATATTTCTACCGATGGATTAAATTTGATCGATGAAATTAGATTGATTTATGATAATTACGCTTTCGAAACACAGATTTTAGCAGCTTCTGTGCGTCATACCATGCACGTTGTAAACTGTGCAAAAATAGGTGCCGATGTAATGACAGGTCCGTTAAGTTCTATTTTAGGATTACTGAAACATCCGTTAACCGATTCAGGTTTGGAACAATTTTTAGCAGATTATGCTAAAGGGAATAAATAAAAAAAATGACTATCTGGAACTTCGTACCAAAGTATATATTTAGTAGACTTATTGTATAGATAAGACGTCGCTTCGATTGGCGTAAAGCAGTGAAACCTTTCGGTAAGCTCAAGACAGGCTTTAATTATAAGTTCTCGACTCCGCTCGAACTGATGAAGGGTTAATACATTCTTTTTGGTACAAGTTTTCCAATAATCATTAAAAAAAATATAAAAGCACTTAATTTTAAGTGCTTTTATTTATTCTACTATACAACTCCAACAACTCATTTGCAGCAGTAAACGGCGATTTTTCATTATTCTGTACAGCTTTCTCTGCAATTAGTAATTGTTCGCTGATTTGTGAATTTTGATAAAAAGTTGAAAGCAGCTGTTCGTTAATCGTTTCTTTTAACCAATAGGCATTCTGGTTTTTGCGGTTAGTTTCAAAATAACCATTTTCTTTGGTTAGGGTGAAATATTTTTCCAACAGCTGCCAGACTTCTTCAATTCCTGTGTTGTAAAAAGCACTTGCCAGCAATACTTTTGGTTGCCATTTAGAATCTTTCAACGGAAATAAATGCAAGGCACGATTAATATCCAACTTGGCATTGTTGGCGTGTTTTAAATTGTCACCATCGGCTTTGTTAATGATAACCGAATCTGCCATTTCCATGATTCCGCGCTTAATCCCTTGCAATTCATCGCCAGCACCGGCTAAATTCAACAATAGAAAAAAATCGGTCATGCTGTGTACGGCTGTTTCGCTTTGTCCAACACCAACGGTTTCAATCAAAATTGTGTCAAATCCACAAGCTTCGCAAAGAATAATGCTTTCACGTGTTTTTCGGGAAACACCGCCTAAACTTTCGCCCGATGCCGACGGGCGTATAAAGGCATTGGGGTTTTTAACCAAATCTTCCATACGGGTTTTATCGCCCAAAATACTCCCTTTACTAATGGTACTGCTTGGATCAACCGCTAAAACTGCAACTTTTTTTCCAATTGACGTTAAGTACATTCCAAAAGCTTCAATAAAGGTGCTTTTTCCTACACCGGGAACACCGGTGATTCCAATTCTGACTGATTTATTCGCATGCGGCAAACAAGCTTGTATAACTTGATGTGCCTGTTCTTTATGTGTAGGGTTTGTACTTTCTATAAGGGTTATGGCTTTGCTTAACGACGGAATATCGCCTTGAAGCAGTTTTTCAATCAACAATTCAATATTTAATGATTTTCTTCTGAAATTCTGAATAGTACGAATGGAATCTTGATTAACATGATCGGGTTGCGAAATTCCATCGATTTCATTTAAAGATTTTTTATTCGGAAGCTTTTCGTTCGGCATAATGAATCGTTTCAACAAA
>JBEBXJ010000034.1:0-20166 GCA_040391685.1 Paenimyroides baculatum
AATTCCGTCATTCAGAGGCTTATTCACGTTTGTTGGAAGTTTTAGGTTACAACAATGCTTTTGAAAATGTGATTCAGATTCCGGTAATCAAAAAACGTATCGATTATTTATCTGATGCCCTAAAACACTCAAAAGCCGAAGACAAAAAAGATTATTTAAAATCGCTGATTTTATTTACCATACTTATAGAAAACGTTTCGTTATTCAGCCAGTTTGCTATTATTTTATCGTTTACCCGTTTTAAAGGTGCCATGAAAAATGTGAGTAACATTATCGCATGGACATCTGTAGACGAGCAGATTCACGCCAATGCCGGTATTTATATCATCAATAAAATCAAAGAAGAGTTTCCTGATTATTTTGATACAGCGACTGTTGAAGAAATAAATCAAATAGTTAAAGAATCGATCGATATTGAAAGTGAAATTTTAGATTGGATTTTTGAATACGGCGAATTGGAAACTATTTCTAAAAAGAATCTTTTAAACTTTATGAAATTCAGATTAGATGACAGTATGCGTCAGATCGGATTACAAAAAATATTCAACGTTTCAGAAGCAGACTATCAGCCGATGATCTGGTTTGAAGAAGAAATTTTCGCAAACAGCTTAGATGATTTCTTTGCAAAACGTCCGGTTGATTACACCAAACACGACAAAAGTATTACTGCCGAAGATTTATTCTAAAGCAACATCAGAAATTAAGTTTAAAACATTAATTGTTAGATCGAACGAGAGTTATAAGTCTCTAATTCATTCGATCTGACAAACAAAAATAAAATCAACTATGGAAAGATTATGGTGGCTTAACGAAGAAAGCGAACAAATACTAAACCGCGGATACCTTTTAAAAGGCGAAACCACACAGAAAGCAATTGAGCGTGTTGCAACTGCGGCAGCACAACGATTATATAAACCCGAATTAGCCGAAGCTTTTATTGAAATGATCGAAAAAGGCTGGATGAGTTTATCATCGCCAATCTGGGCTAATATGGGAACAGAACGCGGATTGCCGATTTCATGTTTTAATGTATATGTTCCGGATCATATCGAAGGAATTACGCACAAGTTGGGCGAAGTGATTATGCAAACCAAAATTGGTGGTGGAACATCGGGCTACTTTGGTGAATTACGCGAACGCGGAAGTGCTGTAACCGATAACGGAAAAAGTAGTGGTGCGGTAAGCTTCATGAAATTGTTCGATACCGCCATGGATACCATTTCGCAAGGTGGCGTTCGCCGTGGTGCTTTTGCTGCCTATTTGGATATTGATCACGACGATATTAAAGAGTTTTTAGATATTAAAAACATTGGAAATCCTATCCAGAATTTATTTACGGGCGTTTGTGTGCCTGATTATTGGATGCAGGATATGATTGATGGAGATAAAGACAAGCGTGAAGTTTGGGCTAAAGTTTTAGAAAGCCGTCAGCAAAAAGGATTGCCGTATATTTTCTTTACAGATAACGTAAACCGCAACAAACCAGAAGTTTATAAAGACAAAGAAATGCAAATTTATGCAAGTAACCTTTGTTCGGAAATTGCTTTACCATCGTCTAAAGATGAATCTTTTGTATGTTGTTTGTCATCAATGAATTTAGAGTTGTATGATGAATGGAAAGATACCGAAGCAGTTAAACTGGCAACGTACTTTTTAGATGCAGTTATGAGTGAATTTATTTCGAAAACCGAAGGGAATTATTATCTGACATCTGCACATAATTTCGCTAAAAACCACCGCGCATTAGGTTTAGGCGTTATGGGATGGCATTCATACCTTCAAAAAAATATGATTTCTTTTGAAAGTTTGGAAGCTAAAATGCTTACCAATCAAATTTTCAAAGAAATTGAAGATAAAGCAATGAAAGCTTCTCAAGATTTGGCTCGTATTTACGGTGAGCCATCAATTTTAAAAGGATACGGAAGAAGAAATACCACTTTGTTGGCAATTGCTCCTACAACATCATCATCAGCAATTTTAGGACAAACATCTCCGGGAATCGAGCCTTTCAGCAGTAATTACTACAAAGCAGGTTTAGCAAAAGGAAACTTTATGCGTAAAAACAAATATCTTAAAACGCTTTTAGAAAATAAAGGTATCGATACCGAAGAAACTTGGAGAAGTATCATGTTAAACCACGGAAGCGTGCAGCATTTACCTGAGTTGAATCAAGAGGAAAGAGATGTTTTTAAAACGTTTAAAGAAATAAGTCAGTATGAAATTATCCTGCAGGCATCAATCCGTCAGAAATACATTGATCAGGCACAAAGTTTAAACATCAACATTCCTTCTAACCTATCGGTAAAAGAAGTTAACCGTTTGTTGATTGAAGCCTGGAAATTAGGGGTAAAAACGCTTTACTACCAACGCAGCCAAAGTGTATCAAAAGAATTCGTAAATAATTTAGTTACCTGTACAAGCTGCGAAGCTTAATAAATATTAAAAAAATGACATTAGAAGAAAGAATAAAAAACAGTGAAACACGTATTTTTAAAGCTGTTTTCCCAAATACTACAAATCATTACGATACCCTTTTTGGTGGAACTGCCATGCACATGATGGACGAAGTTGCCTTTATTACAGCAACCCGTTTTTCAAGACAAATGATGGTAACGGTTTCATCTGATAAAATTGATTTTACAAAACCAATTCCGGCAGGAACCATTGTTGAACTGATTGGAAAAGTTACTCACGTTGGTAACAAAAGCTTAAAAGTTTCGGTTGAGATTTATATCGAAGAAATGTATACCGATGTAAGATATTTAGCAATAAACGGCGAATTTACCTTTGTTGCACTGGATAAAGATAAAAACCCAACGAAAGTTATTAAAGAATAAAAAACAAAGAAATACCTCATACAAATTAATGTTTATGGGGTATTTTTATAATTTAAGTTAAACGTCTAGAATTATTTTGGTTTCTCTTAAATAAACCATTTTTTACACAAACTGCTTCAAAACATTCGCATCAATACCTTCGTGCGATTCGTTATAAACCACTTTACCATCTTTAATCAATAGAATTTGTGGAGATTGATGTTCAATTCCAAAATCATCGGCTATTTTGTTTGATATATCTCTTTGAGCAATTAAATCTAAAAAATACGCATCAATCACTTCATTAAGCAAAAAATCACTTTCAAAATTTTTTAATGCCATTTTACTGATGATACAACGTGTGCTGTGCTTAAAAATTAATTGAGTCTTTTGGTGCGATGTTTCTTTTATTTGTTCTAATTGATCTATATTTTCTAAAATTTTCCAATTCATTTTTGTAATTTTAATACTCAAATATACGTCAATATTTCATATTTAATTAATTTAAAAACATAAATATATGACATTTTGTCATTTTTTTAAATTTAAAATTATCATTTAAAGACATTTTGACGCATTTTAATAATTGGAATATCATTTGAAAATACTGTTACATCAACAAAATACAGAACAAACATAAAGATTATGAACTTAAATAATTTTACAATAAAATCGCAAGAAGTACTTCAACAAGCCCAGGTTTTGGTACAGACTTTTGGTCAGCAACAAATTGAAAACGAGCATCTTTTAAAAGCAATTTTAGAGATCGATGAAAACGTAACTCCTTTTATTTTAAAGAAAATCGGGGTAAATATTGAGCAGCTAAAAACACAGAACGATCAGATTATAGCATCGTTTCCAAAAGTAGAAGGCGCGCAAATTGGTTTGTCCCGTTCGGCAGGTAATACATTAAACGACGCGCAAGCCATTGCAAAAAAAATGAACGATGAATATGTATCGATCGAACATTTTTTTTTGGCAATTTTTAAATCGAACAGTAAAATAAATTCGTTTTTAAAATCAGGTGGTGTTACCGAAAAACAAATTGAAGCAGCTATCAACGAGTTGCGAAAAGGCGAAAGAGTAACATCGGCATCTGCCGAAGAAACTTACAATTCTTTAAACAAATACGCTAAAAATTTAAACGAAATGGCTAATAACGGAAAATTAGATCCCGTAATTGGTCGTGACGAAGAAATCCGCAGGGTTTTACAGATTTTAACCCGCCGTACTAAAAACAACCCTATGTTAATTGGTGAACCTGGTGTTGGTAAAACTGCTATTGCCGAAGGTTTAGCTCACCGAATTGTTCAGGGAGATGTACCCGAAAATCTTAAAGACAAATTGGTTTTTTCGTTAGACATGGGTGCACTTATTGCTGGTGCAAAATACAAAGGTGAGTTCGAAGAACGTTTAAAATCGGTTGTAAAAGAAGTAACAAATTCCGACGGGAACATTATTTTGTTTATTGATGAAATTCATACATTGGTAGGTGCCGGTGGTGGCGAAGGCGCTATGGATGCAGCAAATATTCTAAAACCTGCATTGGCTCGTGGAGAATTAAGAGCTATTGGTGCCACCACATTAGATGAGTATCAAAAATATTTCGAGAAAGACAAAGCATTGGAACGTCGTTTTCAAAAGGTCATCATTGAAGAACCGGATACCGAAAGTGCCATTTCTATTTTACGTGGGATTAAAGAAAAATATGAAACCCATCATAAAGTTCGAATTAAAGACGAAGCAATTATTGGCGCGGTAGAACTATCGCAACGTTATATTTCGAATCGTTTTTTACCCGATAAAGCGATTGACTTGATGGACGAAGCTGCATCAAAAATCCGTATGGAAATCAATTCAAAACCAGAAGAATTAGATGCTTTGGATCGAAAAATTATGCAGTTGGAAATCGAAATTGAAGCCATTAAACGGGAAAACGACGAATCAAAGTTAAAAGCTTTAGGCATTGATCTGGCAAATTTGAAAGAAGAACGCAATCAGATATTTTCTAAATGGAAATCGGAAAAAGATGTAGTGGACAACATTCAGAACGTAAAATCTGAAATAGAAGAATACAAATTAGAAGCCGAACGTGCCGAACGCAATGGTGATTACGGTAAAGTTGCCGAAATCCGCTACGGAAAAATTCAGGATGCGGAAACTCGTTTGGCAGCATTTCAAAAACAGTTGGAAGAAAATCAAAAAGGAATAACTTTAATTAAAGAAGAAGTTACTTACGAAGACATTGCCGAAGTTGTTGCTAAATGGACAGGCGTTCCTGTTACTAAAATGCTGCAAACCGATCGCGAAAAACTGTTGAATTTAGAAAACGAACTGCATAAACGTGTGGTGGGTCAGGAAGAAGCTATTGAAGCTATTTCTGATGCTGTTCGCCGCAGCCGTTCCGGATTGCAAGATCCAAAAAAACCAATCGGTTCGTTCTTATTTCTTGGAACAACCGGTGTTGGTAAAACCGAGCTGGCAAAAGCATTAGCTGAATATTTGTTCGATGATGAAAATGCGATGACACGTATTGACATGAGTGAATATTCTGAACGCCACAGCGTGAGCCGTTTGGTAGGTGCACCTCCGGGATATGTAGGTTATGACGAAGGCGGACAGTTGACGGAAGCCGTAAGAAGAAGACCTTATTCGGTAATTTTATTGGATGAAATTGAAAAAGCGCACCCAGATACCTTTAACATTTTACTACAAGTACTTGATGAAGGTAGGCTAACAGATAATAAAGGTCGATTAGCAGATTTTAAAAATACCATTATTATCATGACATCAAACATGGGAAGCCATATTATTCAGGAACAATTTGACAACAATCCTACAGAAATTGCGTCAGAAAATGCCAAAACAGAAGTGTTGAATCAGCTTAAAACAATGGTTCGCCCTGAGTTTTTAAACCGTATTGATGAAATTATTATGTTTACGCCACTTACTCAGGGAAATATCGAGCAAATTGTATCTATTCAATTAAAAGGCGTATTCAAAATGCTTGCCCAACAACACATTACCATGGATGCAACCCCTGAAGCTATAAAGTATTTAAGTAAGAAAGGTTTTGATCCGCATTTTGGTGCACGTCCGGTAAAACGTGTTATTCAGCGCGAAGTTTTAAACCAGCTTTCAAAAGAAATCTTGTCTGGTAAAATAAAAACCGACAGTATTATTTTATTAGACAGCTTTGAAGACCAATTGGTTTTTAGAAATCAGGAATAAATTAAATAAATAACTACAAAAGCGCCTTAAAAATATTTTAAGGCGCTTTTATTTTCTGAATAAAATGAATTTTGTATCTTACAAAGAAAATTATGGAACAAAAACATGTAGAAATTTTTTCTGGAAGTGCTATAATGGCTATGGCAGTAAAGCATACGTTAGCTGAAAACAATATTTCGTACGTAGAACGTAACGATATAGAATCTTCTATTACCGCGGGTTTTGGATCAGCAGACAAAGCGGTTCATATTTTTGTATTTGAAGACGATGAAGAAAAAGCCCGTTACGCTTTGGTTGAAGCCAATTTTGATGATATCGACGAAGTGGGCGATTTAATCGATGAAAACGAAGAATAAAAAAATCCGACCATCATTGGTCGGATTTTTTGTTCTAATTAACGAACTAATTTTTTGTATTTGATACGAGTTGGTGCAACATCGCCTAAACGTTTTTTACGGTTTTCTTCATATTCAGAGAAAGATCCTTCAAAGAAATAAACTTCAGAATCTCCTTCAAAAGCTAAAATATGTGTACATACACGGTCTAAAAACCAACGGTCGTGTGATATAATTACGGCACAACCTGCAAAATTTTCCAAACCTTCTTCCAAGGCACGCAAAGTATTAATATCCAAATCATTAGTAGGTTCATCCAATAACAAAACGTTTCCTTCTTCTTTCAAAGTCATTGCCAAATGCAGGCGGTTACGTTCACCACCCGATAAGGTAGCTACTTTTTTATTTTGATCCGATCCACCAAAATTAAAACGCGATAAATAAGCACGTGCGTTAACCTGGCGACCACCCATCATAATTAATTCCTGACCATCTGCGAAATTTTCGTAAATAGATTTTTCTGAATCAATGTTTTTGTGCGATTGATCTACATAGGCAATTTTCACTGTATCACCTACTACAAACTCACCTGCATCTGGTGTTTGCTCACCCATAATCATGCGGAAAATTGTTGACTTACCTGCACCATTCGGTCCAATAATCCCAACAATTCCTGCTTGTGGCAACGTAAAATTTAAATTATCGTACAAAATTTTATCACCAAATGCTTTAGCTACATTCTTAGCTTCAATAACATTTGTGCCTAAACGCGGACCGTTTGGAATGTAAATTTCCAGTTTTTCTTCTAGCTGTTTTTGATCTTCATTCAACAATCGGTCATAATTCTGTAAACGTGCTTTTTGTTTGGTTTGACGACCTTTAGCTCCTTGACGAACCCAATCTAGTTCTCGTTCTAAATTCTTTCTACGTTTTGATGCTACTTTTTCTTCCAACGCCATTCTGCTGGATTTCTGATCTAACCAAGAAGAATAATTTCCTTTCCATGGAATACCTTCTCCTCTGTCTAATTCTAAAATCCATCCGGCAACATTATCCAAGAAATAACGGTCGTGGGTTACAGCAATGATGGTTCCTTTATATTGTTGTAAATGTTGTTCTAACCAATGAACCGATTCGGCATCTAAGTGGTTGGTAGGCTCATCTAACAACAAAACATCAGGCTCTTGCAACAACAAACGGCATAAAGCTACACGACGACGTTCACCACCAGATAAAACAGAAATTGGTGTATCAGGTTCCGGGCAGCGAAGCGCATCCATAGCAACTTCTAACTTATTATCAAGCTCCCACCCGCCTACTGCATCAATTTTATCTTGTAAATCTGCCTGACGATCCATTAATTTCTGCATTTTATCTGCATCTTCATAAACTTCCGGCAAGCCAAACATATCGTTTATTTTGTTAAACTCGTCTAAAATAGCAACAACTTCTGACATTCCTTCACGAACAACATCAATTACGGTTTTATTTTCGTCTAACTGCGGTTCTTGTTCTAAATAACCTACGGTATAACCCGGTGCAAAAACAACATCACCCTGATAATTTTTATCTATCCCGGCAATAATTTTTAATAATGATGATTTACCTGAACCGTTTAAACCTAAAATTCCGATTTTGGCTCCGTAAAAAAAGCTTAGATAAATATCTTTAAGCACTGTTTTGTTTGTCGATGAGTATGTTTTACTCACTTTCGACATTGAAAAGATTACTTTTTTATCGTCTGACATAATTTTTTTGTATATAATTTTGATACTTTTCAAAAATACCACTTAAAATTGTATTAATAAAGATTTATTTGGTTGCAGATAAAAATCTGTTTTGTATTTTTGAATAAAAGATAATAGATATGGAATTTACAGACAACTTTAAAAAATCGAATAATTTTAGAATTAACGGGCAACTTTTATATATTGTTGACGAAAACAATCATGAACTGGAACTTTTTGTAGGCGAAGAAATTCAAGCTGCCAGATGGAGCGATGAAGGTAGACTTATTGTTGTTTTAAAAAGCGGCGCCGTAAGATCTTACGAAAACGAGATTAATTACATTAAAATATAACAAAAAAAGGAACTTTTAACGAGTTCCTTTTTTTATACCGAATTTTGTCCAAGTACTTTTATTATTTTTTGTTTGTTCTCTGATTTGTTTGTTAACAGCCAAAGCTTTTTCGTTAACATAACCACGGGCATGATCTAAGTGTACACATGTTGTACTGTATCTTATTTGTTTGCCTTTTACGTCATTGTTAACCAAACGTTCGCCTAATTCACGATCCTCTCCACCATATTCCA
Source organism: Paenimyroides baculatum (assembly GCA_040391685.1). Lineage (GTDB taxonomy): Bacteria > Bacteroidota > Bacteroidia > Flavobacteriales > Flavobacteriaceae > Flavobacterium > Flavobacterium baculatum_A. Next base: position 8,696 of record JBEBXJ010000034.1, read on the forward strand.
TACGTTCATCAAAACCGTTTACTGCTAAAATATCCTTTTTCCAAGCCGACGAGTTATGTCCGTTCCACGAAGGTGTTGTTGGGGTAATAAAATTCAAAAATTCACTTTTAAAACCAGATGAGCTCAATTTATTGTTTTTGAAAGATTTCTTCATTCCGTGAGCAATCAGCCAATCAACATTGAAACAGTTTCCTGCAAGAATATCCTCTTTTGAAATCCTTTTAGATAATTCCATTGGTAATTTATGATATCCTCCCGAAAGAAAAACTTTTGGCTTGCGCAGTTTTTCATGCACTTCAACAAAATCTTTACGCGGAATACAATCACCATCGGTCATAATAATATAATCTGCCGATGTTTCCAAAACAGCTTTATTTAGAATAATTGTTTTTTGAAAACCATTGTCTTCATGCCAAACGTGTTTAATGGGAAAATGTACCTGTTCCTGAAGTTTCTTAATTAAATCGACGGTTTCACTTGTTGATCCGTCATCGGCAATAACAAGCTCAAACTCTTTATAAGTTTGTACAGAAAATCCCCAAATAACCTTTTCTAACCATTCGGGTGAATTATATGTACTAACAATTATGGAAATATTTGGTTTCATGCAAGCAAATATAGAGTATTTTAATATTTTTGTAGAAATAACTTTTTACAAAAAGTATGAAAAAAATATTGGTAATTCAACAAAAAATGATTGGCGACGTGCTAGTGAGCACTATTTTGTGCGAAACACTTTGCAAAGCCTATCCTAACGCGCAGGTTGATTACCTTATTTATGAAAACACGTATCCTGTAATTTCTGAAAATGATAAAAATTACAACGTTATTTTTTTTAAAAACGAATATAGAAACAGTAAAAAGGCGCTTATAAGTTTTGCTTTATCGTTAAAAGAACAAAATTACGATGTGGTTATTGACGCTTACAGCAAATTAGAAAGTTGGCTGATTGTTGGCTTAACAAACGCAAAAACAAAAATTTCGTTTAAAAAAAATGTATCTAATTTACTTTTTACACATTTAATAAAAAGGCATCAGATTCCAACAACCAATTTAGGACTTGTTATAGAACACCGTTTAAAATTATTAGATCCGTTAAATATTCCCAAAAATTTATATGTAACGCATCCAAACATAAAGGTAACCGATACCGAAAATAATAACGCACTAAATCTATTAAAAGAAAACAACGTTGATTTGCAAAAACCAATTGTAATGCTTAATATTATTGGTAGCAGCGAAACTAAAACGTATCCTTTGCAATATATGGCAGAAGTTGTTGATTTGGTTGCAAAAAACGATGTACAGATTTTGTTTAACTATATTCCAAACCAAATTGAAACAGCTAAAGAAATTTTTAGTTTATGTACTGCACAAACACAGCAGAAGATATTTTTCAACATTTTAGGCAATAATTTACGCGGATTAATTGCATTAATGAACCAGTGCAGTATGGTTATAGGGAACGATGGCGGTACGATGAACATGGCAAAAGCATTGAACAAACCAACTTTTATTATATTTTCGCCATGGATTGAAAAAATAGCATGGAGTACTTTTGAAGACGATAAAAAACATATTTCGGTTCACTTAAACGATTATAAACCCGAACTTTTTAAAGAAAAAACCTTAAAACAAATAAAAAAAGAAAACAATAAACTTTACGGTTTATTTTTACCCGATTTTTTCGGAGATTTGCTAACCCATTTTATCAATAGTAATTTGATTAATGAACAATAATAAACTCACTGCTTTAATTATTACCCTTAATGAAGAAAAAAACATTAGGGAACTTATGCATAATTTAGATTTTGCAGATGAAATTATTGTGGTTGATTCTTTTAGTACCGATAAAACAATTGAAATACTTCACGAATTCAGTCACGTGAAAGTTTATCAACATACGTTTAAAAATTTCTCTGAACAACGCAATATTGCCATTGGATACGCCACAAACGACTGGATTTTATTTATTGATGCAGACGAACGTATTTCAACCGAATTAAAAAATGAAATACAGCAGACATTACAATCAAACAACACAAAACGAGGGTATTATTTAAAAAGAAAATTCTACTTTTTTAATGAACCTGTGAATTTTTCGGGCTTACAATCTGATAAAAACTTGCGGTTATTTCAAAAGAAAGATGCTAAGTATCATGGAATTGTTCATGAAAAACTAAATTTCAATGATAATGTAAGTACTTTAAACAACTATTTAATTCATTATTCTTACGCACATCATCAGCATTTTAAAGACAAAGTTTTTTATTATAACCGCTTAAAAGCTGTCGAAAAATCAGGAAATGGTACTAAGCCCAATGCTTTGTTAGCAGTATGTCATCCTATTTACACATTTTTAAACCGTTATTTTTTTAGATTAGGCTTTTTAGACGGCAAAAAAGGATTTACAATTTGTAAAGTGTATGCTCAAGGCATAAAAGAACGATATAACGAAATGGAAAAGCTTTATAAAATTAACGCTTCCAAAATTTAATTTTCTTTTTCATTCTTTGTTTACGATGAAATTTCATTTGAAATTCGCTGGTTAAATTCCATAACAAATTAAAAATTTCTTGTTCACTTTTTTGTGTGTACAATTTCGCATACTCGCTTGCCATTATGGCAATCATTTCTTTTTTAGGAGTTAATCTGCGTAAATTGTACATGCGTTGTTCAAACGACATTTTGTTGTGAAACTGCATGCGGTTTAAATCAACCAAATAAAATGAATACGAATTGTCTGCATTGATTTTTATCAATGTATTTCCAGGCGAATGATCTTTAAATTCTACTCCTGCTTCGTGCAATTTGTAACAAAAAACAGTAAACGCACGCAAAATTTCTTCATGATTTGCCAAATCAGGATTTTCAACCAAATCTCTGTAAGTATATTCGGTAACAATATGTTCGCACACATAAAAACTTTTTCCTAGTCTAAGTCCGTTAGTATATTCGGCAAAAGCTATAGGTTGGGGTGTTCCAATATTTTTATCAAGCAATCTTAAAGCGTAATTGTACGAACGTTTTGCTTTAGAATCGCGAACATATCTATATATAAATGAGTTTAATAAATTAGGTGTTTTAAAAGCTTTTACATTAAGTAACTGATTATTTAATGTAAAAATCTTAATGGTATTTCTGCTTCCCTTTACTAAAAGCGCTCCTTGTTCATTAAAATTTACAAGTATTTTTTCTATATCTTTTTTTAAAGTATGGAACTTTGGATGTAAAATTAACTTCATTTTTACAAATATTGCGAAATGCCTTTTTCTGTTCGTATAATTTTATTTTGAATTGATTCGTTTTGAATTAAATCATTTTCATTTAAGTTATCGCGTGAATTTTCGGGATGGTAAATGTGATAAACGATACCTACATACCGTAAACGCTTTGCCAAAACTCCTTTATTTCCCAATCGAATAACCAAATCGCTGTCTTCCCTTCCCCATCCTTCAAAAGATTCATTGTAACCATTTATTGCTATAAAATCTTCTCTCCAAAAAGAAACGTTGCATCCTCGAAAGTTCGATGAAAACCCTTCATGAGGTTTGTACAGTTTTGATAACAACGCCGAATGAATTGTACGGGTTTTCTTTTTTATATTTTTAGATAGAAAATTAAATTTTGTTTGTTTTTCATTAAAAATGCGTGGTAAAGCATCTTTGGTAATGGTTGCTCTGGTACCGTACAGATAAACATTTTTCTGCGCATTTTTTTTATGATCTTCAATAAATTCAGGATGCATAATGCAATCCCCATCAATCTGAATAATATACTCACATGAACTTTTTGCAACGGCTTTATTTAATATAATTGCCTTACGAAAACCATTGTCTTCCTGCCATACATGAATCACTTTAAAAGTACTTTTGCGGGCAAAATCGTCAATAAGTTGTTTGGTTTCGTTTGTAGAGCCATCGTCGGCAATTAAAACTTCATCAGGCAAATGGGTTTGTTCGTGTATGCTCTTAAAAATAAGCTCTAAAGCTTGCGGCCAGTTATAGGTTGATATTAGTAAGGCTGTTTTCATTGACTACAAATAATGGTACAAATATATATTATAAGATATTTAAACTAGGTATAACTTACTTTTTTATTTATTTTTACTTCGAAATTTAAAGTAAATGTTAAAAATAGCCGTTATATTAATCAATTACAATTCTAGTACATATACTATTAAATGTATTGAAAGTATTTTACAAAAAACAAGTTCCGATTTTAATTATAAAATTTATGTTGTTGATAATAATTCCGAAAAGGCTGATTATTACAACTTAGAAAGCTATTTAAAATTAAATTCTAATGATAAAGTTTCTTTACACAGAAGCAACATAAATAAAGGTTTTGGTGGCGGTAATATGTTTGGTTTACAATTTGCAGCTTCATCAGAATACGTTGCTTTTATAAATAATGACACTTTGTTTTTGAATGATTGTTTAGAGATTTTGTACAATTTTATTAAAAACAAATCTTCTACAGCAATGGTGGGTGGCCAAAGTTATGACGAAAATAATAAAGAGATCATTTCTTTTGATCATTATGCAAGTACTACAAGACAAATTTTTGGCAGAATTTTTTTAGAGATTATCAATTCTGAAAAATATCCTAAAAGAAAGAAATCTTATCAAGATCCCTTAAAAGTAAACACCGTTTCGGGCAGTTTTATGTTGATTAACAGACAATATTTTAATGAAATTGGTGGGTTCGATGAAAATTTATTCTTGTATTACGAAGAAACAGATCTTTCTTTACGATTAAAAAACATTGCTAAAGACTGTTACATCGTACCGCAAGCTAAATATTTACATTATCACGGTGCTAGTACAGAACGCAGTATTAGAATAAAAAAAGAACTTAAAATTTCATTGGTTTATTTGGTTCAAAAGCATTACGGATTAATTAGTAAAAAAACACTATTGTCATATTTATCAATAACAACTTTTTTTGCAAGCATAATAAAACCAAAAAAGTGGACGTTTTTTAATTTGTATCTTCAAGGTGCACCTCTTTCACAATCATTAAAAACACAACAAAAAATAACTGAATTTTAATTTATGAGAATAACTATTGTAGCTTTTGATTTATGGGGTTTTAATAAAAAAATTGCTAATTATTTAAGCAATCAAGGTCATGAAGTCACTTTTTTAGATAGTAGCAGCATTAAATATGTTTATAAAAATAAATGGGATCAAATAAAAAATTTTTTAAGAAAAATAATTTTAAATAAAAACATAAAAAAAGAATATTTAAACAAAAGTTTAATAGCAAAAATAACTGATTTACCTAAGCAAGATGTTATATTAATAGTGAATCCAAGTAGGTTTATAAAGGATATTTTAAACTTATTACGCAAAAAAACAAATAAATTAATTGCTTACAACTACGATTCTTTGGCAAGAATGCCACTACCTGAAAATCACGACACACTGTTTGATAAAATTTTTTCATTTGATATTAATGATGTAGCAGAAAATTGTAACTTATCGTTATTAACAAATTACATTTATTTAGATAAACACATAAATCCTACACCAAAAAACAAGGCATTTATGATTTTATCAAAATCGTACGAACGCGAAATTATATTGAGCGAAATTGCAGATATTTTTGATAAAAAACGTTTAAATTACGAATTTATTGTAGCAAATCCTGCAACTAAAAAAGTAAATAAAAAAATTCATTTAACAGAACACCATATAAAATTAGATGTTGTGATTGAAAAAATGAAAGATGCAGAAATATTACTCGATTTAGTTCGCCAAAACCAAACGGGTTTAAGTTTCAGAATTTTTGAAGCCATGGCATTGCACAAGAAAATTATTACAAATAATCAAACAATTAAACAATACAATTTTTATAACGAAAACAACATTTTAGTAATTGATAATGAAAACATTATAATTCCTGATACCTTTTTAAACTCAAAATATCAACCATTACCAGAAAATCTTTATAAAAAGTATACTTTAGAAAGTTGGCTATCTACCGCTTTTAATTTTTAAACATTTACCCATGAAGCAAAACTTATTGTTTTTTGCACCCAACCATTTTGATATTGATTTAGCCATCCTAACTCAGTTAGAGAAAATGCAACAATATCAAGTTGTTAAAATCGACCCTGAAAGTTATCAATATAAAAACAGTTTCGAACAAATTTTTAATCTTTTAGGAAAAATATTCCTAAAAAAAACATTTAAAAAAGACTGGAAAGCAAAACAACAATTGCAATATATAAATCAACAAAAAAAATATGATGTTTGCTTAATTTTTAGACCCGATTTACTGCATCCATCAATTTTAAAATACATACAAGAAAACATTGAATCGCGTAAAGTTGTTTATTGGGATAGTTTTGAGAAAATACCTAAATTAAAAGAAACAGTAACTTACTTTAACCAATATTATAGTTTTGAAGAAGATGATTGTGTTAAATATAATTTTAAAAAAATATCTAATTTTTATATTCATAAAAGTTCAAATGTAAAACCAACATACGATGCTTTTTTCTTTGGGTCTAAAGACGCAAGGTTGCCTAATATCTTAAAGGTTATAAGTTATTTACGAAGAAAACAATGGAACGCTAAAGCATTAATTGTTGCAAAAAAAACAAAATCAAAATCAAGACCTGTCAAAGTTGAAGGTGTAAAAATTACCGAAACAAGTACGCCTTTTTCTCAAATTTATAAATATAGTGAAGACACTAATATAGTTATTGATATCGCACATCCAAATCAAAAGGGTTTATCTATGAGACCTTACGAATGTTTAGGTTTAGAACGAAAACTTATAACTAACAATGCAGAAATTAAGAAATATGATTTTTATAATGAAAATAACATTTTTATTATTAACGATTTTAATAATTTAAATATTCCTGATGTGTTTCTAAATACTCCTTACCAAAGATTACCTGTAAACATTTACGAAAAATACCATATAACCAATTGGTTGTATAATATCTTAAAATAAAATATGTCTTCAAAAAAAATATACATTCTCTGTCCTGAAGATAAACATCCGGTAGGTGGTGTAAAACAACTTTACCGGTTAGCTTTTACTTTGAATAAAAACGGAATAGAAACATATATTGTGCATGGTACGAAAGGATTTAAAATTAATTGGTTTAATTTAAATGTACCTATTAAATACTTTCCTTTTTTATTTTTAAAAATAAAATCATTAGAAAAAAAACAAAGTTTAAAAAACAAAGTTAAATTTTTTTTAGGCACACTGCTAATGGATAAAAGTCTACCAGAAAAAAATGCCATTATAATTTATCCGGAAGTTTACAAAAAAGATGTTTACAATTTTTTACCCAATGATTATATAATTTTTAACCAGAATTGTTATTACACATTTATTCAATTTAATATGTTGAGTACTGACAAAAACAATCAATATTCTAACAAAAACTTAAAAGGTATTTTAACCGTCTCTAATGATTCTTACAATTATTTAAAAAAGACATTTCCAAATACAATTGTAGAACGGATTAGCCTAGGTATAAATAAAACGTTTGCATACAATAAAAGTAAAGAAAAAATTATTGCATTTATGCCCCGCAAACTCAAAGAAGACATTAACCAAATTTACCATATACTCTGTAATAATCCACATTTTAAAAACTGGGAATGGCAACCCATTAATAATTGTTCAGAAAAAGAAGTTGCACAAATATTGCAAAAAAGTGCTATTTTTTTAAGTTTTAATTACAACGAAGGCTTTGGTTTACCTCCTGTTGAAGCCATGGCGTGTGGGTGTTATGTTATTGGATATGCTGGAAATGCTGGAAATGAATATTTTTCTGACGAGTTTTCGACTAAAATACCCGACAGAAATATCATTGAATTTGTTGATAAATTAGAAGAAATAGTAATTAAATTTAATGAAAATCCACTATCTTTAATTGATTTAGGAAAGAAGGCATCTTTGTATGTTCAAGAAAAATATAATCTTGAAGAAGAAGAAAACTCTACCCTAATTGCAATAAATAATATATTAAAATACAATGAAATTCCTCTATAACATAATCCTTTTAATAGGAATCATTAGTTTGGCTTCTTGCCGCGATGATTTTAATTTTGAACCTGCAACCGGTTCCGAACTAACTTTTTCTAAAGACACCGTTTATTTGGATACCATTTTTTCGAATATAGGATCAAGCACCTACAATTTAAAGGTTTACAACAACAGCAACAAAGACATTAAAATACCTTCGATTAAATTAGGTAAAGGCGATAATTCCAACTTCCGTTTAATGGTTGATGGAATGTCCGGAAAGAGCTTTGAAAACATCGAACTTTTAGCAAAAGACAGTATGTTTATTTTTGTTGAAACTACGGTTGATATCAAACAACAAACAAATGGGAAAGAATTTTTGTATACCGATGAAATCGTATTTCAGGCAGGCAGCAATCAGCAAAAAGTAAATTTGGTAACTTTGGTTAAAGATGCCGTTTTTTTGTATCCGCAAAAATTTCAGGACGGTTCTTATGAAAGTTTAAACTTTGGCGATGTTAAAATTTACGGTTTCTTTTTAGATGAAAATGATACTACAAACGGCAACGAATTAGAATGGACAAACAACAAACCGTATGTTATTTATGGTTATGCGGCTGTTCCGCCTAATAAAACCTTAAATGTATCAGAAGGAACGCAAGTTCATTTTCACAGAAATTCAGGCTTGGTTACATTTTCTAACGCTACCATGAACGTTAACGGATCAATAGAAAATCCTACGATTTTTCAGGGAGATCGTTTAGAACCTAGTTTTGAAGATACTCCCGGACAATGGGACGGTCTATGGATTAGTCAAGACAGCGATGCAAGCATTTCAAATGCGATTATTAAAAATGCCGTTGACGGATTATTTATAAATAAAAATAAGCTACCTGTGAACTTAAACAATCTTCAAATTTACAACTGTGAAAAAAACGGACTTCTTTTGCAGGTTGCAAATGTAACAGGCACAAATATAGTTACAAACAACTGTGGTGCAGCAGGTTTAAACATTAATTTCGGCGGAACGTACGATTTTACTCATTGTACCTTTACGAACTTCTGGAGCAGACAAAATCAAACAGCGGTGATAATGAATAATGGCGACGGATCTAATGCTTTTGCTTTAAATGCACACTTTAAAAACAGTATTATTTACGGTAATGCAAGTGAATCGTTACTTATGGTTCCGGCAAATAAAGAAACTAATTTTACCTTTAAGTTTGAATATTCATTGGTGAAGTTTTTAAATTCATCAAACAGATTCGATACCACTAATTTTCCTTACAATTTCAGTAACACAACCAATTTCAACAATTGCTTACTTGCTAAAAATTTTAACGATCATCAGCCTTATTTTTATAATACAAATAAAAATCAAATGATGATAACCGAAAAAGCGACAGCATTAATTAGTTATGGGAATCCGTTTTTTGCTCAACAAGTTCCACAAGATTTATTAGGAAAAAACAGACTAACTTCGGCAGATTTAGGTGCATATCAACACGTAAATTCATCGGAAGATTAATATTGCTAATCTAAATTTTTAGTAGTAATTTTGTTCTTTATTTTCAAACAACACACACAACAAATCTTTTAACGATGATTCAATTTTTTGAAAATGCGTCTGGTACGGTTTACGCTGTACAAACCTCAATTCCTTTAAACACAGAAGATGTAGCAAAACTAAATTGGCTGTTTGGCAATGCTACGCAAATAGAAACACCATCAATCAGCGAAAATTTTGTTGGTCCACGTGCCGCAATGATTACTCCATGGAGTACCAATGCTGTTGAAATTACCCAAAATATGGGCATCAACGGGATTATTCGTATTGAAGAATTTCATAAAACACTAGATGATTTCAGTGATTTCGATCCTATGATTTCACAAAAATATGCTTCACTAACTCAAGATATGTTTACGGTTAATATAGAACCACAACCTATTTTAGAAATTGAAGATATTGCTGCTTACAACCAACAAGAAGGTTTGGCATTAAGCACTGAAGAAGTTACCTACTTAAATAATGTTGCCAACAAAATTGGTCGAAAATTGACTGATTCGGAAGTTTTCGGATTTTCACAAGTAAATTCAGAACACTGCCGCCATAAAATTTTCAACGGAACTTTTGTAATCGATGGTGTAGAACAACCAACTTCGTTATTCAAATTAATAAAAAGTACATCTGAAACCAATCCAAACGGAATTGTTTCGGCATATAAAGATAATGTGGCTTTTGTAAAAGGTCCGCGCGTAACACAATTTGCTCCGAATTCTGCCGATAAGCCTGATTTCTACACAGAAAAAGACTTTGATTCGGTAATTTCCTTAAAAGCAGAAACGCACAACTTCCCTACTACGGTTGAACCATTTAACGGTGCAGCTACAGGTTCAGGTGGTGAAATTCGCGACCGTTTGGCAGGTGGTCAGGGTTCGTTGCCATTGGCAGGAACTGCAATTTACATGACTTCTTATTCTCGTTTGGTTGACGATCGTGAGTGGGAAAACGGTATGAAAGAACGCAATTGGTTGTACCAAACTCCGATGGATATTTTAATTAAAGCATCCAACGGAGCTTCTGATTTTGGAAACAAATTCGGTCAGCCATTAATTACCGGTTCTGTTTTAACTTTCGAACATGAAGAAAACAACCGCAAAATTGGCTACGATAAAGTAATTATGCAGGCTGGTGGTATTGGTTACGGAAAAGAAAATCAGGCGAAAAAGCACGAGCCAAAAGAAGGCGATCAAATTGTAATTTTAGGTGGTGAAAACTACCGTATTGGTATGGGTGGTGCAGCAGTTTCTTCTGCAGATACAGGTGCTTTCGGTTCAGGTATCGAATTGAATGCCATTCAACGTTCAAACCCTGAAATGCAAAAGCGTGCAGCTAATGCGGTACGTGGTATGGTTGAAGCCGATATTAACCCAATCGTGTCAATTCACGATCATGGTGCAGGCGGACACTTAAACTGTTTGTCTGAATTGGTAGAAAATACCGGTGGTTTGATCGATTTAGATAAACTACCAGTTGGCGATCCTACTTTATCGGCAAAAGAAATCATTGGTAACGAATCGCAAGAACGTATGGGATTGGTTATCGGTAAAAACGATATTGATACGTTGAAACGCGTTGCAGACCGCGAGCGTTCGCCAATGTACAATGTGGGTGAAGTTACAAACAACCATCGTTTTACTTTTGAATCGGCTACAAATGGAGCAAAACCAATGGATTTTGCTTTAGAGGATATGTTTGGTTCTTCTCCAAAAACAATTATGAACGACGAAACTGTTGTTTACAATTATGCAGATTTAGAATACGAAAAAGAAGAAGTTTACAACTACCTAAATCAGGTTTTACAGTTAGAATCTGTTGCCTGTAAAGACTGGTTAACCAATAAAGTTGACCGTTGCGTGGGTGGTAAAGTTGCTAAACAGCAATGTGTTGGTACGTTACAGTTACCTTT
>JBEBXJ010000035.1:0-20106 GCA_040391685.1 Paenimyroides baculatum
ATGCGTATGTGGAAGAATACGATAATAATCAGGATTCGCCTTTGGTAAAACCGGTGAAGGAAGAAATTGCCAAGAAAGAAATTGAACTGAAAACGCTACAAAACCAGTTAACTGCCGAACGAAAAGGTGTGGAGTTGTTGGATAAAAATCAGTCAATGAGCAATGCGCAGAATTTTTCGGTTGCTGAATTAACCAAATTGTTAGATTTTTACAAGACCAAACGTACCGAACTTGCTAATTCTATCAACAAATTAGAAAATCAGGAGAAAGTATTGTTTGAAGAACTGACAATTTTAAAAGGAAAACTGACTTTTAACGAAACCACCACCGAAAAAACAAGTCAGGGTAAACTTGTTGTAAACGTAATGAGTAGCCAGACAGGAACCATTCCGTTAGAGGTTTCGTACTTAACTAATCAGGCAACGTGGCAACCAAGCTACGAAATGCGTATCGACAAAATCAACGAACCTATACAAATGCTGTACAAAGCACAAGTACAGCAAAATACGGGGATCGACTGGAAAAACGTAAAACTGTCGTTAACCAGCGGACTTGCAAATCAAAATACCTTTGCACCCGAACTACAGCCTTGGTTTTTGGATTATTACAATCCATCACAATGGAGTAGACAATCTAACAGAACAGCTTCAACAACAGTAACATCAAAAAACATAGAAGGCAGACCAAATGCAAATGTCATACAGACATTACAGGGACAAACTCCAGGATTAGATATTGCTGTGGGACAATCTACAATGGATGATTATACTCAGATAAGTGAATCTCAATTAAACATTACGTTTCATATTGATATTCCGTACACCATTTTAAGCAATGGCAAACAGCATAGTGTAGCTTTGAAAGATACGCAGTTGCAGGCAACATACAGTTATGTTACCACACCGAAATTAGATACCAATGCCTATTTAATTGCAAAAGTTAAAAATTACGGCGACTATAACATTTTACCGGGCGAAGCCAATGTTGTTTTTGAAGGAATGTACGTGGGAAAAACCTATGTAAACGCCAATGCAAACGAAGATGAACTGCGATTGAGTCTGGGTAAAGATCAGAATATTTCAGTTACTCGCACGCTGATTAACGATAAATCGGGATCAAAAACATTATCGTCACGTAAAGTACAGGATTTTGTTTACGAAATTTCTGTCCGCAACAACAAAAAAGAAAGCATCAGTATTATTGTAGAAGATCAGATACCAATTAGCAGCAATACCGACATTGAAATTATTCTAACAGATAAAGGTGGTGCCACAACTGATGCCGAAAAAGGAAAACTTTCTTGGGAAGTTAACTTAAAACCAAACGAAACTAAAAAACTACGATTTGGTTATCAGGTAAAATCAGCGAAGGATAAAAATATTAAGATTTAATTAAGTTCGAGTTGCTAGTTAATAGCTTTACTTAATTGTGGTCCAAATACAGACAAAGTCAGTTTTATTAAGAAGCCATTGAGTATTACTGCATGTATTGTTCTAGGAAAAAGCTTTTTAATATCGCTGATTGTTGTTTCTATCCTCTTTCTCATTTTCAGTTTTTTAAATTTTTCTAAAAAAGTATCTATCTCTTTTAGAATTTGATTTTCTTTGGATTTTCAACAGGATAGCTTTTCTGTCCAAAGTATTGTCTTCCACTCCATAACCTAAATATGTGCTATCTCCATGTATTCAAGATTCTGCGGGTAGTTTGTCTATCATTTTGTCTAATGCCTTTGCATAAGCTGTTTTTATCTGGTGTAAAATGAAAGGCATTGGTATACCATCTTTTGTGGTGAGTAGTTGTGCTTTTACGCCATAAAATGGCTGTGTTTCTCTCCATTTATTATCCTTGAGTATTCTACAATTTGCAGCTCTCATATTATTGAATACTGCAACAGGAAAAGAATCAATGATGTAGTGTAACTCACAGCAAAAATCTTTAAAATAATCACTTACAATCTCAAATAACTCGTAAAGCAATCTGCCTATATTGTGAATAAAGCCATATTGCTTGATGAACCGTATCGCATATAAATGATTACTATAGAAGCTTGTAGAAGAAACTATGGTTATCAATATGATCTCACTATCACTTACGCATCTTCTTATAAACAAAAAATTTAAATATCCTTAGCTTTGTTTCTTTTTCTAACTAAACTAGCAAATTGAATTAATTACTGGAACGAATTATTATATTTTTGTAAAGTAAATGTAAACACCTCCTGATGTTGTAAGGTAATAAATTGAATAATCATTCGTTTGAATACTGAATTATGATAGTTTTTTGCTACTCGAGAAATTGATCCAATGTTACCAGCACCAATCTCATTGGAATATGTATTTGAATAATATGGCTCTAAATATGGTGTTGGAGCTATAAAACTTAAATACTCCCATCCCCGAAATCACTCAGCAGTGTAAAAGCTGATGCGTTAAATATTTGTTTAATAGTAGTTGATGCAGATGAGATTATTGGACTACTAGGAGATGTTCTAACTTTTACATCAAAATAGTAAACCTTTCCAGCTATTTCCAAAAGGTCTGCTTCGTCTATATTTGCTATTCCTCCTATAAGAACATTAAATGCCTAACAACTTTTAACCGGACAGTGGTTATTTGAAGAGATAGAAAAAGGAGGGTATATTATTGTCTTACCTTCTATTAAATTTAAATACTCTTTGCCACCTGAATATAAAGCTGGATAATCAGTAACTAAATTAAATGATCCAATAGAAGGATTATAATTACCATCGTCCATTCCGTCATAGTAAGCTAATCCAATTTGAGGTGTAATTTCAAAATGATAAGGAGTATTATTAATAATGGTAAATTTAATACTATCTCTATAATCTGAATTATCAGGAAGTAAAACCAAGGCTAGACACTGTATAAGTTGTATTGCTTTCCGTTGTTGCGATATCAGAAACGTTTTTTAACGTTTTCAAAAATTGGTTCATTCACGTTCTTATTAACATCATCATAATTAAAAATAAAATGTTAATTATTGTTAAAAAATTATTTCTATATAACCCGTTGTGTATTTTAAATAATCGTTTGCTTTAATGTATTAAGATCTATTAAGAATATTATTAATATACTGTATTGTTGTTAAGGCAGTTATCTTCGTTAGTATTCTGGTTTTATATCCTTTAAAGGATTTAGCATAATTACGTTTAATCATAAATTGATCACATAATTGTGAGAATAGAGTTTCAATTTTCTTTCTTGCTTTTTTGTATAGAGGTAATTGAGGCTTATAATTGTGTTGATTCTTTCTTTTGGGAGTACTTAATCTAATATTGGCAACTTTATAGATCTAGTTGGATTTCACTTGATAGATATCCTTTGTCTCCAACTAGTACACAATCATTAAGTTAATCTTTTACATCTTGTAAGTAATGAATATCATGTACAGATGTTTTGGTTAAATCTATACTATGAAAAACACCATCAAAAGAGCAAACAGCATGTAATTTATAGCCATAAAATGACATTGATTGAGAGGGACAATATCCTCGGTTAGGAGAAGGTTTATATTCTTCTTTACAAATTTTTAGTTCTTGTGCTGCTCTTGATAACTTACAGATTTCTAAAGGCATACTGTTAATAATAAAATGTGTCTGATTTTCATTTATTAAACTTACTATTTTAATTCTCAAGATTTCAATATGAGTAAATAAACGACACTTTCTTCTATTGAAAACACTACGTTCTATTTTATTTTTAACTCTTCTGGCAATTGTTTAAATAAATAGTTCTCACTATAAATACATAAATACTCTGCTGTTAAACAGACTTATTAATTCAATATCGTTTGCGTCTTTGGTAGGATAGCAAAGTACTTTTATAATTTGCAACCAAGTTGTTCATTGGTAAATTGTTGGGGAGTATCTTTAATTTACTGCTTATTATAAGCATGGGCGCAACTTTTTATAATTTTATCATAATGCACAACGGGTTTCTATATAGTTATTTCTTTTAATGATCGTAATAATCATTATTCATGATAAAATAATAGATACTCAATAGTCTGTATATGAGTAGGTTTTATTTTTAAAAGCTTTAGACTTTTTTCACTTACAATTTTTTTTAGATTTTGTCAGTCACTTATTAGTATTCTATGTGTACAAAGTATTTTTATGCTTATTTTTAAGTTTGTTTTTTTAACAAAAAATATTTATTTTATGTTGTTTTATTTCATATATTTTATATATTTATGAATTACTAATTTAAAAATGAATGAATATGAAAAAAACTACTTTTTTTTCAATTAAATCTAGGTGGTTAAAAACTATCCTATTTTATTATTTTCTTTTTGGTTGTCTATTTTCTTTTATGGAAACTCACGCACAAACTTGTAATGTTATTACAGCAAATTTTCACGAAGGTTTTGAAACAACTACATTAAACAAAACTGCCCCTGATTGTTGGACTTATCTTTTTAGTAAAGGAAGTGGTTATGGAGAGGGGTACGTTGTTGATTGGCATCAGAATTCAGGGAACAATAGCTATAGCTTTTATTTGGAGGATGATGCTGAAATTAAATTGATTTCTCCTGAAACTGATGATTTAGGCGATGGAACAAAACAATTACGTTTTTCTGTTTATCTTGATGATCATTATCCAACAACTACCATTCCTGTTTTAGAAATATATAGTTTAGATGGCAAAACTAGTACGGCAACAAGTACATTAATAAACTCTATACAGTTAACTCAACAGTATGTATGGTCTGAATATATTGTGCCTTTGCCAAAAACTACTGATGATTATTTTGCATTTAGAATACCTGGTAAAGCTGCTGGGAAAACATATTGGTATGGTTTTTTAGATGATATATATTATGAAGATTTATCACCGTGTATTTTTCCAATGAATCTAAATGTTAGTAATATAACGCAGAATGATGTTAAGGTATCATGGGCAGCATCTATAGCCACAGGAGTTACAGGTTATGAATATGAAATTCGTACAGCGGGCACTCCGGGATCAGGTATATCTGGTTTAGCGGATAGTGGGACAACCACCAATACATATGTGGATATTAAAGGGTTAGATGCCGCTACAAATTATACAGTATATGTAAGAAGTGTATGTGGAGCAACAAACGGTATCTGGACGACTTTTCCCATTAAATTTAGTACACTTTGCCCTGTTTTTGGTAACTTTTTTGAAGGTTTTGAAAAAGATGCAGAATATGATGTAGCTCCGATGTGTTGGACTTACTTAAATGATTTATCTCCTAATAATTCAGAAGCATTTATAGATAGTTACAGAAAAAAGACTGGTACTAATGGGTACTATGTATATAGATCATCAGGGAATGGTAACATGATGTTGGTTTCCCCAGAAACTGACAATTTAGGAAATGGTGCTAAACAAATACGTTTTTCAGTTTATTTAGATGGAGCTAATCCAGCTACTCCTACTATAGAAATCTACAGTTTAAGTAGTAATACCCTAACGGCAAGTAAAACTCTCATTGAAACCATTACGCTAAGTACTTCTAAAGCGTGGGAGGAATTCACAGTTATATTACCAAACACTACTGATGATTATTTTGCTTTTTCGTTTCCAATAGTTCAAATTGCTAAAGGTCCTTATTACTATCTATATTTAGATGACATTTACTATGAGGATATTCCACTTCATACGTTATCTTTTCAAAAAATTGATAATATATGTAATAGTGCTGATGAAGGAGTTGCGACTGTTGTGGTTAAAAACGGATTGGCCCCTTTCATATACTCTTGGTCACCTACAGGGGGTAATAATCCGATGGCAACAGATTTAAAAGCAGGGGATTATACTGTTACTGTTACTGATGCCCTTAAGAGAGTGGTTACAGGAGTAGTTACTATAACCGAACCAGATGCTCTGCAATCAAATTTTATCACTAAAAACATTACGTGTAATAGTCTGAATGATGGAAGTATTACAATTTCACCCACAGGAGGAAAAGCGCCATATACATACATATGGAATACGGCGGATACGAGTGCAACAATTTCTAATTTAAAACCGGGAACTTATTCTGTAATTATAACTGATGAAAATAATTGTACAATTACAGAAGATATAATAATACAAGAACCAGATGTTTTAGAAATTGAGACAGAAGTATCTACTAATGTTAGCAGTTATGGGGGAAGTGATGGAGGAGTTACACCTAAAGTTATAGGAGGTACATCTCCATATACTTACTCATGGGATAATGGAGCTATAACAAAAACTTTATCAAATATAGTTGCTGGAACTTATATTCTAACAGTTACAGACTCAAATGGATGTATTGCAACACAAAGTTTTATGATTGATCAACCAATACCATTAGGGATTAAGTCTGTAGTGCAAAAAAATGTAAGCTGTAATTCAGGTAATAATGGCGAAATACAAATTGTTGCGATGGGTGGTACTGCTCCATATACTTATTTGTGGTCACCATCTGGAGGAACAAATCCGACAGCAACAGGTTTAACAGCCGGAACTCACACTGTGTTAATTATTGATTCAGAAAATCAAAGTTATACAGAAAAGTTTATTATTAGCGAACCAGCAGCTCTTAAAGCTGCGATTTTTAAAACCGACATAACATGTAATTTTGTAAGTAATGGAAAAGCAACAGTTAATGTATTAGGTGGAGTAGCACCATATACCTATTTTTGGTCTAACGGAGCCACAAGTGCTACAGCACATAACTTAAACGTAGGGAATTATACCGTAACTATTACTGATGCGAACAATTGTAAAACTACCGCTTCGGTATCAATAACGCAACCTTCAGCATTAGTAATCACGGCAAGTAGTACTAATATCAGCTGTTACGGACAAAACAACGGCTCGGCAACAGTGTCTGTTACAGGTGGTGTTGCACCTTACACCTATGTGTGGTCAAACGGACAAACGGGCACAACATTGAGCGGTTTAATTCCAGGAACTTATGTTGTAACAGTAATTGATGCAAATGGTTGTTCAATCAATCAAAGTTTCACAATTATAGAACCAGTATTTGTACACCCACCTGTAGCAGTAAACCAAAGTTTTTGCATAGGACAGAATACTACTTTAGCAAATGTTGTTATTACAGGAAGTAACATTAAATGGTATAGTGCAACGACAGGAGGAGCGTTATTGCCAGTGACCACCGTATTAATAAACGGAACTACCTATTACGCATCGCAAACGGTAGGAACGTGTGAAAGTGTCACCAGAACGGCAGTTCAGATTACGTTGAATCAAGCTACAGCGTTAACCACTACCCAATTGAATGTTTGTAGCAATACACGAGTTCAAAACATGACTATTGACGGATTTAACTATACGCAGTTAAAGTGGTACAGCAGCGCAACCAGCACCGTTGTATTACCTTCAAGCCAGTTGTTGGCAACAGGTACTTATTATGTAAGTTCGGTAACTGGAACATGTGAATCTGCACGACAAGCCATTCAGGTTACCGTAGCAGCAGTAGTACCTGTACCAACAGCTTCCGCACAAGTAGCATGTGGCAACAGTACATTAGATGATTTGGTAGTAGTAAAAGATCCTACAGCAACCTTACAGTGGTACTCTTCATTACAATCAATGATTCCGTTGGCAAACAACACTACGGTATCGTCTGGAACATATTATGTACAACAGGTAATAGGTAATTGTAGTTCGGTTCGTATTGCTGTTCCTGTTCAGGTTATCAATATCACCACGCCAACAATGACATCGATTACAGTATGTGAAGGAAATACCATTGCTGATTTACATCCGTCTTCAGGAAGTTATGTTTGGTACACAGATAGCACAACAACATCTGCTTTACCTGAAACATTTGTAATAAAATCTGGGGTTTATTATATAGCTCATGAAGTATCTGGGTGTAAATCAAATAGAGTGAATGTAATGGTGACTGTTGGTAAACGTCCAAACACTCCGACCGGACTAACAACGCAAGGATTCAATTTTTCGGCAAAAGTTTCAGATTTACATATGAATCAACCAAACGTAAGATGGTTTTCAAGTTATAACGATGCTGTTAAGCAAATTAACCAATTATCACCAAGTCACTTATTACAACACCAATTTACGTATTACGGTATTTTAACAGGCACCAACAGTTGTGGCAGTATGCCAACGGCAGTTACCGTTACACTAAATCTAAGCAATGCTACTTTAGATTTGGCACAGTTAAAATACTATCCAAACCCTGCAGATTCAGAGTTGAACATAAGCTATATCGAAGAGATAACGAAAGTAGAAATGTTTACCATTACAGGACAGAAAGTATTAAGTGGTAATTACCAGTCAAACGAAGTGAAAGTTGATTTAAGCAGATTAAGTTCGGGAACATATTTGGTTAAGATTGAAACAGCTAAAGCATCACAGTTTGTGAAGGTGGTTAAGAAGTAATTAATTTAAACAATGATAAATAAAAACCGGTGAGTAACTCTCACCGGTTTTTTGTTTGTATAACTGAACTATTTATCTTAATTATGTTTGTTTTCATTCAATGTTGCTAGTAGTACATCATGAATATCAGAGGCACTTGGTAACTCAAATAGTTCTAACTTAAAGTAGGGTACAACAGCTAAAACATGATCAAAAATATCTGCCATAATGCCTTCGTATTTAGGCCATTCAACTGTATTGGTAAAGGTATAAATTTCTAATGGTAAACCGTGTTCTGTAGGTTGCATGTGCCTAACCATTAAATGAAATTGCTTGTGAATATTACTATTGTTTAGTAAATAACGTTTTACGTATTCACGAAACAACCCAATGTTTGTAAGTCTGCGACCGTTTACTAACATAGTAGGATCATCGACATGCGTAAGGTTGTAATTAGTTATTTCTTGCTGACGTTCGATAATGTATGATTTTAAAAGCTTGATTCGTTTTAAATCCTCTATTTCATCTTCCTTTAAAAAACGGATTGATCCCATTTTAATGTTGAGTGATCTTTTTATACGACGACCACCGGATTTTTGCATGGTTCGATAGTTTTTAAACGAATCACTAATTAGTGCGTAGGTTGGAATTGTGGTTACGGTTTTATCGAAATTCTGTACTTTAACGGTGCTTAAATTGATCATTAAAACAGTTCCGTCGGCAGCGTATTTGGGCATTTCGATCCAATCGCCTACACGTACCATATCGTTAGATGATACCTGTATGCTGGCAACAAATCCCAGAATGGTATCCTTAAAAACCAAAATAACAATTGCCGATGCCGCACCTAAAGCGGTTAGTAAGCCGTAAGGTTCTTTTCCGCTTAATTCAGAAAAAACCAAAATGGCACAAACAATGTACAGTACTATGGAAATTACCTGAAAGTAGCTGTCCAAAGGTTTGTCTGTAAAACGTTTACGGCTGTGTAAAACATCTTTAAAGGTATAAAAAACCGATTTTAGCAACAACGTAAAAGCAATGATCAGTACAATATCTACCAACTTTACCGTGATATGCGTTATTTGCGGAAACCCTGTAAATATTAAAGGCAACGACTGTTTTGCAATAATCAACGGAATTAAGTACGTAAGATATTTAAGTACTTTGTTATGAATTAAAAAATCATCGAACCTGGTTTTGCTTCTACGGATGGTTTTAATAAGTACCAACATTAAAATTCTGCGCAGTACAAAAGCAATAAAGTACAACAGCACAAAAAATACCAGCAACAGTAAAATGGTGTTGATATAGTGAGATGCCTGACTGTTTAAACCTGATTCTTTCAATAAATTATAACCAAAAGAATAAATAGTGCTTTGTAATTGTTCATTTAAAACGTTCATAATTTTTAATTTGAAAAATCCCGGTTTTACACCGGGATTTAATTTATAAGTCGTTTAATAATTTAGATATTTCGTCTAGTTTCGGGGTAAGAATTACTTCTATTCGTCGGTTTTTAGCCTTACCGGTTGTAGAACTGTTAGATGCAATCGGAGCAAATTCACTGCGTCCGGCTGCGGTTAGGTTCTTTTTGTCGATACCGTTGGTCTGTTCGATAATATTTACTATTGCGGTGGCACGCTTGGTTGATAAATCCCAGTTGGTGGTAACACCTCCGCCTAAATTACCCATGATTTTATCGTTATCGGTATGACCTTCGATTAAAATTGAAATGTCTGGATTTTTTGCCAACACTTCGGCTAATTGTTCAACTGCGTTTTTACCTTCATTGCTTACCGACCAACTGCCCGATGGAAACAATAACTTATTTTCCATTGATACATAAACTTTTCCGTTTTTTTGTTCAACCGTTAAGCCTTTTCCTTCAAATTCAAACAAAGCTTTAGAAAGTGATTCTTTTAAATTACGTAAGTTTTTGTCTTGAGCGGCTAATTTTCCTTCTAACTCTGCTACACGCGACGATTTTCCATCTAATTCGTTCTTTAAACTGTTTAATCGTTCAATTTCTGCTTTAATTGCCTGGTCGCTGTTTTTTTCAAGACTTTGGTAATCTTTCTGTAATTGATCGTAAGAAACTTTTAATTTATCGCGCTCTGCAACGGCTTCTGCCAATTGTGATTGTAATGATTGATTTTTGGTTCCCAAATCAAAAGACTGTGATTTTAAATCGCTCGATTCGCCGGTTAATCGTTCCAATTCTTCAGAACAATTTTTATACTTAGCATCTAATTCGTTATACAATCTTCGGGTAACGCAACTTGTTAAAAAAGGAATACAACAAGCTGCCAATAATATTTTTTTCATATTTCTAAATGTTTTATTAATCAATTTCTATCGCAACCGGACAATGGTCAGAGTGTTTTGCATCGGGTAAAATATAAGCACGTTTTACACGGTCTTTCATGTTTTCGGCAATTAAATTATAATCAATTCGCCAGCCTTTGTTGTTGTTGCGGGCATTGGCACGATAACTCCACCATGAATAATGATGTGGCTCAGGGTTCAGCATACGGAATGAATCTAAAAATCCGTTTTTCATGAAAGTATCCAGCCATTCGCGTTCTTCGGGTAAAAAACCAGAAACCTTAGCATTGCGAATAGGGTCGTGAATATCAATTGCCTGATGACAGATATTGTAATCGCCACAAATTATCAGGTTCGGAACTTCTTTTTTTAATGCGTTAATATAATTCTGAAAATCTGCCATGTATTGAAACTTATGTCCTAAACGATCAATATTGGTTCCCGATGGAAGGTACAAAGACATCACCGAAAAATCATCAAAATCTACACGAACATTTCTACCTTCTTTATCCATGTAATCAATTCCGGTACCAAAAACAATATTTTTTGGTTCGGTTTTACATAAAATGGCAACACCGCTATAACCTTTTTTTTCTGCCGAAAAATAATACTGGTACGGATAACCTGCAGCCGTAATTTCTAAAACAGGAATTTGTTCTTGTGTAGCTTTTATTTCTTGTAAACAAATAATGTCAGGGTTTGCAGCCTGTAGCCATTCTAGAAAACCTTTAGTAATTGCTGCTCTTATGCCGTTGACATTGTACGATAAAATTTTCATTTTTTAATTTGGTGTTTTGCCAAAAATACATATTTCAGTCTTTAATAAAAATACATTTAACGAGTTGTTTTATATTTTGTTGCAAATTATCTTATTAACAAAGTATTAATACTAAAGTAAAATTTACTATATTTAAAACCATAACCTTAGATTAAAACTACATTATAAATAAAATTAGGTTTTAACAGGTGTGAAAGGAATTGTTATCTTTGCAAAAAAATAGTTAAATGGGGTTGGTAACCGCTAAAGAAATTGCGCGCGTAATTAAATTAGAAAAGTACGGTTTTATTGGTACTTTTTCTGGTTGGTTGTTAATGAAAGTGCTTAAAATATCAGAATTAAACAAAGTTTACGATAGAAACAAACATTTAGAAGACGTTACTTTTTTAAATGCCATTTTGAACGAATTTCAGATAGAGTTTGAAATTGATCCCGAAGAATTAAAACGATTGCCCAAACAAGGACCGTATATTACCATATCGAACCATCCATTGGGCGGGATCGACGGTATTTTGCTGTTGAAATTAATGCGCGAGCGCGATCCCGACTTTAAAATTATCGCGAATTTTTTACTGCATAGAATAGAGCCTTTAAAACCTTTTATCATGCCGGTTAATCCGTTTGATAATCATAAAGATTCGCAGTCTAGCGTATTGGGCTTAAAAGAAACCTTACGCCATTTAAGCGATGGCAAGCCGTTGGGCGTTTTTCCGGCGGGCGAAGTTTCAAATTTTGAAGAAGACGATAAAATTGTAGACAAACCTTGGGAAGAAGGTGCTTTAAAATTAATTCGAAAAGCACAGGTTCCTGTGGTTCCTATTTATTTTCATGCCAAAAACAGCAGGTTGTTTTATATGTTGTCTAAAATTAGTCCAACATTGCAGACAGCCAAACTTCCTTCCGAATTATTAACCCAGAAAGATCGTGTAATCCGCGTGCGTATTGGAAAATCTATTACGGTTGCTGAACAAAACGAACACGGCGATTCTATAGAAATTTTCGGAAAATTCTTGCGTCAGAAAACTTATTTGCTGGCAAATACAACCAAAGACGATAAAAAGCAGTACATTAAAATTCCATCGTTTAAACTGCCAACACCTCCGCCAAAAGAAATAGAGCGTCCAGTCATGCAGGATTTAATGGTGCAGGAAATTGAAAGTTTACGAAAAGGAGACGATCGTTTGCTGCAAAGCAAAAATTACGAGGTTTTTTTAACCGATGCGGTTAATATTCCGAATATTCTACGGGAAATAGGAAGGTTGCGCGAAATTACTTTTCGTGCTGTAGGTGAAGGAACCAACGAAGCAATTGATTTAGACCGATACGATACCTTTTACAAACACATGTTTTTATGGGACGACGATGCCAAATGTATTGCCGGTGCCTACCGTATGGGTTTAGGGAAAGATATTTATACAAAACAGGGAATAAGCGGTTTTTATTTAACCGAATTGTTTCGTTTTGAACCCGAATTACATTCCATGATGGAACAGTCTATAGAAATGGGACGTGCCTTTATTGTTGGTGAGTACCAGCAAAAACCTATGCCCTTGTTTTTATTATGGAAAGGAATTGTGCATACCACTTTGCGCTATCCCGAACATAAATATTTAATTGGTGGGGTAAGTATTAGCAACCAGTTTTCGGATTTTAGTAAATCGCTGATGATTGAATTTATGAAATCGCATTTTTACGATCCGTATGTGGCACAGTATGTTCAGGCTAAACAAGAATATAAGGTGCAGTTGAAAGATGCCGATAAGGATTTTGTTTTTAACGAAGCCGAAGCCGATTTGAATAAATTCGACAAGCTGATTGAAGAAGTAGAACCGGGTGGTTTACGTTTACCGGTTTTAATTAAAAAATATATTAAACAAAACGCACGGGTAGTGGCTTTTAATGTAGATCCCTTATTTAACAATTCGGTAGATGGATTAATGTACATACGCATTGCCGATTTACCCGAAAGTACCGTTCGCCCGGTTATTGAAGAACTGCAATTAGAGCTGGAACGAAAGATAAACGAAAAACAAGAGGATTAGATTTTTAAAATACAATTTAGAGAAAAAGGGATAAAACTAATTTTATTCCTTTTTTTGTTTAATATTTTGTTATAATTTTTAATTAATTATATTTACAATACAATTAATTAAAAATTATAACATTATGAAAAAATTACTTTTTTTACTGGGAGGGGGTAGTAACCCTTACAGCTTGTAGTGAAGACGTTTATCAGGAAGCTGAAATGCAAAATGAAGAAGCCGGCTCGCAATACCAAACCAACAGTTTTGATGACGACAATCCAGGTGATCTTGGTACAGGAGGTATAAGCAATTTGGCAACAAATTATTTTTCTCCTTGGGATATTTGGTATAACAGAGGGGCTAAATTCCGTGATCTTCAACCATCGTATGTGATTAGCAATGGTATAGATGAAGAAAGTTCTTCACCTTATACAATACGCGTACATGCTTGGATAGGTTTAGCTTATTTTGACGGCGATAATGATGGTAAATTCTACGATTATAATTTAGGTTTGACTTCGCCACCAGTTGCCGATATGGTTGCAAATCCAGCTCAATACCTTAATTTGTATGTTAACAATCAAGAAGTAGGTAATCTTGTAAAAGCAACCATTACTCAAGATTTTCAGCCGCAGCAAGGTGCGAGAATTGAAGATCGCGAGCATCATTTACCTATGCCATTTACCGGAAGTTCACTTGGGACGCCAGCAGTGCCTAGGTATCCGAGTACGACACCACCGTGGGCTTTTGGACCATGGTCTCGTGGTTTTGATCATGGCTTAACTTTAACACCAGAAGAAGAGCTTTTGTTAAGAGATTACGGTAAAGTATTTTTTTATGAAGTAGATGTTTTTGAGGGTGCTGCTTTTGTAGGTACATACATTTTACATCCCTATATACAAACATTGCCTCAGGGATCACTTAAAAATTGGCATCCCGTTATGAGTGCACCGATAGGAGGAACCCAATTACAAGGAAACTTACCTTTTGGTAGTTTTAATTTGCATTATTATACTAATATGTCATCACCCCCGATCATACGATATATGATAATACGCTAGGTAGCTATGTAGCATGTAATTCGTTGGAATTGGTTTTTGAGGCACCGGGTATTAAACACCAACATACCATAACCGGTAGTGTGCCTAAAACGCTAACTATGGATATTTGGCAAGACGTTCCCACTTTTTGGCAACGTTCTGCGGTGCATTTAAGAGTACATTAATAAAAAATTTAAGGCTGTAGTTATACAGCCTTTACTTAAATTATAAATTATGAAAAAGTATTTACTGGTTTTAATAACCGTGTTGGGTTTTAACTACATATACAGTCAGGTTTTATACACCGAAAATTTCGACAATCACAGTGTTGGTAATCTTGGAACCGATGTTACAGGCAAAACACCCGGGCAATGGGGGTGGTATACCGGTTCGACCAATACGCAGGCAAACAGTTTTTTTACCATAGTAAACGAAACGGGCAGGGGCAAGGTATTGGATATAGGCACCGGTTTAACCGATAGAGAGGCACTAGCTGCCTGGAAAACAAATTTACACCCTTTAATGGCTAACCGCACAGCAGGGAACGATGTGATAATGTTTGAATATGATTTTTATACCGGACCACTACTTCCCGGAAACGGTGGAGGTTATGCTCATATAACATTATATAGTATTGGTGATCCTAACTCTACTATCAATCAACCTGAGTATTTGTTTCATGGAGGTTTCGATAAAAAAAGAGGTTTTTCAGATCTTGATCCTAATCAAAATCCACATTTTAATACCTGGGTTAAACATGTTTTCTATTTAGATTATCCTAACAAAAAGGTGTATATTCATTTACCTTTTTTTAATATAGTCACTTCTCACGATTTTTTAAAACACATAACGTCAGCCAATTTAATACAAGATTACCCTATATCAAATATTGTACTAGGCGTGACTGCATCAAAGGGCGTAAATGATCCTCAAATTTATAGTCGAAACCGTTATGATAATATTAAAATAACAGCATTAGCTGCTGTACCACCTAATATTGTTACTTTAAGTACCAACGAGGAGTTGGCTGCAAAATTTAATATGTACCCTAACCCGGCAACAAACGTGGTAAACATTACCAACAGCGAAAATGTGCTGGTGAATCAAATTACGGTTTACGATATTGCAGGCAAACAATTAAGCACCCAAAGCTTTAATAACCAAACCGAAATACAGCTAAATGTAGAAAATTTGTCAAGCGGTACCTATATGTTGCATTTACAAACCAATGAAGGTATAGCGGTAAAAAAGCTGGTTAAGAAATAGCTTTATTTTACAGTATAATGTAATGCAGTATATTGTATAAAGCCAAAATCAGAGAAATTTGTGGTAAAGTAAATATCATTACCATGGATTTTATGCAAGACGTTCCTACTTTTTGGCAACGTTCTGCGGTGCATTTAAGAGTACATTAATAAAAAATTTAAAGGCTGTATAAATACAGCCTTTACTTAAAATTATAAATTATGAAAAAGTATTTACTGGTTTTAATAACCGTATTGAGTTTTAACTACATATACAGCCAGGTTTTATACACCGAAAATTTCGACAATCACAGTGTTGGTAATCTTGGAACCGATGTTACAGGCAAAACACCCGGGCAATGGGGGTGGTATACCGGTTCGACCAATACGCAGGCAAACAGTTTTTTTACCATAGTAAACGAAACGGGCAGGGGCAAGGTATTGGATATAGGCACCGGTTTAACCGATAGAGAGGCACTAGCTGCCTGGAAAACAAATTTACACCCTTTAATGGCTAACCGCACAGCAGGGAACGATGTGATAATGTTTGAATATGATTTTTATACCGGACCACTACTTCCCGGAAACGGTGGAGGTTATGCTCATATAACATTATATAGTATTGGTGATCCTAACTCTACTATCAATCAACCTGAGTATTTGTTTCATGGAGGTTTCGATAAAAAAAGAGGTTTTTCAGATCTTGATCCTAATCAAAATCCACATTTTAATACCTGGGTTAAACATGTTTTCTATTTAGATTATCCTAACAAAAAGGTGTATATTCATTTACCTTTTTTTAATATAGTCACTTCTCACGATTTTTTAAAACACATAACGTCAGCCAATTTAATACAAGATTACCCTATATCAAATATTGTACTAGGCGTGACTGCATCAAAGGGCGTAAATGATCCTCAAATTTATAGTCGAAACCGTTATGATAATATTAAAATAACAGCATTAGCTGCTGTACCACCTAATATTGTTACTTTAAGTACCAACGAGGAGTTGGCTGCAAAATTTAATATGTACCCTAACCCGGCAACAAACGTGGTAAACATTACCAACAGCGAAAATGTGCTGGTGAATCAAATTACGGTTTACGATATTGCAGGCAAACAATTAAGCACCCAAAGCTTTAATAACCAAACCGAAATACAGCTAAATGTAGAAAATTTGTCAAGCGGTACCTATATGTTGCATTTACAAACCAATGAAGGTATAGCGGTAAAAAAGCTGGTTAAGAAATAGGCTTTTTTATAGTATAAAGTAGTGTTGTATATTGTATATAGTTAAATCCAGGAATATTTGTGTTATTCATGGTAAAGTAAACCATTACCATTTTTTTTAAATATCTTAAAACAAGAACAGCAACCATTTTGGTTGCTGTTCTTGTTTTATATAGATAATCTACTTTTTGATAAACTTATGTGTAGATGTGTATTTGCCGGTATTTATAACCAAGATATATGTTCCTGTCTGTAAATTCTCAACATTAATCTGTTGGTTGATTTGGTTGGAATTTTCTTGAGAAACCGTTTTAATCAATCTTCCGTTTAAATCAAAAATATCAAATTTTATTTTACCGGTATCTTTTGTAGAAAATTCAACATTTAAGATACTTGTAACAGGGTTTGGATAAATCTTTAAGTTATCTAATGAAACTTCTGCAACACTTAAATTAGGATCCCAAAGAGTGAATTTTTTAGAAACGGTATAAAAGATATTATCTACCGCTTCAATTTTAATTCGGGCATCATACGTACTAGTTAAATTGGTTGGTATAACTACTGTTGCACTTCCGTTATTAGGAACGTTTGCAGCTAATGGAGTATAAGTAGTACCGTTATCGGTAGAAACCAGAATATTTACATTTGCCGTGTTGATATTGTTTGCCGTTGTACCAGCAACATTCCATGTTATTGTTTTGGTTGATCCCATAAACCAAACAGGTTCTGTTGTGCTTGGGTTGTTGTTTGGTGCGGTAATTACAAACGGACCTGTATTTGCTACCGTAATTGTTACAGGTTGTGTATAAACAACTCTTGCGCCTGTAGCATTGTTATCACGTACTGTTGCAACAAAACTATAATTGCGGGCTACGGTTGCCAAGCGTTCCCATTGGTTGCTTACGATTCCGTTACTATTGGTTGTACCGTCTAAAACAGTTGAAATACTTGGGAACGAACGGAAGTTATTGGTGCTTGGAGCCACAGATCTGAATGCCGGTCCGGTAATAGCAGTTTCAACGGGTGGTTGTGCGGCTACCTGTGTGTTTATTTGTTCAAAAGTGTATGTTAAGGGATCGTTATCTGCATCGGTTGCGGTAGTGCTTAATATAAAAGGTGTTCCATAAGGAATTGTTTTCGCTGTTAAAGGGGTAACAACGGGTGCAGAATTCGTAACGGTAGTCTGTTGTGCGCATGTTGCAGATAACAAGAAAATTTGCATTTCTCTAATGCTTATGTAATGGTAATACGCATCAACATTACCTTGAACGTCTGGCGTACAAATACCTGCGTACGACATAATGGTGCTTCCGCTGCCTGTTTCCATTGCAGTACTGTTGTTTCTGTTAAACTGGCACGAGTTGTTAAAGGTATGATTTGCTCCAAACTGGTGTCCCATTTCGTGTGCAACATAATCCACGTCGTACGGATCACCTACTGGTGAAGGAGAACCTGTGATTCCAGAAGCTTTAGCCCACTGATTACATACCGAACCTAAGCTTGCCAATCCACCTTGCCCGGTACTAAATGTATGACCAATATCGTAATTTGCTGTTCCTATAACATTGTCTATTACCGTTTGGCTTTCATCAATCAAAGCACTGGAATTATGATTTGAAAAATTGTCAGAAGTGATAAAAATAACATCTTTATTATTTGCAATTAAATTTAAATGTACATTTAATTCACGTTCAAATATTTGATTTAAGCGTGTTAAAGTTACGTTCATTGCTGCCAATACAATGTTTTTCTTTTGGTCTAAGGTTGTGTTTGGTGTTCCTACTGGTGCATTGTTTATGTGAAAAGTGGAATATTCCACAGTACATGCCAATGCTAAACGATACGTTCTACGTTTGTTATCTAAACTTAATGTTTGTACAGGAATTTCAAAAGGAGTAATAGCCTCATCAAAATTACCACCCGCAACCAAACAGGTAAAGTTGTTTTTTGGTAACTCTAAACTGTTGCGTTGGTACACTATAACGTTCTTTAAATCGTTTGTGTAATTGTCTATATAGAAAACAGAACCATCGGCTTTCATACCCATAGCATGAAATCCAAAAATATCAGAAATACTAATGCTAATGCTGTTTCCTCTATTTTTAATATCAATTGCTTTTAGGCTTCGGATGTTTGTTACATTTTTTGCCAATTCGTTTTCCATGGCAGCATTATTGTAAATCCAATAATTTGCTAGTTGCCCGTTTGCATCTGGTAACGTTAAGGTTAATTTAGAAGGAATATCTGATAATTCAGGAGCATCTTTAGCCCATTCCAACACTTTTTGCAGGTTTAACGAGTAAACTTTAAAATCCTTTGGCTGATGGGTTCTAACAAATTTTTCCTTGTCAGAAAAATTACGTTCTGTATTTTCAGTAAACGGATTTAACTGTGCAAACAAATTTCCGGTAAAGAAAATTAGTAGAAAACAAATTAGTTTGTTTAGAAATTTCATAAAAAAATGATTGTTTTGTCAAAAATAGTAACTTTATTGGTAACAGAAGTTTATGTTAACCTCGTTTTCTAAATTATTAACCTACATTAAGATTCTTGTAAAATAACTTTCATTCGTTATTTTATTAATAACTTTGAAAAAAAACTGTAAAAGTGAACGTTTTTAATTCCGTACAATCTTTTAAATCAACACAGAAAACCATTGTAACCCTTGGTACGTTCGATGGTATGCACATTGGCCATCAGGCAATACTGAACAAGCTGAAGCTTCAGAAAAAAATATACGGTTACGAAACGCTGGTCCTGACTTTTTTCCCGCATCCGCGTATGGTTTTAAAAACCGATCATCAAATATCATTGTTAAACACTATAAACGAGCGCATTAAACTGATTGATCATTTTGGGATCGATCATCTGGTGGTGCAGGAATTTACTCAGGATTTCGCCAATTTATCTGCCGAAGAATTCGTAAAAACCGTTTTGGTCGATCAGTTTAACATCGGGAAAATTATCATTGGATACGACCATCGTTTCGGAAAAAATCGTTCGGCTGATATTCACGATTTAATAAAATTCGGAAACAAATACCATTTTGATGTAGAACAGATTTCTGCCGAAGAATTAAACGATGTTTCCG